>NZ_JAVDPW010000011.1:0-302484 GCF_031453975.1 Inquilinus ginsengisoli
GTGGCGAAGACGTGGCCGCGGCCCTCGAGCTCCTGCCGCAGCTCGCGGAAATTCTCGATGATGCCGTTGTGGACGATGGCGACGCGGTCGGTGGCGTGCGGATGGGCGTTGGTCTCGTTCGGCCGGCCATGGGTGGCCCAGCGGGTATGGCCGATGCCGATGGTGCCGTCGATCGGGGCCTCGCCCAGCCGCCGCTCCAGGTTGGCCAGCTTGCCCTCGGCGCGGCGGCGCTCGATCCGCCCGCCCACCAGGGTCGCGATGCCGGCGGAATCATAGCCGCGATACTCCAGGCGCTTCAGCGCCTCGACCAGGCGGCCGGTGACCGGCCTGGTCCCGACGATGCCGACAATGCCGCACATTCAGCTCTTCTCCCGCTTCCGCCTTCTTCCCATGACAGCGCCCCGACAGGTCTTCGCCGGGCGGGATCGGTGCACGACACAAACCCGGGCTTGATAGGTCAGCCGCGGCGAAGTCCTTTCCGACCCGCCCCCGGACCCACGGTTGGGGATTCCCTGGGGGGACGGCTGTCACCCAACACTCCGGCAGTGAGAAGGCTCCCCACCAGAAGACCAATGGAGGGACCGAGGGCGGCGCAAATAAATAGGATGGTCCTCATCGCGAAGTTCCTGGATTTTCCTCGACGTCATCTAAGATTTCAGAGCAAGAGCAAACTATCATGGCAAGAATAAACTATCATGTTAAGCTGTAATTGATATTGACAATCCAATTGTGAATCTCATGATAATTAATGTTCTGTATCAATTGTGCGATGCTATCTTTAGTTTCTAAAGATGATCTTTTGCGGTAAGTCGGTGGATGGGATCGATCCTGTGGATGAAGCCGCTCGATCGCCGTCTCGTATCGGCACGGTGCCGTCGAATGAGAGTGGTATTGCGCGACCGGCCCTCGGCTACCTCTTTTGGATGAGGCAGCCTCGAAAGGCTTACATCGTCCTAGGTTGATTTTGTCTAAAATATCATACAAATTCGAATTCAGCAGTGCTGAGCAGATAGGCCTCTCAGCACCGCCGGACTCCGCGAACGAGCGCGAGCAGCAACAAGAAAAGCGCCTTCGAAGCTCTGCGAATGAAGAGGAAGCGAAATATTGTCTAAATAATACAAAGGTCTGAAGTTATGCTTTTCAATGAAAACGGAGCGGATGCGCTTCCCGGCGCCACCAAGATGGCAGAACCGGAAATCGACCTCATTGCCAAGATCCGGGCCGCGGAGCGCCCTGGTCTGGACCTAATTGTGATTGCGATCATCGATAGGCGGGCCCTGGGCCGGGAGACCCTGACGAGAGCGCTGGCATCGACCGACAGCCGGTTCCTCGGCCGGGCTTTCGCTGATATCCGCGAGTGGGAGCAGAGTCCGGATCGGAGCGATACTTCGCTCATCCTTCTGGAAGACGGTGCGGTCGGCGATGGCGATCCGTCGTTCAAAGACGAACTCCATGGCTTGGTCAGCACCCATCCTGACATCCCCGTGATCGTGATCGGTGAGAACGAGGATCCCCATTATGTCGCCGAGATCCTGGAGCAGGGGGCCCGTGGCTACATCCCGACAAGCGTCAGCCTCAGCGTTGCCATCGGGGCGCTGTGTCTGGCTTTGGTCGGGGGAGTCTTCGTTCCGGCCAGTGCATTCCAGAAGCCCGGCCACGCTCGGCCCGAACGCCAGCAGCCGGCACACAGCATGTTCGGCCTTTCGGAGCGGCAGGCTGCCGTGGCCAGCGCCGTCGCCCTCGGGAAGCCGAACAAGATTATCGCCTATGAGTTGGACCTGTGCGAGAGCACCGTGAAGGTGCATATCCGGTCGATCATGAAGAAGCTGCAGGCTCGGAACCGAACCGAGATCGCCTTTAAGCTGCATGCGGCCAAAATCGGTCCCCTGCCATCCCGCAGGGTGCGTCCGGTCGGGGCTTGCGCTGCCTAACTTGGAAAAGGCCGCCACGCAGCGGCGGCCTTTCCAGCTTCAAGCGTTCCTTCCCGATCCGTCAGCACGGGCAAGAATACTTTATTCGCTATACCGTGTGTCGGGTGACGGCCCGAACACATTCATTTCCTCGGTCGAAGCACCGAAATCATATCATCTTATGATTCGCATCCAAGTACGCCTTTAGGCGTATGCCGTGCTCCCGACGCTGAAGGTCCGATCTCGGCGGACAGACGCTCTCTCCGAGGGGCGCGTTCCTGCCGGTACCGAGTACCGAGCGGCAGCGAAAGGTGTGCCCAGGCCGAGGACATTCCGCACGGCGATTCCGGACAGTTGGCCATGTCCCTTGCACACGGCAGTTTCCCGCGACAGCGGAAGCCTGTATGCGCCCAATTCATAGCGTTACAGCGAATGAGTAGTACTCATTTTCATCCATCACGGCTCGCCACTCCGGAATGAAACTGCGAACGCCAATCGCCGCCGTTTCCGCGCTGGCAGCAACTGCCCTTTTTGAGCCCGCGATACCAATCTCCTGGCCGTCGACGACATCGACGCGTTGCGCCAGCGCGCGGAGATGATCACGCCGGCGTTCCGTCCTCGTTTCGAAGCTTGCGCCGCGCCGCCTGGCGCATCTCCGAAGCGTGCCGGGCGTGACCGTCGAGCCAGCCCCTTCAACGAGTGATGCCACCCGGTCCTTCAAGGCGGGATCGCTCAGGTCCGCGATACCGTTCTCGATCGCCTGATAGAGGTGGTCATAAGTCGTGCTCGTCAAGGCCGTCCGGCCGCGCCCGAAAGCACCGTGATGCCGACATGGCGCCTTCGGGCGGTTGCAACATGGAACGAGCGATTTTTTTGTTCTTTAGCGCGCCCGCAAGGCGCCAGTCGCGAAATATTATGCTAAATATGGACAACCCGGCCGCGCCCGAGGATCCGAATTCGGCCGTGTGTCGATGGGTGGGGATGGAGGGAAGGATGGTCGGCCGTCCTTGCACGCTGCACGCGCTGGCCCTCTTGATGGCCGGCTTGGCGATCGGGTTCGCACATGCCGGCACGGCGGACGCGGCCGGACCGCCGGGCCAGGCCGGCATCTTCGTCGAGGTCGTCGCCCAGGGCCTGATGGGCGGGGTGACGGGACTCCCCGAGCTCGACGACCTGACCACCGTTCCCGGCTATCCGCTGACCCTGCGCGGGGTGACGCCGCCCAGCCTCTACGGCAAGCCGCTGCAGATCACGGTCACGCCGCCGCAGAAGGCCGAGCCGCCGGACCCGGCCGAGGCGCCGGCGGAAATTCCCGACAATGACTGCCCGGTCAATGTCCTCTTCCTCGGCGCGTCGGAGATCCTGCCGCCGACCGTGATCGACGTCGTCGCCGATGTCGACGGCAGCTTCGAAGCCGAGTTCACGCCGGAGACGTTCGGCAACCACGAGGTCGAGGTCCGCGACCCCGCGGGGGGGCCGACGGGCGAGGCCAGCTTCGAGGTCGACGACCTCAGCGACCTCGTCGAAGAACCCGACTGCGCCAAGAAGGACAATGCCGACAGGCATGGGATCGAGGCCGAGGCGGAGAAGCTGACCGAGACGACCGAGGCGATCATCGACGCGGTCGCCGGCAAGCTCGACGAGCTTCCCGCCAGCCCGGCCAAGGACGAAGCGAAGACGAAGCTGGCCGAGCTTCAGAACGCCATGAAGGCCCTGCGCGCCCAGGGTGCATCGCCGGAGTGGGTGAATGGGATGGGCCATCTGGTGACGCTGCAATCCGTCGCATCGGAAATGCGGGTTGCGACCATGGGGCTGTCGGCGCGCCTGAAGGGCTGGCACGCCGTCGCGAAGCGCGCGAACGCCCGCGCTTCCACGGTGCTGGCCGAGGTGACGCGCGGGAATCTGCTGTGCGACCAGCTCGATGTCGCCATCAACGGCCTCAAGGCGGTCGACTTCTTTCTCGGCCTGCTGATCCAGCCCGGCGCCTATTTCGTCGATTGGGCGAAGGAGAACGTGCCGACGAAGCTGGTCAGCATGATCCCGGCGGTCAAGCGCACCAAGTCCGGCACCGAGGCGGTCGAGACCTCGTGGAAGGGCATCACCACCTTCGCGCCGATGCGCGAGGATGTGGCCAAGGGCCACTTCAACACCGAGTTCACGGTCGGGCTCAACAAGATGGCCTATGCGCTGAGCGCCTTCATGGTCAGCCGCATGTTCGAGCGCTACTGCCAGACCTTCCAGGGGCCGGTCACCGGCAAGATGACCGCGGAGTTCCGCCAGTACGGCAATCTCTACTGGACCTACACGGTCGAGATCAAAGGCGAGATCATCCTGCGCTATCCGAAGGGTGCGAAAGGCGATGCGATCGCGCTGACCGGCGAGATCATGGGCAACGCGATGTCGTTCCGGTCCTGGGACAATGCCATTCCCGTGCTGTTTCCGGAGCTGGCGCACGGCACCGTGCTGAAGATGGTGCGCCAGGATCCGATGGGCCTGGGCGACATCAAGGTGCTGAACGAGACGCGGCTGAAGGACAAGAAGGTCCTGGGGCAGGACATACCGAACTTCAACCCGCTGACCACGATCATCGATCAGGGCGGCGTCATGGTGCGGGCGGGATTCACGCCGAACTTCTTCCGCGTGCCGGTCCGGGGCGACCTCAGGGGCGACACGCTGCGGCTGGAGGTGCAGCCGGCGGCGGTCGATTTCGACGATGCGCGCACCAAGGTGCTGGTCCTCATGCTGCCGGTCCTGTCCATGCGGATCACCCTGCAGGATTACGCCCTGCCGTTCAAAGGCGCCCAGTTCCTGATGTTGCGCGCGATGAATGACGGGCCGGCGGAGTTCACCGTCCAGCGCTCCGGCACCACCATGACGATCGACCGGCGGTTCGACCGCCGCAAGCCGGGCGACGATGCGACGGGCGTCTACGGCCTTTCGATCAAGGCCTGCAACCCGTCCTGCTGAGGGACATCGTTCCGGTCATCCGGATGTTCTTGGGGGCTCGACATGCGGATTTCAGTCGTCCTGGCAGCCTTGGCGGTCCTGCTGGCCGCGCCCGCGGGCCGGGCGGAGACGGAAGCCGACCAGCTGTGGCAGCGGGTCGCCGCCGCCTATGACGCCCTCGGCACCTATTCCGACAGCGGCGAGATCGTCACCGAATACGGCTCCGGCACCGCGGTGCAGACCCGCGAGCGGCACCGCTTCAAGACGGCGCTCAAACGGCCGCGGCAATTCTATTTCGAGTTCGACGAGGATCCCGCTGCGGGGGCCGACCGCTTCGTCATCTGGTGCGAGGGGGCGGAGTTCAACACCTGGTGGCTGACGACCAAGGTCCATGAGGTCTATCCCAAGGGCAGGGGCATCGACGCCTTCGCGGTGGCCTCGCTGCCCACCAAGGGAACCGCGGTTCTGGTTCCCGGGCTGCTGTTCGGATCGGCGGGGCTGCAGGGCCCGCTGCACAGCCTCGAGGATCTGCGGCTCGACGGCACCGAGCGGATCGGCGGGCGCGACCACGTCAAGCTCAGCGGCATCGTCCGCGAGAAATACGGCACCAGCTACGTGTCGAGCGAATATCCGGCGACGCTGTGGATCGACCGCGACAGCCTTCTGATCCGCAGGATCCTTCAGGACACGCCGCCGGGCGGCGGCATCAACCGCAGCACGACGACCTTCGATCCCGTCGCCGATCCGGTGGTCGACGATGCCGCGTTCCGGTTCTCGCCGCCATGAGCGGCGCCTCGAGGATCCGCGCGATGGCGTGGCGAAGCCTCGTGCTGCTCGCATCGCTCCTGCCGTTCGCCGCCGCGCGGGCGGAGACGCCGCGGCCGACCGTCATCGTCATCGATTCCTCCGGCAGCATGAGCGCCGCGATCGGCGGCGTCCCGCGGCTCGACGCGGCGCGCGGCGTGCTGGGCGAGATGCTGGCGCGTTGGCCCGGGGCCGCGCCGGTCGGCCTCGTCGCCTACGGCCATCGCCGCAGCGGCGACTGCGGCGACATCGAGGTGCTGTCGCCGATCGGTCCGCCCGACACGGCGGCGCTGGGCCGGCGGCTCGCCACGCTGCGCGCCCGCGGCAAGACCCCGCTCGCCGCCTCGCTGCAGCAGGCCGCCGGCATGCTGCGGGCCGCGGGCGGGGGCGGCACCATCATCCTGGTGACCGACGGGATCGAGACTTGCCATCCCGACCCCTGTGCCGTGGCCGCCGCCCTGCGCGCGGCCGATGCGGCGCTGTCGGTGCATGTCATCGGCTTCGCCGTCGAGGCGAAGGACGAGCAGCAGCTGTCCTGCATCGCCTCGGCCGGCGGCGGCGCCTATCGCACCGCGGCCGATGCCGACAGCCTGCTCGCCACCCTGGACAGCGCCGCGCGCGCGGCGACGGCTCCGGAGCCCGCGCCGGCCCGGGCCGAGCCGCCTCCAGCGGAAGCGTCCGCGCCTCCGGTGGAAGCGCCCGCGCCGGTCGAGGTGCCGGAGCCGGTGAAGGCGGCGCGGGTCAGCGTCGTCGCCGTCATTCCGGGGGAAGGTCCCGTCTCCGATCTCGCGATCGACTGGCGCGTCGCCGGCGGGGAAGGGCCTGAACCCTTCCGCTACGAAGGCCGGACCAGCCTGGTGGAGCTGACGGTGCCGGCGGGCCGCTACGCCATCGAGGCCGCGGTCGGCAATGTTGCAGCGCATCGCGATGTCGAGCTTTCCGGCGAGGCGGCCCGGATCGAGGTGCCGTTGGCGGCGGGGCGCCTCAAGGCGCAGGCGGTGCCGTATAAGGGGGCCGAGCCGATCGGCGAGGGGCTGCGCTGGACGCTGACGCCGCTGGACGGCCAGGCGGCGGTCGAGGTGCCGGCGGTGGCCCGGCCCGCGCTGCTGCTGGCGGCCGGGCGCTACCGCCTCGCGGTGGAGCATCAGGGGCGGCGGTCCGATCAGGAGGTGACGGTCGCCGCGGGCCACCCGCTCGATCTTGCCCTCAGCCTGCGGCTGGGTGAGCTGAAGCTGTCGGCCGCGCTGGCGGAGGACGGCGAGCCGCTGACCGACTGGCGCGGCCTGGCCTGGCGCGCGCTGGCACCGGACGGGACCACCGCGGCCGAGGCGGTGCAGGAGGCGGCGCCGCTCTTCGTCCTGCCCACCGGCCGATACCGCGTCGAACTCGCCGTCGCCGGCACCGCCGTCCTCCGCGATGTCGAGATCGAGGAAGGCGCGCAGCGGGAGGCGCGCATCGTGGTTCCGACCGGCAGCCGGATCCTCGCCGCCGCCCTCGGTCCCGGCGCCGAACCCCTCACCGACTGGCGCGACACGAGCTGGACCGTCACGGCGGTGGATGCGATCGGCATCGCCCAGGGAACGGCCCTGATGCAGGACCAGCCCATCGCCAACCCGACCGTGCCGCTGCTGCCCGGCCGCTGGCACATCGCAGTGAAGAGCGGGGTGGCGACGGCCGAGCGGGACATCGTGGTCGCGCCCGACACCGAGGAGACGGTGCGGCTCGACCTGCAGGCCGGGCGCCTCGGCGTATCGGCGTCGCCGGAGGAGGGGGCGGCGGCGCCGATGAACATCGTCTTCGAGTTCCATCCCGTCGCCGCCGACGGAAGCCCGGGCCCCGCGGCGTTCGCGGGCGGCAGCAGCCGCTCGCTGGAAGCCATCCTGCCGGCCGGCCGCTGGCATGTCTCGGCGGTCGCCGACGACAGCCGACGCGCCGAGGCCATGGTCGATCTCGCCGCCGGGGACGAGAAGCTGCTCGAGATGACCTTGACCCAAGGAAAGTAGCGGGTCGCCGTTCCCGATGCCGTCGCTGAGATGGCCGTCCGCTTTGGGGATGGCGTGGTGATGGCCGATATCGCGATCAGCGCGACATGGCGACACGACGCCCCATCTCCTTCAACATGGCTATCTGACCGCCCACATGGTCCAGGACACCCTCCCTTCAAACAGAATGGGGGCCAGAAGGCCCGTGCCGCGCACCGATTCCTCCGCACCCTTCCAGGCGCTTCCCGCCCTGGGATCAGATGTCGGACGCCGGGTCGGAATCGAGATCGAGTTCATGGGCCCCAGCGCCCGGCGCACGGCGCAGGCCTTGGCCGCAGGTGTCGGCGGCCAAATGGTTGAAGAGGATGCCCATGCCTTCGCGGTGCGGGGCAGTGTCCTGGGCGACTTGGCGGTGGAACTTGATCTGCGCTACACCCATCCGCAGCGGCACGGAAAAACCCTCCCCGTCCGCATCGGACCGACGGCCGCCGCAGGGCTGGGATGGCTGGTGTCCGGCGCGGTGCCGCGCGAACTGATTATACCGCCCCTGCCGATCGAACGCCTGGCGGAGGTCGATTGCATCCTGGATGCGCTGCGCGCGGCCGGTGCCCGGGGGCGCGGCGCAACGCTATTCGGGTCATTGGGCCTGCATTTCAACATCGAGGCGCCGGCCGCGGACCTCCATCGGATCATTGCGGTGATGGTGGCGTTCGGGCTGATGGAATCCTGGCTGCGTCGGGAGATCGCGGACGGGCGAAGGCGCCTGGAACGGCATCTGCCTCCACCCTACCCACCGGCATTCCTGCATCGGATCGCGGCGCCCGACTACCGGCCCGACCAATCCACCTTGATCGACGACTATCTTGCGGCCAATCCGACGCGCGACCGCGGCCTCGACCTGCTGCCGCTGTTCCTGAGTCTGGACGCGCCGCGGGTGCGGACGAAGTTGCCCTATGAGAAGATCGCCGCCCGCCCGGTCTTCCACTATCGACTGCCTCAGGCCCATCTCGGCGCTGCCGGGTGGAGCATCGCGCCGGATTGGAACCGCTGGGTGGGGGTCGAGAAGCTGGCAGCCGACAGCAAGCGTTTGGCCGCCGCGACCGGCGCGTACCGCACGGCGGGCAGTGCCTGGCCCGCCGGGATTGGCACCCTATCGGGCACCGTCCCGCCGGGCTGATCAGTCGCCAAAGGGGCAACGAGCCGGTATCGGCTCAGCCGGGTAGATCGGCTCGATGTCCGCTTCGGAGAAGACAGGGCCATGTCCGGATGTCGCGCGCTCCAGCCGAGTCCGGGTCGTCGGGGACCCATCGCCCGCAATCGCAACGCTGACACCATATCATCTCGTGGCCTGGCGGTGCCGCGCACCGGGCACGCAGGTTGTCGCCGAAGCTCATCCCTTCAAGCCGCCATGGGCCAGGCCTTCTATGAACTGGCGCTGGGCGATCACGAAGACCACCAGCACCGGCAGTGCCGTCAGCGTCACCGCCGCCAGCTGGACATTCCACATCGGCCCGCCATAGGCATCGACATACTGGGTCAGGGCCTGCGGCAGCGTGAACTTGCCCGGCGAGGACAGGTAGACGATCGGTTCGAGATAGAGGTTCCAGCTGTGCAGGAAGGTGAAGATGGCGACGGCGCCCAGCGCCGGCCGGGACAGCGGCAGGGCAATACGCCAGAACAGCCCGAAGCGGCCGAGCCCGTCGATCCGCCCTGCCTCCTCCAGCTCCGGCGGCAGGGTGATGAAGAACTGCCGCATGATGAAGGTGGCCAGCACGCAGGGCGCGCCCAGGATCGGCACCAGGATCAGCGGCCAGTGGGTGTTGACCAGCCCGAGCCGCAGGAAGAAGCGGAACAGCGGCACGATCGTGACCTCGCCGGGCACCAGCAGGGCCAGGAGCACGATCATGAACACCAGGTTCTGGCCGGGGAAGCGGATCCGGGCGAAGGCATAGCCGCCGAGCGAGGCCACCGCCATGGTGCCCAGCGTCACCACCGCGGCGATGTACAGGCTGTTCCAGTACTGCAGGGCGAAGGGCTGCAGCGCGAACACCTGTCGGTAGGCGTCGAGGTCCAGGCGCCGCGGCAGCAGCGCCGGCGGGAAGGTGAAGATCTCCTGCACCGGCTTGAAGGAGGAGGTGACCATCCACCAGGTCGGGAACACGAAGGGGATGGCGAGAACGCACGCCAGCCCATAGACGGCCAGGCGGGCCCGCGGCGACAGGTCAGCTTTCATGGAACACCCAGCGCCGGCGCAGCTGCCACTGCAGCAGGGTGAGCACGGCGACGATGGCGAACAGCAGCACCGCGAGCGCCGAGCCGTAGCCGAAGGCGTGGAACTGGAAGGCCTGCTGGTACAGGTAGTAGACCAGCACGGTGGTCGAGATGCCCGGCCCGCCCTGGGTCAGCACCGCGATCTGGGCGAAGACCTGCAGCGACCCGACGATGGTGATGATCGAGGCCAGCAGCAGGGTCGGGCTGATCAGCGGCAGGGTGATGCGGCGGAACTGGACGCACCGGCCGGCGCCTTCGATCCGCGCCGCCTCGTACAGGTCGCGCGGGACGGTCTGCAGCGCCGCCAGGAACAGCACCATGTTCAGCCCGACATTCTTGAACACCTGGACCACGATCACCGACAGCAGGGCCGTGGTCTCGCCGCGCAGCCAGTTGGGGCCGGCGACGCCGAACATCGCCAGGATGCCGTTGATGCCGCCGTCCTTCTGCAGCAGGAAGCCCCAGACGATGGTCCAGGCCACCAGCGACACCACGACGGGCGAGAAGAACAGGGCCCGGAACACGGTCATCCCGCGCAGCCGCTGGTTCACCAGCACCGCCAGCAGCAGTGCGAGGCTGAGGTTCAGCACCACCAGGCCGGCGGAGAACAGCGCGGTGGCGCGCAGCACGCCCGGCAGCTCAGGATCCTCGAGCAGCGCCTGGTAGTTCTGCAGGCCGGTGTAGTCGAAGCTGCCGGCCAGGACGTTCCATTCATGCAGGCTGTACCAGACCACCAGCGCCAGCGGCATCAGCACGAACAGCGCGACGCCGACCAACTGCGGCGCGACGAAGAGGTAGCCGGCCAGGGCATCGCGGCGGCGCATCGTCCAGAACGGCGCGCGAGGCGCCGCGGCCTGCACGGCAGGAGCTGTGATGGCGGAGACCCTGGCCGGCATCGTCAGCGCGCCAGCAGCGGCCGAATGCGGCCGCAGACCGCCCCGAGCGCCGCGTCGACATCGGCGTCGGGCTGCCACAGCGCGTCCAGCCCGGCCCGCACCACCTGGGCGATCTGGGCGTTGCCGGTGTGGCTGGGCTTGACCGCGCCGATCTCGATGCCGCGCACCACCACCGCCTCGATCTGCCCCGGCTTCAGCATCGGGTTGGCCTTGGCCAGCAGGTCGACGACCAGCTGACTCTTGCGCGGCGGCGGGAAGTACTGCGCCAGCCGGGCCGAATTCTCCGGGTTGGTCAGGAAAGCCAGGAAGGATGCCGCCGCTTCCGGGTTCGGCCCGGCCTTGAACACGCCGATGCCGGCCTGGCCGATCACGGCATAGTCGCCGGCCGGCCCCTTCGGCAGCGGCACCAGATCCCAGGCGAAGGCGCCATCCTTGAGGAGGGCGGCACGGCTGATCTGGGTGATGGTCATGGCCGCGTCGCCGGCGAAGAAGTCGGCCGGCGCGCCCGGGCCGGGCATCGCCTGGTCGGTGAACACCGCCTTGTGCAGGAACCGCATCGCCTCGGCCATCGCCGGCTGGTCGAAGCCGCAGGTCTTCCCGTCGGCGCTCCACGGCGCGGCGCCCCAGCCGTTCCAGATCGTGGCGAGGTTGTCCCACAGCTTGTAGTCGAAATCGCGGACCACCAGCCCGGCCTTGCCGGTCGCGGCGTGGACCGCGGCGGCGTCGGCCATGGCGTTGGCCCAGCTCCATTCCCCCGCCGCGATGCGGTCCGCCGGCGCCTTCGCCCCCGCCTGCTTCACCAGGTCGAGATTGGCGAAGATGCCGAAGGGCGAGGTCGAGAACGGATAGGCGTACAGCGCGTCGTCACGGCGCCACAGCGCGGTGGCGCTGGGCAGCAGGTCGTCATAGCCGTAGCCCGCGGTGCCGCGCAGCGTGTCCTGCAGCGGCAGCAGGATGCCGGAGGAGACGAAGTCCGGCGCGGAATTCTCCAGGATCCACGCCAGGTCCGGGGCGTTGCCGCCGGCGATCTGCGTCGTCAGCGCCGTGGTGTAGCCGTCGAAGGGCAGGGTCTCATAGGTGATCGACGCGATCTCGGGATGGTCCTTCCGGTAGGCGGCGGCGATGTCGTCCAGCAGTTGCAGATGGGCCTTGTTGCCGGTCCAGATCGTCATCCGCAACGCGATGCCCTCCGCCCGGGCCGGGGCGGTGATGGGCGTGGCGGCGGCGAGCAGCCCGGCGGCGATGGTGACGACGATGCGCTGTTTGAGCGTCATGGGTTCCTCCCTGAGAGTCCGGGTGATCCGGGGGCGTCAGTAGCCGGCGACCTCCGGCCAGTGCAGCTCGACGCCCTCGGCCTCCAGCCGGGCCTGGAACGCGGCCAGCCGGTCGGGCCGGGCCCGCACCGCGCGGGGCGGCAGGCCGTGGTCGAGGCACCAGGCCGCGAGATGGCCGGCGACCTCGCCGATGTTCCATTCCACCGGGTGCAGCCGGTAGCAGCCATTGGTGATGTGGGTGGTGCCGATCGCCTTGCCGGCCGGCAGCAGGTTCTCCATCCGCCGCGGCAGCAGGGCACCCAGCGGAATCTCGAACGGGCAGGAGCCGACGTCGATGTAGTTGTCGCCGCCGGTCGAGGGGTGCAGGTCGATGCGGTACATCCCGACGCCGACGCTGTCGGGATAGCGCACCGCGCCGCGGGTGCCGCGCACGGCCAGTGACAGGTCCTGTTCCGCCACGGTGTATTCGGCGCGGATGCGGCGGGATTCGCGGATGTAGGGGGCCTGGGCCAGGCCGTCGATGGTGCCGGTGACGTCGCTGCGCAGGCGCAGGCCCGGGAAGCCGGCGCCGCCATCCAGCCGCGGCGCCTCGGTCTGCAGCCAGTACAGGACGCAGCGCGACAGCTCCGCCGCGCCGGCCAGGTGGCGCTTCGCCTCCGCCTCCGGCACCTCGAACACCGGCCCCTCGAAATAGTCGATCATCGGCCAGTTCACGAGGGTGATGTCGCTGGCATAGGTGCCGCCGGTGAAGTTGCGGCGGGCGGCGATGCGCCGGAAGGTCCACAGGTTGCCATCGCCCGGGTTCAGGCGCTGGTCGGCATTGACCGCCAGCGGATCGTCATCCGGATTCGGGGTGAAGCTGCGCTCGACGATCTCCAGCGTGCGCGGATGCGGCGACCGCCAGCCCAGCAGCGGGCCGCCCCAGAACTCCGGCCGGTGGTCGCGCCAGAAGGCGTAGTTGGCCGGGCGGTCGATGACATGGTTGCCGTCGACATGGTCGAGCGCGAAGCAGATCGACACCGCCTGCATGTTCAGCGGCTGCGCCGTTTCGGGTGCGCTGGGCTCGCCCGTCTCGGACCGGGATTCGAAGCCGGTGACGTATTCGGTGCCGGTCAGCGGCAGGAGGTCGCCGGTCTCGGTGGCGTCCAGCACGTAGCGGCCGGAGGCGACGATGTCCGGCCCGCCGTCGCGATGCGCCAGGCGGATGGCGCGCACCCGGTCGCCGTCGACATCCGCCGCGACCGGCCGGTAGGGCTGCAGCACCTGCAGGCGGCCGGAGCCGCGCCACGGGGCCAGCATCGCCTCGATCACCGCCAGGCCGACCCGCGGTTCGTGGCACAGCCGGCTGACCCAGCCGGCGCCGGGGTTGAGGTCGCGCCAGGCGCGTGCACCTTCGGTCAGCGGATAGTGGCGGCGGTAATGGTCGCGGATGCCGTCGCGCAGGGCGCGGTAGCTGGCGGTGACGCCGAAGCGCTCGACCCAGGAATGCTCGTCCGGCGGCACCGCCTGGCTGGTCAGCTGGCCGCCCAGCCAGTCGTATTCCTCGGTCAGGACCACCGACCGGCCCGCCTTCAGCGCCGCCAGCGTCGCGGCGACCCCGCCGAGGCCGCCGCCCACCACCAGCACATCCGCATCGAATTCCAGGGTCAACTGCGTGGTCCTTTCGATTTGCCGGTGCGGCGTCCACCGGGCGCCGGACCAAGGGTGTCGCCTTCGACCGGCTCGCAGGGCAGCAGTCGCTGCCGGCCCTCCGGCTTGCCGTCCATCACCAGGGTCAGGACCTCCACCGCCTGCGCGCCCATCTCCTCGCGCGGGATGCGGAAGCTGGTGAAGGCGACGTCGCTCGCGGTCGGCCGCGTCGGGTTGCCCAGTGCGGCCAGCGACAGGTCGCGCGGGATGGACAGGCCGCGCTGTCGCCCGGCCTGCTCCAGCGCCGCGGCATCGGCCAGATCCTCGACCAGGGCGGCGGTGACGCCGGCCGCCAGCAGGGCTTCCAGCAACTCGACCGGGTCGCGGCCCTGGCTGGGCTCGTGCATGGCCTGCAGCCCGGTCTCGGCGACGGCGCGGCTGAAGCCGGCCCAGCGGTCGTCGGAGGATTCGGCCCCGCGGCCGAACCCGACATAGGCCAGGCGGCGATGGCCCAGCGCCACGGCCCGGCGGACCAGGGCGACGGTCGCGGTGGCATAGTCGGCGCCGACATAGGGCACCGGGCCGCCGGCATCGTCGCGGCGGCCGATGGCGACGAAGGGATAGCGGTCGCCGACCAGTCGGGTGAGCTCGTCCCGGTCCAGCGTCCGGCCCAGCAGGATGCAGCCATCGGCCAGGCGCAGCCGGTTGTTCTCGTGGAAGATGCGGCGACGGCCCTCGATCACCGGGGCGCTGGTGAACAGCAGCAGATCGAGGCCCAGCCGCTCCGCCGTCGCCTCGATGCCGAGCATGAACGGCATGTAGAAATCGGCCTGGCCGGTCGGGAACACCATCTCGTAGGTGAAGACCCCGAGCAGCTGGTTGCGCCGCCCGGCCAATTGCCGCGCCACCGGGTCGGCGACATAGCCGGTGTCGAGGATCACCTGCAGGACCCGGCGACGTGTCTCCTCCGGGATCCGGGCCGAGCTGTCGCCGCGGCGGTTGAGCGCGAGCGACACGGTCGCCTGGCTGACCCCCGCAAGCCTGGCAATGTCGCGCTGGGTCAGCCGCCCGCCTTTCGCCATCGGTTGATCTCATGATAATACGTATTATCATGACAATAGCGCGAGTCTAGGCCAACGGTCAATGTGGTCTGGGGCGATGCTTGTCGCTCAAAGGCGCCTTTGGTCCGTTGCAGAAGGTCGAGCCAGGACGAGTGCGTCGACGATCGAACCAGAGCCAACGTTCCCGGCTCCAGCGCTTCGGGTCAGGACTGCGCGTCCGCGATGTGACTGGTCACCGTGGTGATGAAGGCTCGCAGACGGTGAAGACGCCTCATATCACGATGATAGCCCATCCAGATGTCCCGGCCGGGTGGCTCCGCTGGCAGGTTGAGCCGGCGCAGGCCCGCGATCTGACTGCCGACCACCTGCGGCAGAACGGCGATGCCGATGCCTGATCTGCACATGCGCCCCTGCACGTTCCGATTGTTCGAACGCAGGATGGGCCTCGCGTTCGGGAAGCTCTCCTCGAGCCAGGCGATATCCGGGAACTGGCCCGTCGACGTGTCGTGGGTGATGAGCCGGAAGCCGGCTCCATCGCCATAGGCCGGCTCGGGGGAGTCCGCCGCGATGTAGGCACCATAGGCCAATCGGGTCAGCCGTCGCTGCACGACATCGGGCGTGTTGAACGGGACGATCCGGAACGCGATGTCGGCCTCCCGCTGGGCGAGGCTGAACAGGCGGGTGCCCGTCAGGATCTCGACATCGACCAGGGGATAGGCCTTCGCAAAATCAGCGATGATCGGCGGCAGGACGTAGGCGCCAAACCAGTCGGCGGACGATATGCGCAGGCTGCCCTGAAGGTTTTGTTCCTGCCCGGCGAGCCGCCGTTCCAAGGCCAGGGCGCCTTCCTCCATCTGCTCCGCCATGGCGATGATGGCGTTGCCCTCCTCGGTCGGGATGAAACCGTCGGCGGTTCTCTGGAACAGCGTATGGCCGGTTGCCTGTTCGAGGGCCCGAAGGCGGCGCCCGACCGTCGGATGGCTCAGATGAAGCGCGCGGGCGGCGGCGCCCAGCGTGCCGGAACGGGCTATGGCCAGAAAAATCCGGACGTCACTCCACTCCATCGCGCCATTCCATAGTGCTGATCCACAAAAGTGAACGGAAACCGTGCAGCATTGTCACTTATCGTACAGATCTGATCACCTAAATCCACCTGGTGCGGGCTTGGAATTGCCAGCCGCCCGGCGAGCCGCGCGTGAACCGGCTCGTCCAACGCATTGCAGGAGGACCTGATGAAAACCTGGCTGATTACCGGATGTTCGTCCGGCTTGGGGAAGCTACTTGCCGAAGCGGTCGCCGGGCGTGGTGACCGCCTTGTCGCCACCGCGCGTTCGACCGACGCCTTGCAGGCGTTGTGCGAGCGTTACCCCGATACGGTGCGCGGCCTATCGCTCGACGTCACGCAGCCCGGCGCCGCCGCACAGGCGGTCGCGCTGGCCGAGAGCGCCTTCGGCGGCCTCGATGTCCTGGTGAACAACGCCGGCTTTGGCTTCATCGGGGCGATCGAGGAGGCGGAGCCCGGCGAATACCGACCGGTGTTCGAGGCCAACGTGTTCGGCCTGATCGAGACGACCCGCGCCGCGCTGCCGGCGCTCCGCAAGCGCGAGAGAGGCTGCATCGTCAATCTGTCCTCCGGCGCCGGCATCGCCGGTTCTGCGGGCTTTGGGATCTACAACGCGACCAAGTTCGCGGTGGAAGGCCTGTCCGAAGCGCTCGCGGACGAACTGCGTCCCCTGGGACTGAACGTGATCATCGTCGAGCCCGGCCCCTTCCGCACCGAGTTTCTCGGGCGCTCGATCGCCACCGCGGCGCGGGAGATCGCCGCCTACGCCGGCATGGCGCGGCAGTATCGCCAGACCAACAACGGCAGGCAGGCGGGCGATCCCGCCAAGGCCGTCGCCGTGATGCTGCAGGCCATCGATTCCGAGCATCCGCCGCTGCACCTGCCGCTCGGGCCGAGAGCCCACGCGATCGCGGAGCGGAAGCTGGACGCATTCCGCGCCGACATCGCCGCCTGGCGCGACATCTCCATCGCCACCGATTTCGACACTCAAGACTGAGGACGCCCACCATGGCCACCATGTACGTGACCTATGCCGGACATGCCGACACGCCGTTCGACCGCGAGCATTGGATCGACGTCCATTTCCCGCTCGTGCGCGAATGCTGGGGACCCTACGGGCTCGAAAGCCTCGCCGGCTTCTTTCCGCAGGGGGATGGCGGCGGCCTGATCGCCGTCGCGATCTGTGTCTTCCGGGACGAGGCCGCCATGGAAACGGCGCTGGCCTCGCCGGAAACGGCGCGGGTGATGGCAGACGTGGATCTTTGCACGGCCGTCAAGCCGCAGCGCAGCCTGGCGACACCCCTTTGAGCGGCGGCAACGCGACAGCCGTCGGGCCGGCCCGGGACGGGTCGGCGACGGCGGGTGATGGTGCCGCACTCGACCCGCGCCGCTGGGCCATGTTCGTGATCCTGCTGGTCGGAGCCTTCCTGCCGCCGCTCGACTTCTTCATCGTCAATGTCGCACTTCCCTCGATCCGTGGGGAATTGGGCGCCGCGTCCTCCGCCGAGCAGCTCGTCATTTCCTCCTATGCCGGGCTCTATGCCGTGACGCTGATCACCGGCGGGCGTCTTGGCGATCTCTATGGTCGCGGCCGGGTGTTCTTTATCGGGCTGATCGGCTTTGCCGCGGCATCGCTGCTGTGCGGCCTTGCGTGGTCGCCCTGGGCGCTGATCGCCGGGCGCGCCTTGCAGGGCGTGACGGCGGCCGTGATGGCGCCGCAGGCGCTCGCTTCGGTGCAGGCAATCTTCCCCGAAGCGGAAAAGCCGCTCGCGCTCAGCCTCTATGGCGCGGTCTTCGGCTTGGCCGCCGTGGTCGGCCAGGCGCTGGGCGGCATCCTGATTTCGCTCGATCTCATGGGCCTGGGCTGGCGGGCCATCTTCCTTGTCAACCTGCCGGTGGCGATCCTGGTCCTGCTGTTCGGCCTTCCCCTGCTGAAGGAAACGCGCGCGCCGGACGCGCGCAAGCTGGACCTTGGCGGCACGGCGTTGTCGATGGTGACGCTGGGCGCCCTGATCGTGCCGCTGATCGAGGGGCGTGAGGCGGGCTGGCCGCTCTGGTCCTGGCTGTCGCTGATGGCGGCGCCGGTGCTGGCGTGGCTCTTCTGGCGCTATGAGACCCGGCTGGCGCAGGCGGGCGGCACGCCCCTGCTCGATCCGGCGGCCATGCGGGCACCGGGGCTGGGCCGCGCACTGCTGATTGCGCTGCTGTTCTACGCGATCGCGGCCTTCTTCCTGCTGTTCTCGGTCTATCTGCAGGAGGCGCTGCACGCGACCGCGCTGGACGCCGGCCTGGTCTTCCTGCCGTTCGGTGCGGGATTCCTGCTGGGGCCGCTGTCGACTCCGTTCTGCAGGCGCATCCTCGGCGCCTATGTCAATCCGGTCGGCATGGGGCTGGAGGCCGTCGGGTTTGCCGGCCTGGTCTGGGCCATCGTGGCGACACCGACCGGCGTGTCGCCCGCGCCCGTGCCGCTGGCCGTCCTCCTGTTCGTCATCGGTTTCGGACAAGGGCTCGCGCTGCCGACCCTGATGCGGATGGTGACGGGCCGCGTCGCGCCGGCCTTTTCCGGCATGATCGCCGGCGTCGCCAGCTCGACCCTGCAGGTCGGCACCGCGCTCAGCGTCGCGGTGATCGGCGGGATTTTCTACACCGTCCTCGGCGCGCGCACCGATCCGGCGGCCATCACCCAAGCCTTTATCGTCGCCATCCTCTGCATCGCCGCCTGCCTCGCCGTCGGCGCGGGTCTCAGCCTCACCCTGGCCCGGCGGCTCGCCCCGTCCCCAAATGAAGAAGGTGCAGAGCGGCCATTCGGTCGACATCGTCTCGACGGCAGGCGACCAGATCGTATTGGCGCGCCAAGACCGTGCGAGCCGACGTGACATGCGGGCATTACCAGGCTGTCGAACGCGACAACGAGGCTCTGCCCGAGACGTTCGCCAACCGCGTCAATGTGGCGACCACCGCAATGCTTGCAAGTGCGCGCGATCTGCCTGTGCGTCCATATGAGTATGAGTCGCCATGGCTTTCTCGCCGAATCGCGTCTCGGGCGAAGGCCCCGGCAGGCTGAGGGCTTCAGGTCGTCGGAAGCATGCCGCCGTCCAATCGAATGTTGGAGCCGGTGATGTAGGCCGCGCGCGGGCTGGCTAGGAACGCGACGGCATCGGCGATCTCCACCAGCGTGCCGACCCGCCCAACCGGGACTTCGGCGAAAAGGGGCAGCACAGCCCTTTCCACGTCCGCCCAAGGCGCATCCAGTTCAATGCCGCGCATCGCCGCGACTTCTCGAAACTTCATGTCGAGCTTGGCGCTGTGGATCGTGCCGGGAGAGATCGTGTTGACGGTGATGCCCTCGGCAGCGACGGCCTTTGCCAACGACGCGGACATGGCCGTCATCGCCGCCTTGGCGGCCGAGTAGTCCGGATTTACGGGCGGCGGCATAAGCCCCGCGAGGCTGGAGATGTTGATGATCCGCCCCCATCTTGCCGCGCGCATATGCGGCAATACCGCCGTGATCACGCGCACGGCTGCCAGTACGTTGCGATCATAGACCGAGGCCCAGGCCTCAGGCGCGGTCGTGCTCCAGTCCGCGCCGTCGCCCGAACCTCCGGCATTGTTGACGAGGACATCGATATTCCCGGCAAGGGACCGGACCGCATCGATCATCGCGATCACCTGTGCGGCATCCGTCAGATCCCCGGTCACGACATGCGCCCAGCCGCCCTCAGCTCGGATCTGGTCTGCCGCATCGGTCGCCTGTGTCTGATCACGGCCATGGACGACAACGACGGCGCCTTCCCGCGCGAGCCCCTTTGCGATGCCCTCGCCGATTCCTTTGCTGCTCCCGGTCACGAGGGCAACCTTTCCATCCAGCTGTAAATCCATGGCCAAACTCCATAGGCTGCGAGAAGCTGGATGTAGGAAAATCGCTATGGACACCGCAAGAACGCACCAAAAGGTGCCTATTCCTGTAGAAGACAGGCGCGCTTGCCTGGGGCCGGACGGTACAGTTGCCCTTGTGACCCGGTGCCTGCGCTTGATCAGCGGACGTTGGAAACTGCCGATCCTGTTTCGACTTTATGCAGACGAGGTTTTACGAAGTTCGCAAATGCTGCGGGATATTCCGGGCGTGTCCCAGAAGATGCTGACACAGCATCTGCGCGAATTGGAGGAAGACCGGCTGATCGTCAGATCAGATTTCGGCGAGCAGCCGCCGCGGGTCGAATATCGCCTCACCGATCGGGGGCAGGCGCTGATGCCGGTGCTACTTGCGGCGCGGCAGTTCGCAGACGATCACAAAGCGTAGCTGTCGCCAGCCTTTGCACATCAGACCATCGCCGCGATCGAGCGGCAGCATTGTCCGTATTGGTGGTATGATCATTGCGCCACGTAAAGCCGGCCCGCGGGATCGAGTGGCCGACAGGAGATTGTATCGCGTGAGGGAATCGATCGAACCCATCCTCCGAAGAAAGTTGTGGCACGAGATCTTTGATCGCCTCAGGACCATGATCACCCGCGGAGAACTGGCGCCGGGTGACGCCATGCCGTCGGAGCGGGATCTGATGGATCGGTTCGGCGTCGGCCGCCCGGCCGTCCGCGAGGCGATGCAGGCCCTGGCCAATATGGGCCTGGTCACGATCAGCCATGGCGAGCGCGCCCGGGTGCGGCAGCTGACGGCGAAGTCGATCTTCCAGCAGGTCGACCTCTCCGCCCATATGCTGCTCTCCGCCTCGCCCGACAGCCTCGAGCACCTCAAGCAGGCGCGCCGCTTCTTCGAGCGCGGCATGGTGCGCGAGGCGGCGGAGAAGGCGACGGCGGCGGATGTCGCCGGGCTGGAGGAGACGCTGCGGGAGCAGAGCGGCAAGCTCGACGACCCGGCCGCCTTCATCGCCGCCGACATGCGCTTCCACGGCCGGATCGCGGCCATCTCCGGCAACCCGATCTTCGAAGCGGTCAGCGAGGCGATGCTGGGCTGGCTGCGCGAGTATCACACCGAGATGCTGATCTGGACGGGCAAGGAGAACGTCACCTTGTCCGAGCACCGCGAGATCCTTGACCACATCCGCCTTCACGACCCGGAGGCGGCCGAGGCGGCGATGGTGCGCCACCTCGACCGGTCGGCGGCGCTCTACACGCATCATGCGTGAGCCGCACGGCCGACTACGCCAGATCCGCGAGATCCACTGTGCGTCCGGCCCCGGCGCTGCGATAGGCGGCCTCGACCAGGGCCAGGGTCTTGAGGTTGTCGCGGCCGGAGGTCGCGGGCTCCCGCCCGGCACGCAGGCAATCGACCCAATGCTGCTGGATCGCCGCCACGCTCTCCTGGATGTTGTGCCAGGGTTGCGCCGCCCAGGGCAGGAGGCGGGGCGAGACGTCGAGCGTCTCGCTGCCGTCGCGGCCGGTCACCACCATTCGGTAGCCCTGGCCCAGGCGGATCGTGCCGGCGCTGCCGTCGACCTCGACCAGCGTCTCCGGGAACGGCTCGGCCGCCAGCCGCGTGGCATAGGAGCAGTCGACGACCGACGTCACTCCGTCGGCGTGGTCCAGCAGCATGGTCGCGACATCCTCGCCGCGGATCGTCGGGTTCACCCGGCGGGTCCGGGCAGTCAGGCGGGTGGCGTCGCCGAACAGGAAGCGGGCGATGTCGAGAATGTGGATGCCGAGATCCTCGATGATGAAGCGGCTGCCCTCGGCGAGGTATGGCTGGCCGGAGAACACGTCATAGGCTGAGCGGAACGAGACGCGGCCCCAGAACACTTCGCCGATCCGGCCGGAGGCGATGGCTCCGCGGACGGCCTGGATCGGCGTCTGCCAGCGGAAGTTCTCATGCACCATCAGGGACACGCCGGCGGCCTCGCAGGCCGCGATCATGGCGCGGGCGTCGTCCAGGGTGGCGGCGAAGGGTTTCTGGCAGATCACCGGCACCCGGTGCCGGGCGGCGAGTTCGACCAGCGGCCGATGGCTCGGCACCGTCGTGGCGATATCGACGAAGTCGGGCGCCTCGCGCGCCAGCATTTCCTCGGCATCGGCGTAGAGCCGGGTGATGCCGAAGCTTCGACCCGCAGTCTCCAGCCGGGTCGGGTCGCGGTCGCACAGCGCGACGATCTCCGCGCCCTCGACATCGCGCCAGGCGTGCAGCTGGTTGACGGCGAAGAAGCCGCAGCCGATCAGGGCGCCGCGCAGCATCGGCTCAGCCCTCGCGCGCCATGCGGCGCAGCACCACGCGCTGCTGCAGCCGGCGCTGCGCCTGGTCGACCACCACCGCGGCGATGATCACCAGCCCCTTGATCACTGTCTGCCAGAACGAGCTGACGCCCATCATCACCAGCCCGTCCGACAGGATGCCGATGACGAAGGCGCCGATGATGGTGCCGCCGATCGTGCCGCGGCCGCCGGACATCGAGGTGCCGCCCAGCACCGCGGCGGCTATGGCGTTCAGCTCGAAGGTCTCGCCCGTCGCCGGGTGCGAGGCCATCAGCTGCGAGGAGATGATGAGGCCGACGAGGGCGGCGCAGAAGCCGGAGAACATATAGACGAACATCTTCACCCGGTTGACCCGGACGCCGGACAGCGCGGACGCGCGCTCATTGCCGCCGACCGCGAAGATGTGCCGGCCCAGCGGCGTCCTCGCGGCCAGATAGGCGGCCCCGGCGGCGACCAGGATCAGCAGCCAGATGCTCACCGGCAGGCCCAAGAGCGTGCCGGCGCCGAGCGTGGCGAAGCCGGTGGTGCCGTGCTCGGCCTTGCCCGCGAGGTTGGGGAAGGTGCTGCCGTCGGACAGCAGCATCGCCGCACCGCGGGCGACATAGAGCGTGCCCAGCGTGGCAATGAAGGGCGCCACCTTCAGCCGGGTGATCAAGAGGCCGTTGACTGCGCCGATCGCCACCCCCAGCGTGAGGGTGACCAGCATGATCTCCGGCACGTTGAAGTACAGCGTGTAGCCGAAGCCGAGGGTCGACAGGTCGACGCCGTGCAGGATCAGCCCGCCCGCCACCATGCCGCAGAACCCGACGATCGAGCCGACCGACAGGTCGATGCCGCCGGTGATGATGACGAAGGTCATGCCGATCGCCAGGAAGGCGTTCAGTGCCACATGCTTCGACATCAGGATCAGGTTGGCGGCGCTGAGGAAGTTGGGCGCGATGATGGAGAACACGACCAGCACCGCGAACAGCGCGATGAAGGTGCGCAGCTTCATCAGATGCAGGGCGATGGCGTCGCCGCTCCAGCCCTCGGCCGCCTTGTCTGCTGCCATCATGCGCGCGCCTCCCTCAGGGTTGGGTCGGGCCCGTGCCCGGCGGCGGAGGCCGCGACGATGCGGTCCCCGGTCGCCGTCGCCCGGTCGAAGATCTCGACCAGCCGGCCGTTGCTCATCACCGCGATCCGGTCCGACAGCGCCATCACCTCCTCGAGGTCGGAGGTCGCGAACAGGATGCCGAGCCCCTGGGCCGCGAGGTCGCGCATCACCCGGAAGATCTCGGCCTTGGCGCCGACATCGATGCCGCGGCTGGGCTCGTCCATCAGCAGCACCCGGGGGCCGGTCATCAGCGCCTTGCCGATCACCACCTTCTGCTGGTTGCCGCCGCTGAGCGCGCTGATCTCGATGCCCGGATCCGAGACCTTGATCGCAAGTTCGCGAATCGACCGGCGTGCCGCTTCAGCCTCCGCCGACCGGCGGAGATGGAAGCCGCGCAGGAAGCGCCGCAGGCTGGACAGGGTCAGGTTCTCGGCCACCGACAGGATCGGCACCAGCCCGTCGCGCTGCCGGTCCTCGGGGATGATGGCGAGGCCGCGGCGGATCCGCCCGGTCACGTCGCGCGCGGTCACCCGCTCGCCGTCCAGATAGATCGCGCCGCGGGAATAGGGATGGCGGCCCATGATGCAGTCGAACAGCTCGGTCCGCCCGGCGCCCATCAGCCCGTACAGGCCGAGGATCTCGCCGGCCCGCAGCGACAGCGAGACGTGGTCGACGGCATAGCTGCCGGTTGCGCGCGGCAGGCAGATCGCCTCGGCCCGGAACACCTCCGGCCCCGGCGGCCGGTCCCCCGGCGCCGCGAAGTCCTTCATGGCGGAGCCGACCATCTGCCGCACGATCCAGGGCACATCGATCCGGCCCATCGGCTCATGGCCGGTGATGCGCCCGTCGCGCAGCACGGTGATGAAGTTGCCGATCCGCACCAGCTCCTCCAGCCGGTGCGAGATGTAGATGATGGCCACGCCCTGGGCCTTCAGCTCGGCGATCACCCGGAACAGGATCTCGACCTCGGCGGCGCTGAGGGCCGAGGTCGGCTCGTCCATGATCAGGATGCGGGCGTCCTGCGACAGGACCTTGGCGATCTCGACGATCTGCTGCTGGCCGATGCCGAGGTCACCGACCAGGGCGCGTGGGTCGATATCGTGTTCGAGCCGACGCAGCAGCTCTGCCGCCCGCCGGTTCTGACCGCGATGGTCGATGCCGCGCAGCCCGCCCGTCAGCTCGCGGGCCATGAAGATGTTCTCGGCCACCGACAGGTTGGCGCAGAGGTTCAACTCCTGGAACACGATGCCGATACCCTGTCGCACCGCGTCCTTCGGGCTGTATAGCACCACCGGCCGGCCATCGACCAGAATGCGGCCCTCGGTCGGCTGCTCGACCCCGGCGATGATCTTCATCAGCGTCGACTTGCCGGCGCCGTTCTCGCCGACCAGGACGTTGACCGCGCCGCGATGCACGGTGAAGTCGACACCCTTCAGCGCCACCGTGCCGGGATAGACTTTGGTCACCCCCTCGACCTGGAGGGCAGGGGCCTCGGTCATGGCGTGGCCTCGCCGAGGCCCAGCTCGGCCGGGGTGACCAGCGGCTTGGCCTTCGGGTCGTCCAGGGTGAAGACGCCCAGCAGCGTCACCGTTCGGCCGACCAGCTTGTCGCGCGGCAGGGCGGCCAGCGTGGCGTTGTAGATGTGCGCGTTCAGCGCCTTGCCGAACTTGGCGTATTCGATCTGGTTGGCGAAGCTGTTGAAGGAGAGGAAGTCGATGCTGTCGCGCAGCGCCGTGCCCTTGAACACCGGGCCGATCTGGACGGTCAGGTCGGCCGCGCCGTCGCCATCGGCATCGACCTCGATGGTCGCCGCCCGCGTGCCGGTGTCGGCCGCCGTGATCCTGCCCTCGACCGTCGCCGCCACGGTCCAGGGCATGCTGTCCACCGCCCGGTGGCCGAAGCGCTTCCCGGCCTCGTCCGGGGCCAGCGCCCGCAGCTCGGCGAAGGGACCGGCCTTGGCTTTGAGATAGGGCAGCAGCTTGGGCTGCCAGATCTCCTCGACCGTCTTCTCCGGGTCGAAGGCCGGGTTGTCGAAGGAGGTCGCGACGCTGCCGCTCGCGGCCGCCGAGGCCACCTGCGGCGGCTCGTTCTTCACGAGCTTGCAGGCGGCCAGCGGCAGGCCGGCGGCCAGGATCGCGATCACCAGGCGTCGGGACGGCGCCATCTCGGGACTCCGGACTCGACCGTCCGTCACTTCATCGCAAAGGTTTCCAGCTTGCCGGCGTTGTCCGGCGTGATCAGCAGGCAGTCCATCAGCTGCTTCTCGGGCTGGCCCGTCTTGCCGGTCTTCAGGAACTGGTCGGCCTGCTCGACCGCCAGCTCGGCCTGGCGATAGGCCGGCTGCAGCACGGTGGCCTTGATCCCGCCCTGGCGGATCGAATCCCGCACGTCGTTGCTGCCGTCGAAGCCGACCAGGATCACGTCGGTGCGGCCGGCCGCGGTCAGTGCCGCCCAGGCGCCCATCGCCATGGTGTCGTTGCCGGAGATCACGCCCTTGATGTCGGGATGGGCCTGCAGGATCGACTCCATCTTCGCGAACGCCTCGGTCTGGCTCCAATTCGCCGACTGGCGGGCGACCATCTTCAGGTCGGGATAGTCGTCGATGACGTCGTGATAGCCCTGCGAGCGGATGCCGGCATTGGTGTCGGCCTCGCGCCCGACCAGCTCGGCATAATTGCCCTTCTCGCCCATCAGCTTGACGAATTCCTGCGCGCCCAGCTGGGCGCCCTGGTAGTTGTTTGAGACGATCTGCGCCACGGCGACGCCGGTGACGTTGATCTCGCGGTCGATCAGGAAGGACGGGATGCCGGCGTCCTTCGCCTTCTGCACCGCCGCCACCGTGGCGTCGGCCCCGGCATTGTCGAGGATGATCGCCTTGGCGCCGCGGGCGATGGCGGTATCGATCCGCTCCATCTGCTTGTTGGCGTCGTCGTCATGGACCAGGACGATGGTGTCGTAGCCCAGCGCCTGGGCCCGCTTCTGGGCGCCCTCGGCCTCCGCCTTGAAGAACGGGTTGTCATGCGAGGGTGTGATGACGGCGACCAGGTCCTTCGCCTGGGCGGCGACGCCGAAGCCCAGCGCCAAGGTGCCGGCGATGCCGGCGGCGAGAAGCGCCTTGGTGAAACGCATATGATCCTCCCTGTGGATGTTGTCGATTTCGCCCGGTTCGGGCCTGCGGCCCGCCGGATCTCAGGTGATGCGCTGGATGCTGGCCGCGATCTCGTCCGGCTCGAACACCCGCTTCCAGTCCGGCCGCATCAGCACCGGCTTGCCGAACTCGATCGCCTTGTTGCAGGCGTCGGAGAACACGCCGTCGCGCTCGTCGAAGATGACGGAGGCCAGCACGTTCAGGTGGCC
Organism: Inquilinus ginsengisoli; assembly: GCF_031453975.1. Taxonomy (NCBI): domain Bacteria; kingdom Pseudomonadati; phylum Pseudomonadota; class Alphaproteobacteria; order Rhodospirillales; family Rhodospirillaceae; genus Inquilinus; species Inquilinus ginsengisoli. Next base: position 26,485 of record NZ_JAVDPW010000011.1, read on the forward strand.
CAGCAGGAAGTCCCGTGCGGCGTCGTGGGCCACGCCGCGGGCCACCACCTCGTCCATCGCCTCGCGCATCACCACCAGCAGCGTGGCGCAGACGGTCTCGGACAGGCCGGGCTCCAGGAGGGCCATCTGCTCGACCGAGACCCGGTGCGAGCGCATCACCGGCGCCCAGATCACCTTGGCGACCTCCTCGCCCAGGGCATAGGCCTCCTCGGGCCCCTGCATCAGGGCGGAGACGATGTGCTGCTTGGCCGCGATGCCGCCGAAATAGTCGGTCTTCGCCGCCATCTCGGTCTCGTCGTTGAAGATTGGCGGATGGCAGGGATGGGTGACGAAGTAGGTCAGGTCGCCACGCTTCGGCAGGTGGCCGGCGAAGGGGGCGGCGGCATCCAGCGCGACCACCATGGTGCCGGGCCTGAGCCGGGCATCGATCCCGGCGGCGACCTTGCCGATCAGCGTGTCGGGCACGGCCAGAATGACCACGTCGGCGCCGTCCAGCGCCGCCTCGGCCGGGACGCAGTCAACGCCGAGCCTGGCTTTCAGCTGGGCCCGGCCGGCCTCGCCGACCTCGACATGGCGCACGTCGAAGCGCGACCCCTTCAGGTTGCTGGACAGCCGGAAGCCCATCTTGCCGCCAGCCCCGAACAACGCAATCGACGTCATGGGCGCGCCCTCTCTTGCCAGGTCGTTGACGAGACGAGTAAGACAACTGGTATGATGAGTCAATCAGCATGATTTGATCATCCGACGGCGGAGAGGCAGAGGATGGAGCGCATCGAGGCCGACTACCTGATCGAGACGGCCTATGACCCGCGGGCGGCAGCCGAGGTGATGGCGGGCGAACAATCCTCCGGCACCTTTGTGAAGGTCCCGGGCGAAACGGCCGCGCTGAAGAAGCGGTCGGCCGCGCGGCTCGAAAAGTTGGAGGTCGTCGGCGAGGCCGCGGCGGCGTCGCTGCCTGGTGCGGGCGGGCAGGGGCCGATTGTCCGGGCGCAGGTCACGCTGTCCTGGCCGCTCGCCAATCTCGGCCCGTCCCTGCCGAACCTGATGGCGACGGTGGCCGGAAACCTGTTCGAGCTGAAGCAGTTCTCCGGCCTGAAGCTGCTCGACATCCGTCTGCCGCCCGCCTTCGCCACGGCCTATGAAGGGCCGCGCTTCGGCATTGCCGGCACGCGGCGCCTTGTGGGCGTCGAGGGGCGGCCGCTGATCGGCACCATCATCAAGCCCAGCGTCGGCCTGGGACCGGAGGAAACGGCCGAGTTGGTGCGGACCCTGGCCGAGGCCGGCATTGACTTCATCAAGGATGACGAACTGCAGGGCGACGGCCCTGCGTGCCCGTTCGAGGACCGCGCCCGTGCGGTGATGCGGGCGATCAATGAGGTCGCCGAACGCAAGGGGCGAAAGACGATGTTCGCCTTCAACCTGACCGGCGATCTGGACGAGATGCGGCGCCGGCACGACCTGGTGCAGGCGCTGGGCGGCACCTGCATCATGGCCAGCGTCAACTCGGTCGGCCTCGCCGGCATGATCGCGCTCGGCCGGCACAGCGCATTGCCGATCCATGCCCATCGCAACGGCTGGGGCTACCTCTCCCGCCACCCGCTGCTCGGCTTCAGCTTCACGGCCTGGCACAAGGTCTGGCGGCTGGCCGGGGCCGACCACATCCATGTCAACGGCCTGGCCAACAAGTTCTCGGAGGAGGACGACAGCGTCATCGCCTCGGCCCGGGCCTGCCTGGCGCCGCTGTTCCCGGACAAGCCCTGTCCGATCATGCCGGTCTTCTCCTCCGGCCAGACGGTACGGCAGGCGCCCAGCACTTGGCAGGCGCTGGGCTCGACCGATCTGATCTTCGCCGCCGGCGGCGGGATCATGGCCCATCCCGGCGGGCCGGCGGCGGGCGTCGCCGCCTTGCGCGAGGCGTGGGAGGCCGCGGTCGGGGACGTGCCGCTGGCCGACCATGCCCGTACCCGGCCGGCCCTGGCCCAGGCGCTGGAGACGTACAAGGGATGACCGGCTCCTTGCCCGAAGGGCCGCTCGTCTCCTGGTATGGCGACGATTTCACCGGCGCCGCCGCGGTGATGGAGGTGCTGACCTTCGGCGGCGTGCCCTCCGTGCTGTTCCTCGACGTGCCGACGCCGCAACGCCTCGCCGCCTTCGCCGGATACCGCGGTATCGGCATCGCCGGGGTGGCACGGTCGAAGGACCCGGCCTGGATGGAACGGCATCTGCCGCGGGCCTTCGCCGCCCTGGCCGGGCTCGGCGCTCCGGTGGCGCAGTACAAGATCTGCTCGACCCTTGATTCCGCGCCTGAGGTCGGGTCGATCGGCAAGGCCGTCGATCTTGCCGTGCCATGGCTCGGCGGGGCCTGGCATCCCTTCGTGGTCGCAGCACCGGCGATCGGGCGCTGGCAGTGCTTCGGCAATCTCTTCGCCGCCTTCGGGGGCGCGGTGCATCGTCTCGACCGGCACCCGACGATGAGCCGCCACCCGGTGACGCCGATGCGCGAGGCCGACATCCGGCGGCATCTGGCCCCGCAGACCGGCCGGGCCATCGGCCTCGTCGATCTCACCGACCTCCGGGCCGGGAAGGGCGAGGCAGCGCTGCGGCGGGAGATCGCCTGGGGTGCCGGGATCGTCGCCTTCGACGTGATGGACGAGGCCGATCTCGCGGCTGTCGGCGGCGTCATCTGGCGGAACCGCGGCGAAAGGCTATTCGCGATCGGCTCACAGGGGCTGGAATACGCGCTGCTGGCCCATTGGCGCCAGGCCGGGCTGATCGCGCCACCCCCGCCGGCGCCGAGCGCCGGGGCAGTCGAGCGCGTCGCGGTCGTTTCCGGCTCCTGCGCGCCGCAGACCGCGGCCCAGATTGCTCATGCGCTGAAATGCGGCTTCCAACCCATCCCGGTCGATGCTCGCCACGCCGTCGATGCCTCCGCCTGGGTCGCGGAGGTCGGGCGGGCCGTGGACGCGGCGCTGGCCGCGATCGGCGCGGGAAGAGACCCGCTGCTCTTCACGGCGCGCGGGCCGGACGACCCGGCGGTGGCGGCGCTCAACCAGGCCCTAGCCGCCTCCGGCGCCGATCCCGCCGCGGTCAACGAGCGCATCGGCACGGGCCTGGGCACCGCGCTCAATCAGGTGCTGCGGCGGGCGCGGCTGAAGCGTGGCATCATCGCCGGCGGCGACACCTCCGGCTATGGCGCGAGCGTTCTCGGCATCCACGCGCTGACCGCCCTGGCGCCGACAGCGCCCGGGGCGGCTCTGTTCCAGGCGCATGGCGATGATCCGGCCCTGGACGGCCTGCAGATTGCGCTGAAGGGCGGCCAGATGGGTGCGCCGGATTATTTCAGCCATATCAAGGCAGGGGGAGGCGGCTGAGCACCGACGCAGGGCTCAATGTATACCTTCGTGCCCTGGCGGTTAAACCTCGCGAACGCTTATGGCGCATTCGCGCCAAGTCTCGGCGCGTTGTTCTGGTTGCAGATCCGTGATCTGAAGCTGTGTTGCTCTGCGCTCCCATAGGGCAGGGGACCGAAGTTGTGTCGTTTCACGCGGTCTTCGTCATCGACTTTTGGGCCGCCTTCTTCGAGAGGATCTTCCGGACGAACTTGTTACAGTAGGCAATCGCCGCGCGCTTCTCAGCCGCGTAGGTCCAGCGATCGTAGCACTTCGAACTCTCGTCCCGGGGCATAGTTGCCAGACCCGTGGATGGCACGAACAGCATTGCCGCTTTGAAGGCCCTTGATGGCGGGATATTTGCTAAACTGTCGTCGAAGTTCTCCGACGGGCACGGCGTCGCCAGGATGTTGCCAGCCCGTCCCAGTCCTGTGCACGGCGGACAATCATTGATGCATGATCGGGCCGAGTTCGATTTCGTGACCGGAAGGGGAATCGCCGACCCGGAAGCGCAGATCGATGTCGGCTCGGTGGCCCGCATCGGGTCGCGCCTTGCGGCGTGGCGCGATGTGCTGAACATCTACTACTACCCCCTCGACCTCTCCTCGCCGGCCGCCCTGTTCGATGTCGGCCGCCTGTCCGTGCACGACGTGGCCTCGATCCGGATCGGCGTCCTGCACAGCGATCCGATGACCGTCCGGCGCCACCCCACCCACATCCGGCGCCACAGCGACGACTTCTTCATGATGCCGATCTCGGCGTCGGGCAGCCTGTCCCTGTCCCAGCGCGGCCGTGAATGCGAGGTCCGGCCCGGCGACCTCGCCTTCATCGGCACCGGCGACCCTTACGTCTACGTCCAGCCGACGCGCAATTCGGTGGCGGCCATCCGGCTGCCCGCGGACATGGTCCGCTCACGCATCCCGTGGATCGACGACATGACCGCCCGGCAATGCCCGGGGGAGCAGCCGCTGGTCCGGGTGTTCCAGGATTTCCTCAGGTCGATGATCCGCAACAGCGCGGCGCTGAGCGACGCGGAAGCGGAATTCCTGCGTCGGTCGCTGTTCGACCTCCTGGCGCTCGCCTTGACCGTGCCGGGGGATGCCGCCTTCGACGAGACCTCGGTCCGGTTCGCCCATCGGCAGCGCATCCTCCACTTCATCGAGGAGCATGTCTGCGACCGGGATCTGAGTAGTTCGGCGATCGCCCGGAGGCTCGGCCTGTCGCCCCGCTACATCCAGCGGATCTTCGCGGAGCGGGGCGAGACCCTGACCGAGATCATCCGCCGGCGACGGGTCGCGGAGGCGCAGCAGCTGCTGCGCAGCCGGAGCCTCGCCAACCGGTCGGTCGAGCAGGTCTGCTACTCCGTGGGGTTCCAGGACCCGGCCTATTTCAGCCGGGTGTTCCGCCAGGAGACCGGAATGTCCCCTGGCGAATACCGCCGGCAACACGCCGAGCCGGCGGCCTGACCCGTCAGCCCGGCCGGGCCGATCGCAGCTCGGACCGGCGCCGGTCGGTCGCCGCTTCGTCGACCTCCAGGGCGTCCGGCCCGCTGGCCGAGAACACCACTCCGTAGATGTCGCGCGCCCGGTCGGGGGTCTCGTAGCGTTCCAGCACGTCGTGCAGCACGCGCCTGACGTCGCGGTCCAACGGGTCGCCATAGCCGCCGCCCCCGGCTTGGTTGCCCTTGACGTACTCATCCTTGCGGATGGTCAGGACGGTGATGTTCGGCAGTTCCTCCTCCTGGCCGTTGGCGCCGATCTTCCAGTGCCGGCAGCGCTGCCCCTCATGACCGCCGAGGACGCCCTTGGGCGGGTAGACCGTGCCATCGCAGGGCCAGATCACCTCCATCGGCCGTTCCTTCGGGCCGTAGGCCACCTCCATCGCCGGGGCGCCGCGGAACTTGCCGGCGCCGCCGGTGCCGGGCATCAGGCGCAGGAACCGGATGGCGATCGGGTGCTTGAGCTCATCGATCTCGACCGAGTCCCGGTACATCAGCCCGGCCGCGACCGGCAGACCATAGGTGACCCAGCCGTCGGCGTTGGGCGAGCCCGGCCCGCCCGCATTGGCCAGGAACAGCTGGTTGACATAGGCGGCGTTGTCGACCCGGTGATCCTTGCCCGACACCACGGCACAGCCGGCCCCCATGCCGAGGCCGCCCTCGGCCAGGCCCCAGCCCTCGCCGAGCTGGGCGAAGGCCGATTGCACGATGTTCACCAGCCGGTCGGCGACGTTGGTGGTGCCGACCGAGCAGCTGTGCGGGAATTGCGGCCGGCCGGCGACGCAGCCGTCGCGCAGCTTCAGCCGGATGCGGCGGAACGAGCCGTAGTTGCGCGGCACCGAGGTGTCCAGGGCGTTGAAGATGCCGGCGATGGTCGAGGCCGAGGTGCAGGCCTCGCTCTCGTTGAAGCCGCAGTCGACATTGTCGACATTGTCCATCAGGTCGATCTCGATCATCGCCGCGTCAGGGTCGATGTCGATGACGACATTCAGCGGGATCCCGTCGGGCAGCAATTCGCCGAACGGGTCGTGCGCGCCGGTATTCTTCAGCGTCACCTTGGGTAGGGTGCGGATCGCCTGCACCATCCGCTGTTCGGAATAGGCGAACCAGTGGCGCACGAAGGCCTTGATCTGCTCCGTCCCGTATTTGGCGCACAGCTCCTTCAGCCGCCGCTCGGCGATGCGGGCCGAGCCGATGCCAGCCAGGAAGTCGCCGTACCACTGGTCGGGGACGCGGATGCGCGACCGGCACATCCGCACCACATCCTCGACCATCTCGTAGCCCCGCTGGATCCGCACCGCCGGGAAGATCAGGGCGCCCTCGGCGTACTGGTCCTTGGCGCCGGCCATGTAGGTGGTCGGCAGGGCGTTGCCGATATCGGCCTGATGCGCCTTGGCCACGGCGGTGAACAGGTGCTCCCCATCGACGAAGACGGGGACGAGGTAGGTGTGGTCGCCGGCATGGGTGTTGCCGGAATAGGGGTCGTTGTGCAGATAGCAGTCGCCCTCGCGCAGCGTGTCGCCAGCGAAATCGCACATCGCCTGCGTCTGCATGTGGCTGCCGAAGATGTGGATCGGCAACCCTTCGGCAGAGGCCAGCAGCCGGTTGTCGCCGGTGCAGATCGAGCAGCTGAAATCCCGCGCGCCGTTGATCACGCCCGAGCGGGCGGCCCGCAGCAGCGTGTTCGTCATCTCCCGGATGATGCCGTCGATCCGGTTGGCGATGATCGCCGTCATATAGGGATCGAAATCGGCTTCGGTCGTCTCGGTCATGGTCAATGTCCTTCGAAAACGGGAGCCGTCAGGCGATGTCGAGCCGGTAATGGCCGTTGCCGCTGATCGACACGGCCATGCCGGGATAGACGACCAGCGTCGTCGTGGATTCCTCGATGATGGCGGGGCCCTGGATGCGGCTGCCGCGGGCGAGGTCGGCCGACTTGTAGATCGGCACTTCGACCGGGACTCTGTCGCCGAAGAAGCAGGGCCGCGTGGAGGAGGCGGTCGCGGCCCCGATGGCCTCGACCATGGGCGACGGAGTCGGCGGGTCGGATAGCGCCACCTTCAGCCGGGCCTTCCAGCTGACCGTCTCGATCGGACTGTTGACGTCGCGCACGGCGAAGACCCGCTCATGGACGTCATGGAAGGTGTCGACATAGGCCGAGAGATCCTGGTCGCCGGCAAACCGATCCGTCGCCAGAGGTGTGTCGAGCTCCCAGATCTGGCCGAGATAACGGGCCTCGCCGAAGCGTTCGACGGCATAGGCGTCGCCGCGTCCGGGCAGCTTGCGGCGGAAGGCGTGCAGCTTGTCCTCCAGCGCGTCGAACACCTCGTTCACCCGGGCCCGGTCGAAGCGGTTCGACGGCATCACCACGCTTCGGGCCTCCTCCGCCACGATGTCGGCGAACTGCATGCCGGCCGCGGACAGGGCCGAGGCGCTGTTGGGCAGGATCACGTTGCGGCAGCCCAGCTCCTTGGCGATCAGCATGATGTTGACGCCGGCGGCGCCGCCCCCGGCGACGATCGTGCTCTCGCGCGGGTTGACGCCCTCGTTGATGGTGACGTCACCGATCGCCCGCACCATCAGGTCGCTGGCAAGGCCAAGGATGCGGAAAGCGGTCTCCTCGACCGTCAGGCCGATCCGCGTCGCCACCTCGCCCACGGCGCGCCGCGCCGCCTCCACATCCAGCCGCATCCGGCCGCCGAGGAAATAGTCCGGGTCGAAATAGCCAAGGACGACCGCGGCATCCGACACGGTCGGCCGAGTGCCGCCGCGGCCATAGCAGGCCGGGCCGGGGACCGAGCCGGCCGACATCGGGCCGACGCGCATCAGGCCGCCATCGTCGATCCAGGCGATCGATCCGCCGCCGGCCCCGATCGAACGCATGTCGACGGCGGAGATGCCGAGCAGGTTCCCGGTGTAGCGAGGCCCGAGCCAGGTGTCGCGGCTGAAGGTCAGGCGGCCGTCGCGAACCACGCCGACATCGAAGGTGGTGCCGCCGGTGTCGCAGACGATCACGTCCTCGCCCATCCCCTCCAGCCGCGAATAGGTGATCGCCGCGATCGGCGCCATGGCGGGGCCGGAACCGACCGTGTAGATCGGCTTCTCGATCAGCCCCTCGATGCTGCTGCAGCCGCCGGCGGCGGTGCTGACCAGGATCTCGCCGCCATAGCCCGCCGCCCGCAGGTCGCTTTCCAGGTCGCGGAGATGGGCCTGCATCAGCGGCTTCAGCGAGGCGTCGATCGCCGTCGCCGAGGCGCGGCGGTATTCGCGCACCACCGGGATCAGCTGGTGCGACAGCGTGTAGGGCATGCCCGGCAGGATCTCCTCGATCAGGGCGCCGACCTGCAGCTCATGGGCCGGGTTCGCGATCGACCACAGGAAGCAGACGGCGACGGCGCCGAAGCCCTGCGGGCCGAGATCGGCGATCACCTTGCGCGCCTGGGCCGCGTTCAGCGGGATCACCGTCTGGCCCTCGGAGCCGATCCGCTCCTCGATCTCGAAGGTGTGGCGCCGCGGGATGTAGGGCTGCGGGTAGTCCTGCGAGAAGTCGTGCGGGTTGAACTTGCCGCCCTCCTTCAGCACCAGGACGTCGGGGAAGCCTTCGGTGGTGAGCAGCGCCGTCTTGGCCACACTCCCGGTGACGATGGCGTTGGTCGCCCGTGTCGTCCCGTAGATCAGCAGCGAGGCGTTGCGCAGCAGGTCGTCCAGGGAGATGCCGAGATCCTGCGCCGCATGCGCCAGGGCGCCGCGCATGCCCTCGAAGATGCGGTCCGGCGTGGTCAGCGCCTTGCCGATGGTGAAGGTGCCGGCGCTGTCGCTGACCACGACGTCGGTGAAGGTCCCGCCGGTGTCGACGGAGATGCGATAGGTCATGGAACTCGTCTCGATCAGGGGAAGGTAGGCGGCGGGGCGGCGCGCCCCGGCCGTCGGCGTCAGGCGGCGCCTTTGACAAACCATCCGGGCTGGGCCCGTATCAGAAGCCCGTAGTAGAGGCCGGCGGCGACCACGGCCGTGGCCGGGGCCGAGAAGCTGGCGGTCAGCCCACCCATCTGCTGTAGGCCGAGGCCGACCGCGGCGCCGACGAACCATGCGGCCAGGCCGCAGGGATTGAAGGCGGGGATGCGGTCGCTGCGATACTCGACGGCACCGCCGAACAGCCGATCGTAGCGCGAGGACAGGATGTGGGTGAGGGCGATGGCCACCCAGGCCACGACGAAGATGCCCTGATAGGCCAGCGCCTGGAGCAGCCAGGTGAAGACGTCGGCCAGCATCAGCCCGTAGACGATGGCGCCGACGACGAGCGCCCAGACCAGCTTGCCGGCCCGGATGCCGGCCGCCTGAGCGAAGAACGATGCCATGTTGCCGGTGGCGAGATGGAAGTTCGCGGTGTTGATCCGTGTCTGGGTCACCCAGACGAACAGCAGGCCGGCGATGCCCATCAGCTTCAAGAGGGCCAGCAGGACCGAGACTTCGGATAGTGCCCCGTCCATCGGCACGGTGCCGACCAGGAAGATGCCGAACAGCCCGTTGACGATCAGGGCCATCAGGTAGAACGGCGTGCCGAAGTTGAACAGCGAATGGTAGCGGATGTCCTCTTCACGGCCGAAGCGGGCGTAGTCGAAGGTGTACATCATCAGGATCCACACCCCCATGAAGTACACGAAGCAGTGCCACCAGCCGTCGGCGGGCGCGCCGCCAGTCGGCCCGAGGGCCAGCCAGGCGTTGGAGTAGCCGTATTCGAGAACGGCCATCACCACGGCCGCGACCAGGCCCAGGAGATAGAGCGGGAACAGCACGCCGTTCAGCTTGTCCAGCCAGGTCTGGATCGAGCCCAGGCTCAGCGGGACGCTGTACAGGATGACGATCAGCGCCGCCCATCCATACCCGACGCCCGGGAAGACCGTGTGGATGCCCACGGCGATGACCGAGCCCTCGAACACCGCGAAGTAGATCGCGGTCACGAAGAAGATCAGCGTGGCCAGCGCCGCGCCGGCATTGCCGAACAGGATGCGCGAGAACAACGCGACGGAAAGGCCCGTCTTGATCGCATAGCGGGAAATAATGCCGTTGATGATGCTGTACACCACGACCGACAGCAGCATGCCGATGATCGCGTTCACGGCGCCGAAGCCCTGCGCCAGCGCCGCGGCAACCACGAAATAGAACACGGCGCTCGACACGGCCCACCAAGCCATCGTCAGCGCGCCCTTGGACGTCCGATGGCCAGGGGGAACCGGCCGTGTCGAGAAATCCAGACTGTTGGAATCGCTGTCGTCGGTTGGCGCCGATCCAGCCATGTGAGCCTCCTGTCGACGTGTTTGCGGCGGCCATGCCTTCCTCGGGAAAGGCAGGGTCCCGGGGCGGTACGGGCTGATGGAGCTCTGTGAGGCTCCTTGTGAAGGCCACGCCGCCCTTCGAGGGACAGAGTAATCAGCTCGTCCGGTGGCTGTTTTGGACGAAACCGCCCAATCTCTTGGATTCTGGCACGCGTTGCTGGGGCCCGACGACGACCGGTTCAACTGCGTGGGCCGATCCGCTGCTGGCTGTTCGGATCTGACCATTTGCGCAGTCCGTGATCATTCTCGCGTTCATCGTCCGTTGGATCGTGGGAGGGATCGGCTTCGCGCCGTTCGTGCATTAGCGATCAACACTCGTGGGGTGCGGAGCCGGTTCGCAATACTCGATCAGCAATTCGGTGAGGACCCGTATCTTCCGTGCAGGATGCTGACCTGGCGGGCGAATGACATAGGCACCGGCGGGCGGCGGCGGATGACGCGTCATGACCGGCACAAGCGCACCGGAAGCGATATGTTCATGGGTCAGGCAATCGGGCAGGTAGGCGATGCCGAGTCCGGCTGTTGCGGCGGCGACCAGAGCTATGCCGTTGTCGGCCTTGAAGCGCCCCTGCGGACGAACCGTGATGATCTTGTCGCCATCCATGAGTTGCCAGCTTTCGGCGCCCTGCATGAGAGCCTCATGGGCGACGAGTTCCTCCGGCGTCTCGGGCGACCCATGCGCCTTGATGTAGTCGGGGCTTGCGACGAACTTCCCATAGATCGGTCCGACGCGTCTGGCGATCAGGTTGGAGTCCTGAAGATAGCCAACCCGTATCGCGCAATCATAACCCTCCGTGATGAGATCGACGAAGCGATCGCTGTAGCAGGTGTGGATTCGGAGCTGGGGGTGGCGGCGCGCCATTTCCGCGAGGATGGGAGCGAAGTGAGTCGAGCCGAAAGAGAGCGGCACGGCAACTCGCAAGCGGCCGTGAAGGTCACCGGTGGGTAGGATCGTTTCTCTGGCTACGTCGATCTCGGCGCAGACTCTGGCAGCATAGTCTCGGAACGTGGCCCCTGCTTCCGTGAGGGCGGCGCCCCGCGTGGTCCGTGCAAGAAGCTGGACACCGAGTTCCGCTTCAAGCCGGAAGAGCCGCCGGCTGACGATTGACTTGGAGACGCCGAGCCGCAGCGCAGCAGGCGAAACTCCCCCGGCATCAGCCACTTCTACGAAGGTCTGCAGCTCTTCGATGTCCATTGGCGTTCCCCTTCCCGCGACACAGCTTGTCGCAAAAGGGTGCTACCGCATCTCGAATAGGAACGGCAATACGGGTTCCGGCAACGCGCCGTCGGCGCATGTCTCCGCAAAACCAATGCCGCTCACACGACAGCAAAGGATGTGACAATGACCTTTCGCAATGGCCTTGCTTCGCTTCTTCGTCCCGAAGACTCGGTACTTGTCCTTATCGACCACCAGCCCTACCAGCTCGCGAACCTGAACAGCCACGATCCGCATGCGGTGGTCAACAACTCGACGGCCTTGGCAAAGGCCGCGAAGGCCTTCGGCGTCCCCACCATCCTGACGAGCGTCGTCGCCGAACGAGGCGGTCTCATCTTCCCCCAGATCACCGAGGTGTTCCCTGGCCAGGAGGTCATCGACCGGACGTTCATCAATACCTGGGAGGACAGGAAGGTCGTGGACGCAGTCAGGGCGACCGGCCGCAAGCAGCTGATCATCGCCGGCCTGTGGACCGAGATCTGCGTCGCCATGCCGGTTATCCAGGCGCTGGGCGAAGGCTGGGATGTCACGGTCATCACCGACGCCTCGGGCGGCACGTCGGTCGAAGCGCACGAAGTCGCCATCCAGCGCATGATCGCGGCCGGCGCGAACATGATGACCTGGCTGGCGCTGGCATCGGAGTGGCAGCGCGACTGGGCGCGCACCGAGCACGTCGGCGAACTGACGGAGGTGCTCAAGCAGCACGCCGCCGGCAGCGGCATCGCGTACCTCTGGGAACAGCAGTTGCTCAACACGCCGGTACCGACCACGGCCTGACCCGAGCGGGATGACGAGGATCAGAAACGAGACGTTGCGAAAGCCACCACTCTTCGAGCCTCGTCATCTCTTTCAACAGGCCATCTCGTAGGCAATGCCCTATCGTGATGAAAAAATGATCAATCTGCTTCTCTGCCGGCCTCAGATGATATGCCAGAATTTAGAAAATCTATATTTTTCAATAGATTGATTTTGGCATTGGAATTGCATGCAATTCAAGGAAAGGCATCGGCCGAAAGCGGGCCGGGCAAAATTCCGATCTGCAGGGGGCTTCCATGTCGCGTCCGTTCTCCATCACGCGCCGCAAATTCCTGTCCGGCACCGCAGCGACGGCAGCGATGTCGACATTGCCGTCGTTCCGGGCGAAAGCGGCGGCGCCGTTGACCGTCGGCTTCATCTATGTCGGGGCTCGGGGCGACTACGGATACAACCAGTCCCACGCCGAAGGCGCCGCCGCCGTCAAAGCGATGGCCGGCGTCACCGTGGTCGAGGAGGAAAACGTTCCGGAGACCATCGACGTCCAGAAGACCATGGAATCGATGATCAACCTGGACGGGGCGAGCCTGATCTTCCCGACCTCCTTCGGCTATTTCGACCCGCATATGCTGGCGATGTGCGCCAAATACCCCGACGTGCAGTTCCGCCATTGCGGCGGGCTGTGGTCGAAGGACAAGCACCCGGTCAATGCCGGGTCCTATTTCGGCTATATCGGCATGGGCCAATACCTGAACGGCATCGTCGCCGGCCATGCCAGCAAGACTAAGAAGATCGGCTTCGTCGCCGCCAAGCCGATCCCGCAGGTGCTGCTGAACATCAATTCCTTCGTGCTGGGCGCCCGCAGCGTCGACCCGACGATCACCGGCCAGGTGATCTTCACCGGCGAATGGTCGCTGGCGGTGAAGGAGGCGGAGGCGACCAACGCGCTGATCGACCAGGGTGTCGACGTCGTCACCTGCCATGTCGACGGGCCGAAGGTGACGGTCGAGACCGCCGCCGGCCGCGGCGCCTATGTCTGCGGCTATCACGCCAGCCAGGCGCCGTTGGCGCCGGAGAGATACCTGACCGGCGCGGAATGGAACTGGGCCGAGGTCTACAAGGGCTTCGTCGCCAAGGCGCTGGCGGGCGAGCCGCTGCCGAACTTCACCCGCGGCGGCCTCGCCGACGGCTTCGTCAAGATGAGCGCCTACGGCCCCGCGGTCGACGACGGGGCCCGCCGCCATGCCGATGCAGTGAAGGCCGAGATCCTGAAGGGAGGCTACGCCGTGATCAAGGGGCCGCTGAAGGACAATGGCGGCAGGCAGGTCGTCGCCGCCGGCGCTGCCTATCAGGAGACGGCGATCGAACTGGAAAGCATGAACTACCTGGTCGAAGGCGTGATCGGGTCGACCTCCTGAGGCCGCCGTCCAAAGGCAGATGCGACAGGGAGTTCCGCCGATGTCCGATCTGACGACCAAGCTAGGCATGATCGCCGCCGGAAGCGGGGTCGCCGGCGATGGCACGGTGCGGCTGAAGCGGGCCGCGGAAGCGGTCGCCGTCCCGATCCTGGCGGTGCTGGGCGGGGCCGCGGCCTTCTCGCTGTTCCTGCTGCTGGCCGGTGCATCGCCGCTGCAGCTGTACGGGCTGATCTGGACCGGCGGCTTCGGCAGCTGGTTCTCCTGGCAGAACACGCTGCAGCGGGCCGCGCCGCTGTTGCTGACCGCGCTGTGCGTGGCGCTGCCGGCCCGGGTCGGTCTGGTCATCATCGGCGGCGAAGGCGCCCTGGTGCTGGGCGGCGTCGCGGCGGCCGCGATCGCGCAGCCGCTGCAGGGCTTGCCGGCGGCGCTGGTGATCCCGGCCATGGCGCTGGCCGCGATGACGGTCGGGGCCGTGTGGATCGGGTCGGTCGGCGCGCTGCGCCATTGGCGCGGCGTCAACGAGACGATCGCCAGCCTGCTGATGGCCTATATCGCGATCGCGCTGATGAACCATCTGGTCGAAGGACCGCTGCGCGACCCGGCCAGCCTGAACAAGCCGTCGACCGCCGCGATCGGCGACGCCTACCGCATCGGCGCGATGCCGGGCATGGATGTGCATTGGGGGCTGGCCGCCGGCATCGTCGCCTGCGGGCTGGCCTGGCTGCTGATCGAACGGACCGGCTTCGGCTTCGGCGCTCGCATCACCGGCGGCAACCTTCGGGCAGCCCAGCTGCAGGGGTTGGCCGTCGGCAGGCTGCTGATCGCCACCACCGCGCTGGCCGGGGCATGTGCCGGCCTGGCCGGGCTGTTCGAGGTGGCGGCGGTGCAGGGGCGGGCCAACGCTTCGCTCGCCGCCGGCTACGGCTACAGCGGCATCCTGGTCGCCTTCCTGGCCCGGCAGAACCCGCTGGCGATCATCCCGATGGCCCTCCTCCTCGGCGGCATCGCCGCCGCCGGCGGGCTGATCCAGCGCCGCATGGGCCTGCCCGACGCCACGGTCCTGGTGCTGCAGGGCGTCCTGTTCGTCGCCATCCTGCTGGGCGAGACGCTGTACGGCCGCATCCCCTGGTTCCAGCCCCGCATCACCCGGGACATCCGCTGATGGACCCGACCGATCTCGGCTCCTGGGCCGTACCGCTGGCGATTCTCGGCGGCGCCATCCGCGTCTCGACCCCCTTCCTGTTCGTCTCGCTCGGGGAATGCCTGACGGAGAAGAGCGGGCGGATCAATCTCGGCCTCGAAGGCACGCTGGTGATCGGCGCGGTCAGCGGCTACGCCGCCGCCTACCACTCCGGCTCCGCCTGGATCGGCGTGGCCGCGGCCGGCGCGGCCGGTGCGGTGATGGGGGCCGTGCACGGCTGGATCTGCAAGTTTCCGCGGGTCAACGACATTGCCATCGGCATCGCCCTGATGCTGCTCGGCACCGGCATCGCCTTCTTTTTTGGCAAGCCTTACATCCAGCCGGTCGCCCCGCATCTGCCGGCGATCGAATTCGGGGCGTGGTCGGCCAGCCCGCAGGTCCAGGCGGCGCTGAAGGTCAACGTGCTGTTCCTGGTCGGCGCCGTGCTGGCCGTGGCGCTGTGGTGGGCTTTCCGCAACACCCGCGCCGGGCTGCTGGTCCGCGTCGCCGGCGACAGTGCCGATGCGGCGCGAGCGCTGGGGGCCGACGTGAACCGCATCCGCCTGCTGGCGACCACGGCCGGCGGCGTCCTGGCCGGGATCGGCGGCTCCTACCTGTCGCTGTACTACCCCGGCAGCTGGACGGAAGGCGTCTCCTCCGGCCAGGGGCTGATGGCGGTGGCGCTGGTGATCTTCGCGCGCTGGAACCCGATCGCCTGCTTCGGCGCGGCGCTGCTGTTCGGCGGGGCCGGGGCGCTGGGGCCGGCGCTGCAATCGGTCGGCATGACCAAGGGCTACTACCTGTTCTATGCCGCGCCTTATGTCCTGACCCTGCTGATCATGATCCTGACCTCGTCGCGCGGCCGCACCCTGTCCGGCGCGCCGGGCGAGCTGTCGATCACCAAATAGGAAGGACGCGTCCATGCTTTCGACGGCGACCGCAGCGGCAGAGACCAGCCGCTTCATCGAGGCCGATCCCTATCCCTGGCCCTGGAACGGCGATTTGCGGCCGGAGAACACGGCCCTGATCATCATCGACATGCAGATCGATTTCTGCGGGCCCGGCGGTTATGTCGACGCCATGGGCTACGACCTGTCGCTGACCCGTGCGCCGATCGAGCCGATCCGCCGCGTCCTGGCGGCGATGCGGGCAGGCGGCTATCACATCCTGCACACCCGCGAAGGCCACAGGCCGGACCTGGCCGACCTGCCGGCCAACAAGCGCTGGCGGTCGCGCCGCATCCATGCCGGCATCGGCGATCCGGGTCCCTGCGGCCGCATCCTAGTGCGCGGCGAGCCGGGCTGGGAGATCATCCCCGAGCTGGCGCCGCGGGACGGCGAGCCGGTCATCGACAAGCCCGGCAAGGGGTCATTCTGCGCCACCGACCTGGAACTGATCCTGCACCAGCGCGGCA
Organism: Inquilinus ginsengisoli; assembly: GCF_031453975.1. Classification (NCBI taxonomy): domain Bacteria; kingdom Pseudomonadati; phylum Pseudomonadota; class Alphaproteobacteria; order Rhodospirillales; family Rhodospirillaceae; genus Inquilinus; species Inquilinus ginsengisoli. The sequence continues at coordinate 42,689 of NZ_JAVDPW010000011.1, forward strand.
TCGCCAATCTGGTGCTGACCGGCATCACCACCGATGTTTGCGTCCACACCACGATGCGCGAGGCCAATGACCGCGGCATCGAATGCCTGCTGCTGGAGGATTGCTGCGGCGCCACCGACCGCGGCAACCACGAGGCGGCGGTCAAGATGATCAAGATGCAGGGCGGCGTGTTCGGCGCGGTCTCCGACGCTGCCGCCTTCACCGCGTCCCTGCCGTGAGCGCCGCGATAACGGCCGTGGCCGGTTCCCGGACCATGCCGCCGTTCGGCCGCGCTCTCGGTCTCGAAACGATCGGGATGACCAAGCAGTTCGGCGGCTTCACGGCGCTCGACGACGTGTCGATCCGGGTGCGGCCGGGGACGATGCATGCGTTGCTCGGCGAGAACGGCGCGGGCAAGTCGACCCTGGTGAAGTGCGTCATGGGGTTTCAGCCGCCGACCCGCGGGTCGACCGTGATCGACGGGCGTGAGGTCGCGATCGACAGCCCGCGCGCCGCCCAGGCACTGGGCGTCGGCATGGTGTACCAGCATTTCACCCTGGTGCCGTCGCTGACCGCGGCCGAGAATCTGGTGATCGCCCGGGCCGGCGGTCCGCGCGTGATCGACTGGCGGCGGGAACGGGCGCGGCTGGACGCCTTCCTGGCGGGGACGCCCTTCGCCGTGCCGCTGGACAAGCCGGTGGCCCGGCTGGCGGCCGGCGAGAAGCAGAAGCTGGAGATCCTGAAGCAGCTTTACCTCGACCAGCGCCTCCTGATCCTGGACGAGCCGACCTCGGTGCTGACGCCGGCCGAGGCGGACGAGATGCTGGGCCTGCTGCGCGGCATGACCGATGCCGGCCGGCTGACGGTGCTGATGATCACGCACAAGTTCCGCGAGGTGACGGCCTTCTGCGAGGAGGTCTCGGTGCTACGCCGCGGCCGCTATGCCGGCGGCGGGCTGGTCGCCGATCTCGCCCGCGCCGATATGGCGGCGATGATGATCGGCGCGGCCACACTGCCCACTGTCGGCCAGAGGATCGGCGAGCCGCGGCGGACGGTGCCGGTGCTGTCGCTGCGCGGTGTCGCCGCGCCGGATCTGAGCGGGCGAAAGCAGGTCCGCATCGACGCGCTCGACGTCTTCCCGGGCGAGATCGTCGGCATCGCCGGCATCTCCGGCAATGGCCAGAAGGAGCTGGTCGAGGTGCTGGCCGGGCAGCGGGCCCGGACCGAAGGGCAGGTGCTGGTGGCCGGCGCCCCCTATGCCGGCACCCGTGGCGAGGCGCAGGCCCGCGGCGTGCGCTGCATTCCGGAGGAGCCGCTGCGCAACGCCTGCGTCCCGCGCATGTCGGTGACGGAGAACCTGGCCTTCCGCATCTTCGACCGGACAGCCGAGGGCGGCCGGAGATCCTGGCTCGACCGCGGCTTCATGCGCGATCACGCCCGGCGCTTGATCGACGCTTATGGCATCAAGACCGCCTCGCCGGAGGCGGAGATCGCCACCCTGTCCGGCGGCAACGTCCAGCGCGCCGTGCTGGCCCGCGAACTGGCCGGGACCGTACGGCTGCTGATCACCGCCAATCCGTGCTTCGGGCTGGACTTCGCCGTCGTGGCCGACATCCGGTCGCAGATCGTGGCGGCGCGGAACCAGGGCACGGCGGTGCTGCTGATCAGCGAGGATCTGGACGAGCTGCTGGAGCTGTCGGACCGCATCCTGGTGATGTCGGAGGGGCGGATCACCTATGAGACGCCGGGTGCGGTCGCCGACGCCCATGTCATCGGCAGCCACATGGCGGGGCATTGACCATGGCGATGGTGCGGGCCCGGCCGTTCGACTTTCCGTTCTCGCCGGCGACGCTGGCGCTGGTGGTGATCGACATGCAGCGTGATTTCCTGGAGCCGGGCGGGTTCGGCGCCAGCCTCGGCAACGACGTCTCGCTGCTGGCGCCGGCGGTGCCGGCGGCCCGGCGGCTGATCGCCGGCTTCCGCGCTGCGGGACTTCCGGTGATCCACACCATGGAATGCCATCGGCCGGACCTGTCCGACTGCCCCGAGGCCAAGCGCAGCCGTGGCGCACCGAGGCTGCGCATCGGCGACGACGGGCCGATGGGGCGGATCCTGATCGCCGGCGAGCCGGGCACCGCGATCGTGCCGGAGCTGGCGCCGATCGCCGGCGAGATGGTGATCGAAAAGCCGGGCAAGGGCGCCTTCCATGCCACCGGCCTGGGCGATGGGCTCGCCCGGCTCGGCATCCGCCAGCTGGTGCTGGCCGGCGTCACCACCGAGGTCTGCGTCCAGACCACGATGCGCGAGGCCAACGATCGTGGCTTCGACTGCCTGCTGGCCGAGGACGCGACCGAGAGCTACTTCCCCGAATTCAAGGCGGCGACGCTGGCGATGATCCGGGCCCAGGGCGCCATCGTCGGCTGGACCGCCCGGACCGATGCCGTGCTGGAGGCGCTCCATGGCTGATCCCCTGCATATCCCGGGCCTTGTCGCCGGCGGCTGGCGCAGCCTCGCCTATGAGCCGTTTCGCGACGGCATCGAGATCGCCCGGCTGTATGGCGAGGGCGGGGAGGGGCCGGCGATCGCGGTGCTGCGCTACCGGCCCGGCGCCACGGTGCCGCGCCACCTGCATGTCGGGGTCGAGATGATCCTGGTGCTGGAGGGCGGGCAGGTCGATGAGCACGGCAGCTATCCCGCCGGCTCGCTGCTGATCAACCCGCCCGGCACCGACCACGCCGTCGCCGCCCCGGAAGGCTGCGTGGTGCTGATCCAATGGGCCCGGCCGGTCCGCTTCCTGGATGCCGGCTGACGCCGGAAACAATGGATCTCCGAATGTCGTCCGAACCGAATTTCACCATCCCCGACCTGCACCGGGCCTATGCCGACGGGCTGTCGCCGCACGCGGTGGTCGACATCGCCTTCCGGCGGCTGCGGGCGGCTGACGATCCCGGTATCTTCATCGCCACCGCCGATCCGGCCGCTCTGCATGCGGAAGCCGATGCGCTGGGGGCTTTCGATCCCGCCCGGCCGCTCTGGGGCGTGCCGGTCGCGATCAAAGACAACATCGATGTCGCCGGGCTGCCGACCACGGCTGCCTGCCCTGATTTCGCCTACCGGCCCGAGGCGGATGCGGCCTGCGTCGCCCGGCTGCGCGCGGCGGGGGCGCTGGTGGTGGGCAAGACCAATCTCGACCAGTTCGCGACCGGGCTGGTCGGGCTGCGCACCCCTTACCCGGCGCCACGCAACGCCTGCGACCCGACGCTGGTGCCGGGCGGATCGTCCAGCGGCTCGGCCGTGGCCGTGGCCAGGGGCATCGTCGCCCTCTCCCTCGGCACCGACACCGCCGGGTCCGGCCGGGTGCCCGCCGCGTTGAACGACATCGTCGGGCTGAAGCCTTCGCTCGGTGCGATTTCGACGTGCGGCGTCGTTCCGGCCTGCCGCACCCTGGACTGCGTCTCGATCTTCGCCCTGACCGTCGAGGATGCCTGGGCCGGGCTGACGGTCCTGGCCGGCTTCGACGCCGCGGACCCGTATTCCCGGCGGGTCCGGCTGGCCCGGCCGCACCGCCCGCCGGTGCTGCGGGTCGGGGTGCCGCAACCGCATGACCGCGTCTTCCTCGGCGATCCCCACGCCGAGGCGGCGTTCACGGCGGCGCTGGCCGATCTCGAGGCGCTCGGATGCACAGTGGTGCCGATCGACTTCCAACCGTTCCGCGAGACGGCGGCGCTGCTCTACGAGGGGGCCTGGGTGGCGGAGCGCTATGCCGCGATCCAGCCCTTCCTGGAGAGCCGGCCGGATTCGGTCCACCCCGTGACCCGGGGGATCATCGAGGGCGCGCGGCGCTTCAGCGCCGCCGACGCCTTCCGCGGCCTGTACCGGCTGGAGGCGCTGCGGCGCGAGGTCGGTGCCATCCTCGCCGGGCTCGACCTGTTGTGCGTGCCGTCGGTGCCGACGGTCCACACCGTCGCGCAGGTGCTGGCCGACCCAGTCCGCACCAACAGCGATTTCGGCCTCTACACGAATTTCGCGAACTTCCTCGGCCTGTGCGGGGTGGCGGTGCCGGCGGAGCGGCGTCGCGACGGCCGGCCGGCCGGGGTGACGCTGCTGGCCCCGGATGGCGCGGACGGCCTGGTCACGGCTCTGGCCCGGGACCTGCAGCGGCGCCTCGATCGTCCGCTCGGCGCCACCGGCTGGCGGCTGCCGGCGGCGGGGCCGGCGCCCGATCCGGACGCCGATCTGGTGCCGCTGGTGGTGGTCGGCGCCCATCTCTCCGGGCTGCCGCTGAACTCCGAACTGACAGGGCTGGGCGCCGTGTTCCTGGAGACAACCCGAACCCGGCCCGATTACCGGCTGTACCGCCTGGCGGGCACGATCCCGCCCAAGCCCGGTCTGCTTCGTGTGGCCGATGGCCAAGGTCAGGCGATCGCGGTCGAGATCTGGGGGCTGTCGCCGGAGGCGTTCGGCCGCTTCGTCGCCGGCATACCGGCGCCGCTCGGCATCGGCACCGTCCGGCTTGCCGACGGCCGTGCGGTCAAGGGCTTCGTGGCCGAGGCTGCGGGCGTGGTCGGCGCCGAAGATGTCAGCCACCATGGCGGCTGGCGCGCCTATCTGGCCGCCCGGGCCTGACCTCAGGCGACCGCCTCGGGCATGGCGGGGATCAGGTCGACGGCACCGCGGACGATCGACATGTGCGACTGCATCTCGCCGGCCGCACGGTCGGCGTCGGCACGCAGGATCGCCTCGACGATGCGATCGTGCTCGGCATAGGACCGGGTCAGGCGGCTCGGGGCCTCGAATTGCGCGCGCCGGAACGGGGCGACGCGCTGGCGCACATGCAGGGCCAGCTCGGCCAGATAGCCGTTGTGCGCGCCGCGGTAGATCGCCTCGTGGAAGCGGAAATTGTGGTCCTGGTAGGCGGGCAGATCGCCATCGACGACGTGGCGGTTCGAGGCTCGGTGCATCGCCTCCAGCGCGTGCCGCTCCGGGGCGGTCATGGCCCGCGCCGCCCAGCGCGCAGCCAGCGCCTCGACCTCCGCCATCACCGCGAACATCTCGTCGATCCGCTGCGGCGTGAAGGCCGCGACCACGGCGCCGCGTCGGGGACGGGCTTCGGCGAAGCCGCTGGCCTCGAGCTGCCGGATCGCCTCCCGGATCGGCGTGCGGGACACGGCGAAGCGCTGAGCCAGGCCGGCCTCATCCAGGGCGTCGCCCGGCCGCAGCCGGCCATGCACGATGTCGTCGGACAGAGTCGTGCGGATCTGTTCGGCGCGGGTGGGAGGCTTCATCGGCGACATCGCAACGGCGGCAGGGCCTCCAGTGGAAGCCCAAGCCCGCGGTTTTGCAAGCCGACGGAGGATCGGGTCGGCGGCGGCCGCGGCCCGGGCAATCGGAAGCCCGTGCGGTGCCGCGCCGGAACGCCGGAGTGCCAGATCTTCGCGGCATAAGGCGAACTTATGAGCAATATTTAAACTACAAATTTGCCAATAATTGTCCGGTCAGTATCGCCGAGCCAGACCCGTCGCGCTTGGCGGTTGACATCCTACCAACTAGAAGGTAGTCATAGGCCATGAGCAACGCATCGACCACCGCGGACGACATCCTTGCCTGCGCGCGGACCCTGATCACAACCGGTGGCTACAACGGCTTCAGCTATGCCGACATTGCGGATGTCGTCGGTATCCGCAAGCCAAGCATCCATCACCATTTCCCGACCAAAGCGGATTTGGTGCGCACACTGCTCTCCCGATATCGGGAAGAGGCCGTCGCCGGTCTCGCATATCTGGAACAACGGACTTCCGATCCGCTCGAACAGCTTCGGAACTATACGGATTACTGGGCAGCCTGCATCAGGGACGCCAGCGCGCCAATCTGTGTGTGCGCTCTTTTGGCGAGCGAGCTTCCTGTTCTTCCGGCGGAAGTCGCCCTCGAAGTCAGAGCCCATTTCCGCATGCTCTCGGCTTGGTTGACCTCGGTCCTGGAGCGCGGCCAGCGAGTGGGAAGTCTTGAGTTGACAGACGCGCCCCACATCGAAGCGGAAGGCTTCATGGCGACCATTCATGGAGCCATGCTGTCGGCACGTGCCTATGACAATCCTGAGATATTCGGCGCTGTCACCGCTCGGCTGATCGACCGACTTTGTCATCGTCAGTGAGAGCCCGTTGATCTCCGGCAAGGAAACCGCGGCTTAGCATCTATCAGGGCGACGTTCGGTGATGCCCTGGCGGGCTTCGAGCGGAGAAGCCGCGCTGTGCAAGATGGGCCGCAAATTCGCAGCCCAAGACTACCAACTAGAAGGTAAGTGAAGATAACATGCATCTCAAAGTCTTTCCGTCCTTGATCATCGCCGCAGCACTCGGCGCCTTGGTGACGACAGGTCTTGCGTCTCCGGCATCCGCCCAGAACCAGAACGCCCAGCAGGTGCGTCTGCGGGGCAGCATCGTCGAATCCAGCAATGCGATGCTCAAGGTGAAGACCCGTGAAGGGCAAACCGTCGATGTCACGCTGGCGCAGGGCTTCAAGGTCTCCGGCGTTGCCAACGCCTCGGTGACCGACATCAAGCCCGGCGACTATGTCGGCATCGCTTCGCTGCCGAAGGCGGACGGCGGTGATGGTGCCCTGGAAGTGCTGATTTTCCCGCCGGCCCTCAAGGGCGCCGGGGAAGGAAGCTACGGCTGGGACCTCAAGCCCAACAGCACCATGACGAACGCGACGGTGGCTGATGCCGTGAAGGGTGTGGAGGGACGCACGGTGACGGTGACCTATCACGGACAGGAGAAGACGATCGCCATCCCCGAGGGCACGCCCGTTGTCACCCTCGCTCCGGCAACCCAGGCCGATCTGAAGCCGGGGGCGGTTGTCTTCATCCCGGCCCAGAAGGACGCGGGTGGCGCGCTCACAGCGCAGCAGGTTGTCGTCGGCGCCAACGGCGTCGTCCCGCCGATGTGAGCCGCGACCCCACCGGCCGGGCACCACCCCCGCTCGGCCGGTGGGGTTTTCGACCCTCAGTCCCGATCAGTTCAGTCACCCGCACAGGACGGACCCATGAACGCGGAGATGCGAAGCTCCCAGCCGGCGCCCCGCCCGAGGACCATCCTTATCCGGCGTCACTCCGTCGTTACCCGTTTGACGCACTGGCTGAATGTGCTGTGCCTCAGCTTCCTGCTCTTGAGCGGGCTTCAGATATTCAACGCCTACCCGCGACTCCACTGGGGCCAGTTCGGCGCCGACGCCGATCCTGCCGTCCTCGAGATCGGCGCAAACGAAAGCGACGGGGAGCCGCACGGCTTCATCAAAATCGGCGGTGTCTCTGTTCCCACGACGGGTGTCTTGGGCCTGTCGAAGATGGAAGGCGAGTGGACGCCGCGGGCGTTTCCGGCCTGGCTTACGCTTCCGTCGTACCAGGACCTTGCCGCCGGCCGACGTTGGCATTTCTTCTTTGCCTGGGTCTTTGTCGTCAACGGCCTCGTGTATCTCGGATACGGGCTCCTGAGCCGCCATTTCCGGCGTGATCTGGCTCCGAACCGCCGTGAACTCGCACCGCGCCACCTCTGGCGCGAGATCATCGATCATGCCCGCTTGCGTTTCCCTAAGGGGGAGGAGGCCCGGCACTACAACGCCCTGCAGAAGCTCACCTACATCGTCGTCATCGCAGCTCTCTTGCCTTTGATGGTGCTGACCGGCCTGACGATGTCGCCGGGCGTAGACGCGGCATTGCCGGTTCTTCTCGACATCTTCGGCGGGCGTCAGTCCGCCCGGGCGCTGCATTTCATCACTGCATCGCTGCTCGTTACGTTCGTCGCCGTTCACGTCGCCATGGTCATCCTCTCAGGCCCTTGGAACAACATGCGTTCGATGGTCACGGGCCGCTATGCCATCCGTCAGAAGGGACCCGGCGCATGACCAGCCTGACACGCCGTCGCTTCCTGATCGGCAGTGCTTCCGGCGCGAGCGCGCTGGCGCTGACCGGCTGCGACATGCTGGAGCAGAATTCCGGATTGGGAGCCGTCATCCGTTCAGCCGAGACGCTGACGATGAAAGCCCAGAGGCTGCTTCTGGGTCGCGGAGCGCTCGCGCGCGAATTTGCCGAGACCGACATCTCGCCATCCTTTCGGGTGAACGGGACCAGCGCGCCAGACGGCGACGAGTATGCGCAGCTCGTCGATGGCAAGTTCGCAAGCTGGCGGTTGAAGATCGATGGCCTTGTCGATCGGCCGGGGGAGCTCTCGCTCGCGGATCTCAAGACGCTCCCGGTCCGCTCCCAGATCACCCGCCATGACTGCGTCGAGGGCTGGAGCGCCATCGGCAAGTGGACAGGCGTTCAGCTTGGGATCCTGCTGAGCTCGGTCGGGCTCAAGCCCTCAGCGCGATATGCTGTCTTCCATTGTGCCGACGAGCTGGAGAGGACGCTCGACGGAAGTGGTCGATACTATGAAAGCATCGATCTCATCGATGCCTTCCACCCGCAGACGATCCTCGCCTACGCGATGAACAATCAAGACCTCAGTGTCGGCCACGGCGCCCCACTGCGCCTCAGGGTCGAACGGCAGCTAGGCTACAAGCAGGCAAAGTACATCATGCGCATCGAGATCGTCGATAATTTCACCGGCCTGTGGGGCGGAAACGGCGGTTACTGGGAAGACCGAGGATACGAATGGTATGCCGGAATCTGAGCAGTTTCGGTGGACCTCAATATCTTATCGGGCACCGCTGGTGAGCCTGCCTACATCCGCCGCCAGCCATGAATCGTGGCGAAGCTTCAATGAGAACTTGGAAGGGGAATCCCGATGTTCGCACGAGATCCGGCGCATGCCATCGAATTGATCGACAAGGCGTTCCAGGAGGCTGATGTCGATACGCTCGTCAGCCTGTATGACGATGCCGCCGTTCTGATCTCGACTGAGCTCGCTCCCGGTCGTGAGATCCGCGGCAAGCAGGAATTGCGCGATTTCTACGCTCGCGTATTGCAGCCCGGCGCTTTCTCCGTCGCCCAGATAAAGACCCATGTGGTCGAGGCGGACGGTATCGCGCTCTTTACATCGCGCTGGAGCTTGAGCCGGGAAGGCGCGCCGACCAAGAGCTTCATTGCGACAGTGGTGTTCCGACAGCAGCCAGACGGTGGTTGGAAGGATTTGATCGACAGCAGCCCCGCAGTCTTGGGTCACTGAGGGCGCTGAACCTTGATCACAGGTTGTGTGCGGCGGATGCGATTGAGCGCCCAGGATATCGCCGTGGGTCATGATGTCTCATGCCGCGGTGCGATGGTTCGGGCACAGCACAGGCGGCGGGTGCCACCGCCGCCGGAACCGGAGTCAGGACCCTTGCATCAGTATCGGACATCCCCGGCCCCGCGCCCCGCCGCCCCCTGGGCGGAGGCAGGGTTCGACATGCAATCGGCACGGCTGGATAGGAGCACCGTGGACAACCGGCTGATCCGCGTCCTCGTCGCCGACGACGACCCCGAGATGCGGAAGGAGATCGTCGATTTCCTGGAGCGCCACGGCGTTCAGGCGGTCGCGGCCCCAGGTCGGCAGGAACTGACCCGCCACCTGGCCGAGGGCAGCCACGACCTGATGATCCTGGATCTGCAATTCGGCATGGAGAACGGCTTCACCCTGCTGCCCGAGATCCGGTCGAAATCCGAGGGCCTGGCGATCATCGGCACCGGGCGCGGCAGGGATGAGATCGACCGTGTCGTCGGGCTGGAACTGGGCGCCGATGACTATCTGGCCAAGCCGTTCGGCCTGCGGGAGTTGCTGGCGCGGATCCGGGCGATCCTGCGCGGACGATATGGCCGGCGGGCACCGCAGCCGCGCGGGACCGAGCGCGGGCGCTATCGGTTCGCCGGCTGGCAGCTGGATCGCCGCCTGCGGCGGCTGACCGATCCCCTGGGGGCCTTGGTGGCACTGTCGAAGAGCGAATACGCGCTGCTGATTGCCTTCATCGAGGCGTCGCCGCGGACGCTCTCGCGCGCGCAACTGCTGCAGGCGACGCACATCCATGAGGACGTGTTCGACCGCAGCATCGACGTCCAGGTGCTTCGGCTGCGCCGCAAGCTCGAGATCGATCCCAGCAACCCGAAGATGGTCCGGACCGAGCGCGGTGTCGGCTACGTCTTCACCACGCCGGTCGAGGTGCTGTGACCGCCCCGACCAGCCCGGTGCAGCTTCCGGTCGTCGCCTCGCATGGCGTTTCCGCGCCCGCGCCAGGCGCGACCGGATGGTGCCGATCGGGACCTTGAACCTCAACCAGGCCCGAATGCACCCGCTCCAACCAGCTCGCCCTATTGGCCTACCGACTAGTCGAAAGGACAGTGCAATGACAGACAGTCACACGGATTCCACTCGCTCCAGCCAAGAACGATGGCTGAGGCTCTACTACTTTACTCGGGCGGCGTTTTCAGTCGTATGGGTGGCTGCCGCGTTCACGGTGGGTCAGCATTCCTCGACCATCGCCGCCGTTTTGCTCGTCGCCTATCCCGCGTGGGATGCCGTTGCCAACTATTCCGACGCGTCGCGAAGCGGTGGATTGGCGCTGAATCGCACCCAGGCCATCAATGTCGTCGTCAGCCTCGCGACGACACTTGCGGTCGTCGTGGCGCTGCAGATGAGCATGAACTGGGTCCTCGCGGTGTTCGGCGCCTGGGCTATCCTCTCGGGCCTGCTTCAACTCGGCACCGCCGTGCGCCGCTGGAAAAGCTACGGCGCGCAGTGGGCGATGAGCCTGAGCGGCGCTCAGTCGGCGCTCGCAGGCGTCTTCTTCATCCTGCAAGCCCGGATGCCGGCTCCGCCGTCGATCACAAACGTGGCTGGCTATGCCGCATTGGGCGCCTTCTACTTCCTGGTTTCGGCGGTGTGGCTGTCCGTGAGCGATCTGCGCCGTAAGGCCGCTCGGCGGTCCTAGGTGTCGAGAAAGCGCCAGGAGGCAAAGCCCGCCACCGGCGCCTCGGCGGCGAGCAGGGCGCCCGACAGCGGCGCTCGCGCCAGCACCTCCGGCGGGTGGCTGCCGCGCAGGCTGGTGAGGTAGAGCGTGCGGAAATCGGGGCCGCCGAAGCACGGCATGGTCGGGAACGGCACCGGAACGGGGAGGGACTCGACCAGGTCGCCATCGGCGGAGAAGCGGTTCAGCCTGCCGGCGGAGACGCCGGCGCTCCAGTAGAAGCCTTCCGCGTCGCAGCTGCCGCCGTCCGGCCGTCCCGTCGCCTCGTCCGGCGTGGCGATGCGCCGGCGGTCGCTGATCGTCCCGGTGCGGGGATCGAAGCGCCAGCGGTCGATCCACTGGCCACGGGAATCGGTGTGGAACATGGTCGCCCCGTCGGCGGTCCAGGCGAGGCCGTTGGACACGATCAGCCCCTCGATCTTCCGCTCCACCCGGCCCGACGGGTCGACCCGGTACAGCGACGCGATCGGCCCTTTCTGCGGCCGGTCGTCCATGGTGCCGACCCAGAGGGCGCCGTCCGGCCCGACCCGCCCGTCGTTGAGGCGCGTCTCCGGCCGGTCCGCCTCGATCGTGCACAGCTCCTGCCGCTCCCCGGATCGCGGATCGAACAGGATCACCCGGTCGCGCAGGGCGACCATCAGCCGTCCGGAGGCGGCGAGGCCGAGCGAGCCGACCTCGCTCTCGAACTGCCAGGACCGCCGCTGCCCGGTCGGCAGGTCGACCGCATGGACCAGGCAGGCCGGGATATCGACGAAGAAGACCTGTTCGGTCGTCTCGTCATAGACCGGGCTTTCGCCGACCCCGCAGCGGGTGTCGGCGATGGTGGCGAAGCTGAGGGTCATGATGAGGCGTTTCCCGGCGAGGAGGGAGGGGAGGGCCACGAGACGCGGCGGCGGCGCACGGCCCCGTCATGGTTCAGCGCGCAGAAGCCGGCGCCCTGGAAATGGTCGGTCACCTCGGGCAGGGGTGAGGGCTTGGGCTGGAAGGCTTCGGGCGCGGCGAAGTCGACCGTGCGGTCCTGCGGCCGATAGCCCAGCGCGGTCGCCACCGAATTGTCCCACCACGTGGCGTCGGTGGCCGAGACGCCGTAGACGGTGGTGCAGTCGATGTCCGGATGCTCCAGCCCGATCAGCACCAACTGGGCCAGGTCGCGCGGGCTGATCCAGACCGCCAGGCCGCGGGGGTCGAACGGCCGTTCGCCGGCATTGCCGATGCGGATCGCCAGGGTGCGGATGCCGGTCTTCTCGAAGTAGAGGCCGGCCTCGAGCTCGCCCCAGCATTTGCTGAGCCCGTAGAGGCCGTCCGGGCGCATCTGGTCCTCGGACCCGACCCGCGCGTCGCGCGGATAGAAGCCGGTCACGTGGTTGCTCGAGGCCAGCACCACGCGGCCGATGCCGGTGCGGACCGCCGCTTCGTATACATTGTGCGTGCCGAGCACGTTGACCCGCAGGATGTCCTCGATCGCCCGCTCGTTGGGATAGCCGGCGAAATGGACGATGGCGTCGGCGCCCTCGACCGCCGCGGTCAGCGCCGCGAGGTCGGTGATGTCGGCGGGCACCCAGCTCTCATGCTCCGCCAGCTCGCCCGGATCGACGACGTCGACGATGCGCACCGCTGTGATGCGGCCGGCCAGCGCCTTGCGCAGCACCCGGCCGACATTGCCCGACCCGCCGGTGAGGACGATCGATTTGGCGGATGATGCCGGCGCAGCGTTGTCGGTTCCGGCGGCGCCGCCGCCGGATGGCACGGTCGAGGTCACGGGTCACACTCCTTCGAACATGCGCTGCCGGGCGTTGAGGACGTGCCGGCGCATGGCTTCGGCCGCGGCCCCGGCGTCGCGCCGGCGGATCGCCGCGACGATCGCGACATGCTCGTCCTGCACGGCGCGGATCCGCTCCGGCGTCCGCATGCGGCTGAGCTGGCGCGTGATGTTCATGCCGACGGCGATGTGCGAGGCCAGCGAGGCCTGTACGGCGACATGGTAGGGGTTGCGGGTCGCCCGGGCGACCGCCTCGTGGAAGCGCTGGTCCTCGTCGGCGCCGAGCACGCCATTGCCGAGGCAGATCTCCAGCGCCTCCAGCGCCTCCTCGATCTCCCGCAGATCGTCCGGCTCCCAGCGTTCGGCGGCGAGGGCCGCGGCGACCGGTTCGAGCCCGGCGCGGAACTCGAAGCAGCGCTGCACATCGGCCAGGGAGCGGACCTGGGCGAAGCGCAGCACCGCCAGGTCCGGCTGCCGGCGGACATAGGAGCCGGAGCCCTGGCGCGAGACCACCAGCCCGTCCTGGCGCAGCCGTCCCAGCGCCTCGCGCACCACCGGACGGGAGGCGCCGAAGCGCTCCGACAGCTCCGCCTCCGACGGCAGCCGGCTGTTGAGGGCGAAGTCGCCCTGTGCGATCAGGGCGACAATGCCGTCATAGACAACCCCGCTCAGCCGCCCCGACGGGCCGCTGTCCCGCGGCAGGAGGCCGGCATCGCTGTCGGTGCCAACCATGCCCGTCATCCCTCCGCCGGCAAGTTGTCAAGATTGATCACCCCGGTGATCCTCCTGGCCGTCATGCCGAATGGCTCGTCGCCGCCCGGATTCTCCGAATCTTTTCGGTGTTTGCGCTGCAACATTCTCAGGCGACAGAAAACTTCGGAAACAAGGCCATTGCGGTTGTGATTTGTCAATATTTGTAATATGACCGGAACGACAAAGGAAGCGGGTCGGCACGCATGGCGAAGCCGGATCCGACACGCCACACAGGGGAGGATCCAGGAATGGACGAGAAGCTCAGCGCCTCGCCGCACGTGTTCGCCCGACGCATGGTCCTGAAGGGTCTCGCCGGGGTGGCGGCGCTGCCGCTCGCCGCCCGGCTGGCCCACGCCCAGGCCGCCAAGGGCGAGGCGCCCGGCCTGGCGCAGCTGGTCAAGGACGGCAAGCTGCCGCCGCTGGCCGAACGCCTGCCGGCCAACCCGCTGGTGGTGCAGCCGCTGACCAAGGTCGGCACCTATGGCGGCACGCTGCATCGCGGCCTGCGCGGGTCGGCCGACCACAACGGCATCCTGCGCCTGGTCGGCAATCAGAGCCTGGTGCGCTGGGACCTCGGCTTCACCAAGGCGCTGCCCAACCTGGCGGAAAGCTGGGACGTGAATGCCGATGGCACCGAGTTCGTGTTCCATCTGCGCAAGGGCACGAAATGGTCGGACGGCCATCCCTTCACCGCGGACGACATCGTCTTCTCGATCGAGGATTGTGCCAAGAATTCCGAGCTCTACGGCTCGGTCCCGTCGCAGCTCACCATCGCCGGCAAGCCGGTGGTCGTCACCAAGGTCGACGATGCGACGGTGAAGTTCACCTTCGCCGCGGCCTATGCGACCTATCTCGAGACGCTGGCCACCCCGCTGGGCCAGCACCCGACGCTGTTCGCCAAGCACTACGCCAGCCAGTTCCACCCGAAGTACAACGACAAGGTCGGTGACCTCGCGAAGCAGGCGAACCTGTCGAACTGGACCGACCTGTTCCGGGCCAAGTGCGGCGACATCGAGATCCCGTCGCGCTGGGGCAACCCGGAGAAGCCGGTGCTCGACCCCTGGGTGATCGACGAGCCCTATGTCGGCGGCGCCACCCGCGTGGTGATGAAGCGCAACCCGTATTTCTGGCAGGTCGACACCGAGGGCAACCAGCTGCCCTATATCGACGAGCTGTATTTCGGCATCTCGCAGGACGTCGAATCGCTGCTGCTGGACGCGATCTCCGGCAAGCTCGACATCCAGGAACGGCACATCAACCTGCTGCAGAACAAGCCGACCCTGTCGAAGAACCGGGAAAAGGGCGGCTACCGGCTGATCGAGCTGGAGCCCTCCGCGTCGCAGCAGTGCCAGATCTACCTGAACATCTGCCACAAGGACCCGAAGCTGAAGGCCTTCTTCGGCAACAAGGAGGTCCGCCAGGCGCTGTCGCTCGGCATCGACCGGGGCGAGATCATCGAGCTGGTCTATTTCGGCCAGTCCGAGCCCTACCAGGCTGGGCCGCGGCCCAGCCACCCCTGGTACCACGAGACGCTGGCCCGCCAGTTCACCGACTTCGACGCCGACAAGGCGAACGCCATGCTCGACAAGGCGGGCTACGACAAGAAGGACGGTGACGGCTTCCGCCAGCACCCCGACGGCAGCAAGGTCTTCTTCGCCATCGACGTCATCCCGACCCTCTATGCCGACCTGGTCGATGTGCTGGAGCTGGTGAAGCGGCACTGGGCGGCGATCGGCATCGACATCAAGGTCAACACCATCGAGCGGGCGTTGTACTACACCCGCGGCGACAGCAACGACCACGACGCGCAGGTGTGGCCAGGCCCCGGCGGGCTGGACCCGATGTTCGACCCGCGCGACTTCTTCGCCCAGCATCCGCAGGGCTCGCGCTACGCCATTCCCTGGACCCAGTGGTACGTCTCGAACGGCAAGTCGGGCGAGGAGCCGCCGGAGAGCCAGAAGCAGCGCATGAAGCTGTTCGACGAGGCGCGCAGCACCGCCGACCTGGACAAGCGTGCCGCGATCATGAAGCAGCTGCTCGACCTGACCGCCGAGGCGTTCGAGACGGTCGGCGTCTGCCTCGCCGTCAACTCCTTCGGCGTGGTGAAGACCAACCTGATCAACGCGCCGGAGAAGGAGCCGGATTCCTGGACCTGGCCGAATCCGGGCCCGGCCATGCCGCAGCAGTTCTTCTTCTCGAGCTGAGGGTCTGCTCACGGACCAAAGGATCGATGAACCAACCCCAAACCTGTCATCTCCGGGTCAGGCCCGGGGATGACAGGTTGGAACAGCACTCTCGTTTGCAGCATCCATTCGCGAACGAGCCCTAACGCCCTTCCTCCCGCCGCTCAGCGTCCGTATCGAGGAGAGCCCAGGATGCTCCGCTTCATCGCCAAGCGCCTGCTGTGGATGGTGCCCGCGCTCTTCGCGGTCAGCTTCCTGGCGTTCGTCCTGATCCAGCTGCCGCCCGGCGATTTCGTGACCAGCTATATCGCGACGCTGGCCGCCTCGAACGAGATCGTCGACCAGAACGCGGCGGCGGCGCTGCGCGAGCGCTTCGGCCTCAACGACCCGATGCTGTGGCAATACGCCAAGTGGATCACCGGCATCATCACCCGCGGCGATTTCGGCCTGTCCTTCGAATGGCAGCAGCCGGTCAGCGACCTGATCTGGGAACGCATGGCGCTGACCCTGGTGCTGACCCTCGCCACCCTGATCGCGACCTGGGCGATCGCGCTGCCGATCGGGGTCTATTCCGCGGTGCGCAAATACTCGATCGGCGATTACATCGTCACCATCATCAGCTTTGCCGGGCTGGCCATCCCGTCCTTCCTGCTGGCGCTGGTGCTGATGTATGTCGCCGCCATCGAGTTCGGGCAGGACGTCAGCGGCCTGTTCTCACCGGCCTATGAGAAGGCGCCCTGGAGCATCGCCAAGACCATCGACCTGCTGCAGCATTTGTGGATCCCGGTGCTGATCCTGGCGGTCTCCGGCACCGCCAGCCTGATCCGGGTGATGCGGGCCAACATGCTGGACGAGATCCATAAGCCCTATGTCACCACCGCCCGCGCCAAGGGCCTGTCGGAATTCCAGCTGCTGCTGAAATACCCGATGCGGGTGGCGCTCAACCCGTTCATCTCCACCCTGGCCTGGCTGCTGCCGAACCTGGTCTCCGGCTCGATCGTGGTGGCGATCGTGCTGAACCTGCCGACGGCGGCGCCGCTGCTGCTGCAGTCGCTGATGGCGCAGGACATGTACCTGGCCGGCGCCTTCGTGCTGCTGATCTGCGCGCTGACGCTGATCGGGTCCCTGATCAGCGACATCCTGCTGGCGCTGGTCGACCCGCGCATCCGCCTCGAATAGCGGGAAGGGGACCCGATGACCGACATCGCGACCGTCGCGCCGCCCGCCCAGCTCGCCGTCGCCTCGCAATGGCAGCTGATCTGGTGGGCCTTCCGCCGCCACCGGCTGGCCATGGCCTCGCTGGTGATCGTGATCGTCCTCTACGTGATCGCGGCCGTGCCCGGCTTCTTCGCGATCAACGACCCGAGCCAGCAGAACGCCCGCGCCGCCTTCCACCCGCCGCAGGGGATCCATCTGTTCGACCGGGCCGAGGATGGCAGCCTGCAGGTCGGCCTCTACTTCCACCCGCACAAGCTGACCCGCGACCCGGAGACGCTGGCCGCCATCTACCAGGAGGATCCGGCGCGCAAGGTCGGCATCTCGCTGTTCGGCCGCGGCTACAGCTATTCGGTGCTGGGCCTGTTCAGCACGAACATCCATCTCATCGCCTCGGCCGACCCGAAGCAGCCGCTGTTCCTGTTCGGCACCGACCGGCTGGGCCGCTGCGTCTGGAGCCGGATCATGCAGGGCGGCCAGATCTCGCTGTCGGTCGGCCTGGTCGGCGTGTTCCTGTCGCTCGCCATCGGCCTCGTCCTCGGCGGCATCTCCGGCTATTACGGCGGCAAGCCGGATTTCGTGATCCAGCGCGTGATCGAATTCGTGCTGGCGCTGCCGACCATCCCGATCTGGCTGGCCATGGCCGCGGCCCTGCCGCAGGACTGGCCGGCGATCACCCAGTATTTCATGATCACGGTGATCCTCTCGCTGACCGGCTGGGCCCAGCTGGCCCGCGTCGTCCGCGGCCGCTTCCTGTCGCTGCGGACCGAGGAGTTCGTGACCGCCGCCCGGCTCGACGGCTGCAGCGAGGGGCGGATCATCTTCCGGCACATGATGCCGAGCTTCCTCAGCCACATCATCGCCTCGGTCACGCTGGCGATCCCGGCCATGATCCTGGCCGAGACGGCGCTGTCCTTCCTCGGCCTGGGGCTGCAGCCGCCGACCATCTCCTGGGGCGTGCTGCTGCGCGAGGCGCAGAACATCCGCTCGATCGCCACCGCCCCATGGCTGTTCGCGCCCGGCGCTTTCGTCGTGGTCGCGGTGATGGCGCTCAACCTGCTCGGCGACGGCCTGCGCGACGCGGCCGACCCCTACAACAAGTGACGGCGGAGAGCGCGATGACGAACCCTCCGGCCGATCCCGTGCCGTTCCCCGGCCGCCGCAAACCGGTTCTGGCGGTGCGCGACCTGGTGACCCATTTCCCGACCCGCGCCGGGCTGGTCAAGGCGGTCGACGGCGTGTCCTTCGCGGTCGAGCATGGCAAGACACTGTGCGTCGTCGGCGAAAGCGGCTCGGGCAAGAGCGTCACCGCGCGCTCGATCCTGCAGATCGTCGATGCGCCCGGCCGCATCGTCTCCGGCGAGATGGTGCTGAACCGCGCCGACGGCAGCAGCGTCGACCTGGCCAAGCTGCACCCGCGCAGCCGGGCGATCCGCCGGGTGCGCGGCCGCGAGATCGCCATGATCTTCCAGGAGCCGATGTCCTCGCTGTCGCCGATCCACACGGTCGGCGACCAGATCGTCGAGGTGCTGCGCCTGCATCTCGGCATGAGCAAGGCCGCGGCCCGGGCGCGGACGATCGAACTGCTGAAGCAGGTCGAGATCCCGCGGGCGGAGCGCGCGATCGACCGCTACACCTTCGAATTCTCCGGCGGCATGCGCCAGCGCGCCATGATCGCCATGGCGCTGGCCTGCAACCCGCAGCTGCTGATTGCCGACGAGCCGACGACTGCCCTCGACGTCACCACCCAGGCCGAGATCCTCGACCTGATCAAGCGGCTGCAGACCGAATACGGCATGGCGGTGCTGTTCATCACCCACGACATGGGCGTGGTGGCCGAGATCGCCGACGACGTGCTGGTCATGTATCGCGGCCGGGCGGTGGAGCACGGGCCGTCCGACCGCATCTTCCACGCGCCGGAGGACCCCTACACCAAGATGCTGATCGGGTCGGTCCTCAAGCTCGAGGACAAGGCCGAGATCCGCCTCCGGCGCCCCGTGCTGCCGCCCGACCGCCTGCCGGTGATCGAGGTCGAGGGGCTGAAGATGCAGTTCGGCACCGGCAGCGCCGCGGTGGCCGCCGTCGACGGCGTGTCGCTGCAGGTGCGGGCAGGGGAGACGCTGGGCATCGTCGGCGAATCCGGTTCCGGCAAGACCACCATGGGGCGCTGCCTGCTGCGGGTCTACGATCCGACCGGCGGCGCCATCCGCTACCGCCGTGCCGACGGCGGCGTGGTCGACCTGGCCAAGGCCGACAGGCCGACGCTCGCCGCCTGTCGGCGTGAGATCCGGATGATCTTCCAGGACCCGGTCTCCTCGCTCAACCCGCGCATGACCGTGGCCCAGGTGATCGGCGAGCCGCTGCTGGTCCACGGCATCGCCCGGGGCAAGGACCTCGACGAGCGCGTCGCCGGGCTGATGCGCCAGGTCGGCCTCGAGCCCGCCTGGCGCGAGCGCTACCCGCACGCCTTCTCCGGCGGCCAGCGCCAGCGCATCGGCATCGCCCGCGCCATCGCCCTGAACCCCCGCGTCATCGTCGCCGACGAGGCGACCTCGGCGCTCGACGTCTCGCTGCGCTTCCAGGTGCTGGACCTGCTGCTGAAGCTGCAGGACGAGCTTGATCTGGCCTGCATCTTCATCAGCCACGACATCGGCGTGGTCCGCTACATGTGCGACCGCGTCGGCGTGATGTATCGCGGCCGGCTGGTCGAGATCGGGCAGGCCGATGAGGTCTGCGAGGCGCCGAGCCACGACTACACCAGGGCGTTGATCTCCGCGGTGCCGCGGCCCGATCCGCGCCGCCGCAGCATCCACAACCGCACCCGTTACACCGAACCGTCCGAGCGGAGTGTCGCGCTATGAAGATCACCGATATCAGGACCTTCCTGATGCAGGCCGGGCGGCCCAGCCCGTCGCATTGGGCGGCGGACGGCCGGTCCGACGACGCGGCGATGGCACAGGGCAAGCTGGGCGGCTTCCGCAACTGGCTGTTCGTGAAGGTCTATACCGATGCCGGCATCGTCGGCATCGGCGAATGCTCCGGCTGGCCGCGAGTGATCGAGACCGCGGTGCAGGACCTGAAGGGCCTGCTGATCGGCGAGGACCCGACGCATATCGAGCGGCTGTGGCAGAAGATGCAGATCGCGATGATGGGGCACGGCCTGCTCGGCACGGTTGGGGCCGGCGCCATGACCGGCATCGACGTGGCGCTGTGGGACATCAAGGGCAAGGCGCTGGGCGTGCCGGTGTGGAACCTGCTCGGCGGCAAGATGCGCGACCGCATCCCGATCTACTCCCACGCCAACACGGCCGAGATGGCGGTGGCGGTGGCGGGCCGCGGCATCAGGATGATCAAATGCGGCGGCGTGGCCGACCCGGTGCGGAAGGTCGCGACGCTGCGCGAGGCGGTGGGCGACGAGGTCGACATCGCCATCGACCTGCACGGCCCGCCCTGGCTGACCCCGGCCGACGCCGCCCGGGTGGCGCGGGCGCTGGAACCCTACAACCTGCTGTGGGTCGAGGACCCGATCGCGCCCGACAACATCGACGGCTACAAGCGCATCCGCGACGCCGCCCATGTGCCGCTGGCGGCGGGCGAGCGCATGGCGACGATCTTCGGCGAGCGCGAGCTGATCGAGCGCGAGCTGGTCGACGTCATCCAGCCGGACACCGGCCGGGCCGGGGGCCTGACCCAGATGAAGAAGATCGCGGCGATGGCGGAGGCGCATCACATCATGGTGGCGCCGCATTCCGGCTCGCTCGGCCCCGTCGCGGAGTATGCGGCGCTGCATCTGCTCGCCGCGATCCCCAACGCGCTGATCCTGGAGCGGCTGGACGACGACTGGCCGGGCCGTGCCCGGACCGTGTCGCCGCATCCGGTGCAGGAGGGCGGCTCGATCGCCGTGCCCGACGCGCCGGGCCTGGGCTGCGACATCGACGAAGACTTCGTCGCGCTGCACCCCAGCGAGCGCAACGTCGCCGTGCCGGTGGCCGAGACCGACCGGTCCTACGCCCCGGGCACCCACCGGGAGCACGTCTATGTCCAGACGCGGCTCCGGCGGGCCAAATACTTCACGGGGGGCTGAGCGGCCGTGGTCCGGACCGGGTCAGAGGCCCCAGCGCGAGACCTCACGCTCGAGCGTCGCCCGGTCCGCCGGATCGAGGGCCGGCAGCCCCGGCAGGCGCACCGCGCCGACCGGGAAGCCCAGCAGCCCCAGCGCCTCCTTGACCACGGTGACGTTGGCGCCGTTGCCGTAGCGGGTGCGCAGCGACTCGAAGCGGGCGATCTCGGCGACCAGGGCGCGGGCGCGGGCGTAGTCGCCTGCCTCCAGCGCCGCGTGAATGGCCAGCGACCGGGCCGGGTCGACATTGACCAGGCCGGAGGTGAAGCCGCGGGCGCCCAGCGCGTAGAACGGCGCCGCCCAGCCCTCGGCCAGGCCGCAGACCCAGACAGCGGTGGCGGCATCGCTCGACCGCACGCATTCGGCCAGCAGCATCAGGTTGGTGGTGGCGAACTTCACGCCGACGACATTGGGGTGGTTGGCGACCGACAGCAGGTCGGCCAGGCCCATGGCGTCGGACCTGACATAGGCGACCAGCGGCAGGTCGACCGCATCGGCGATCGCCCGGAAATAGGCGGCCTGGGCCTGGGGCGCGGCGAAGGGGTCGAGCGGCTGGTGCGACATGATCGCGGTCGTCCC
The DNA here is from genome assembly GCF_031453975.1 of Inquilinus ginsengisoli. Taxonomy (NCBI): domain Bacteria; kingdom Pseudomonadati; phylum Pseudomonadota; class Alphaproteobacteria; order Rhodospirillales; family Rhodospirillaceae; genus Inquilinus; species Inquilinus ginsengisoli. The sequence continues at coordinate 64,212 of NZ_JAVDPW010000011.1, forward strand.
CGACTCCTTGGCCCGGCGGCCCAGCGCGATGGCTTCGGTCAGCGACCGGCCGACGGCGGCGATCACGTTGCTGCGGCCCCGGGACGCCGCCACGGCGGTGTCGTGCACCAGCCGGACCTCGTCGGGCGACAAGGCATAGAACTCGCCGGTGTTGCCGGCGGCGACGACGTTATGGATGCCGCCGGCGACGATGCGCTCGACGATGCGGCCGGTCAGCAGCGCGTCGACGCCGCCCTCCGCGGTATAGGCGGTCGCATGCACGCCCGAGATGCCGCACAGCGCGCGGCGCAGGCCGGAAGCGGGGGCCTGGTCCGTGGTCTCCATCGTCAGCTACTCCTTCCGGCGCGCGAACGCCGTCTGCACATGTTGCCGGCCCGACCGCACGATGTGGTCGCGCATCGCTCGTTCCGCCGCGTCCGGGTCCCGGGCCTCGAGGGCCGCGAGGATGCTCAGATGCTCGCCCAGGGCGCGCTCGCGCTCCTCCTGGTCACCGAGCAGGAAGCGGCGGGCCGCCTTGTCGTAGACCAGCTGCCCGGCCAGCAGGCGCTGCAGGTAGCGGCAGCCCGACGCGGCGTGGATGGTCTCGTGGAAGGTCTCGTTCAGCGCGATCAGCCGGCGCACGGTACCGGCCTGCGTCGCCAGGCGCATGCTGTCCCCGACCGTGCGCAGCCCGGCGATCTCCTCATCGGTGATCCGCGTGGCCGCCTGGCGGGCGATCATGCTCTCCAGCGCAGCGCGGGCCAGCGCCATCTCCTCGGCCTGGGCCGCGTCGAAGGTGATGCGGATGCCGCGGCGCGGCTCGGTCCGCACCAGCCCTTCCAGCTCCAGCCGGCGCAGCGCCTCCTTCACCGGCGTGGTGCTGACCCCCAGCTGCGCCGCCGCCTGGCGCTCGTTCAGCAGCGAACCGGTCGGCAGCTGGCCGGAGATGATGGCCTGGCGCAGCTGCTCGTGCACGTGCTCGCGCAGCCCCTTCAGCATCTTCGGGTCGAGGGAGGTCAGGGGGCGCTGCAAGCGGGGCCTCTCGTTGCGGCCGGCGGCGACGGCCGGCGATTCTTGAGACTTGATATATCAGGTCCCAACGGGCTAAGTCTAGCCGCGAGGCAAGGCCGGCGCCCGGCGGCCGTGCTCCCGCCCATCCGATCGTGCCGGGGCACGCGGGGCGGCAAGCAATCGGGGCGGGGAGGACTGGCGGCGTGAAGATCGATCGTCTGCGGACCTACATGACGCGCGACAAGGACCGTCCGCGTCTGCTCGTCGCCATCGACACCGATGACGGCCTCACCGGCTGGGGCGAGTGCTACAACCACGGGCCCGACCGGGCGCTGGCGCCGCTGCTGGAATACCTGTTCACCTTCCTGCAGGGGCAGGACCCGCGCCGGATCGAGTACATCATCCAGTACCTGATGCAGCAGACGCGCTTCCCGCCCGGCGCGCTGACGCTGGCCGCGATCTCGGCGATCGACCATTGCCTGTGGGACATCTCGGCCAAGGCGCTCGGCGTCCCGGTCTACATGCTGCTCGGCGGCAATGTCCGCGACCGCGTGCGCGTCTATGCCGGCGTCTACACCGCGCCCGACGCCCCGGCCGCGCGGGAGGAGTTCGACCGGCTGAACGAGAGCTGGGGCCTGACCGCCTTCAAGCTCAGCCCCTACCGCATCAACATCTACGAGAACCGCTGGGGCGAGGTGGTGCGCACCAGCGCCGAGTATTTCCGGTCGCTGCGGGAGACGGTGCGCAGCGACTACGAGATCGCCTTCGACGCCCATGCCCGCATCTTCGAGCCGCATCAGGCGGTGCAGCTCGGCAACGCGCTCGCCCCCTACGACCCGCTGTTCTTCGAGGAGCCGATCCGGCCCGAGAATGTCGAGGCCTGGGGCGACATGAAGCGGCAGATGGCCTGCACCCTGGCGACCGGCGAGTCGCTGTACAGCCGCTTCGAGTTCCTGCGGCTGCTGTCCCTCCGTGGGGCCGACATCATCCAGCCGGACATCTGCGTGGTCGGCGGCCTGCTGGAAATGCGCAAGATCGCGGCGATCGCTGAGGCGCATTACGTCACTGTCGCGCCGCACAACCCGATGGGGCCGCTGGCCACCGCGGTGAACCTGCACTTCTCCGCCGCCCAGCCGAACTTTCGCATCCTCGAATACCGGCTGCCGCAAGGCCCGGCCTATGCCTTCGAGGCGGGCGGCACCGGTGCCGGCAGCGCCCCGTCGGAGGGCACCTGGTACGTCAAGGACCCCTACCTGCCGCGCGACGGCTATCTCGAACTGCGCCCCGACCGGCCGGGCTGGGGCGTCGAGATCGACGAGGAGGTGCTGAAGACCGACGGCTACATCCATTGGGAACGGCGCGTCACCCGCCGCCCCGACGGGTCGACCGCGTTTCCGTAAGAAAGAAAGGCGGGCATCCGCCCCACAGGGAGGACGAGAATGAGACTGTCCCTACTGGCCGCGACCGCGGCCCTGGCGCTCGCCTTCGGCCCGTCCGGGGCGCAGGCGGCGTCGCCGGCCACCGCGCTGGTCATCGGCACGCAGCTCAGCGCGGTGCCGTCGCTCGATCCGGCGGCGATCAACGCGCGCACGCCGTCCGAGGTGGTGTCGAACCTCTACGACAACCTCGTGATGGTGAGGCCCGACGACATCCAGACCATCCGCCCGATGCTGGCGGAAAGCTGGGCCGTCTCCGACGACAAGCGCACCATCACCCTGACGCTGCGCCAGGGCGCGACCTTCGTCTCCGGCAATCCGGTGACGGCGGCGGACGCGGCCTGGACCATCCAGCGCGTCATCAAGATGGGGCAGGTCGGGTCGACCGACATCGCGCTATGGGGCTTCACCAAGGACAATGTCGACCAGCTGGTCCAGGCCAAGGACGACCGGACCCTCGTCATCTCCCTGCCGCAGCCGGTCTCGACCGACCTCGTGCTCTACTCGCTGGCCGGCGCCTCGCTGGGCATCATCGACAAGAAGACGGCGCTGGAGCACGAGCAGAACGGCGACCTGGCCCAGAACTGGCTGAAGGCCAATGCCGCCGGCAGCGGCCCCTACAAGCTGACCCAGTGGCGGCCGAACGACCTCCTGCTGTGCGACGCCCGGCCCGACTATTGGGGCGGCGCGCCGGGGATGAAGCGGGTGGTGATGCGGCACATCCCGGAATCCGGGAACATGCGGCTGCAGATCGAGGCCGGCGACGTCGATGTCGGCCAGTACATGGCGAACAGCGACATCGAGGCGCTCAAGGCCAAGGGCGCGGTGGTCGATCCGGGGCCGGGGCTCGGCTTCTACTACATGGCCATGAACACGCAGGACCCGGATCTCGCCAAGCCCAAGGTGCGCGAGGCCTTCCAGCACATCATCGACTGGAAGCCGCTGGCCGAGACCACGATGAACTTCAACGGCTTCCCCTGGCAGTCGATCATTCCCAAGGGCATGCCCGGCGCCCCGACGGGAGAGCCGACCGGATACCAGTACGATCCGGAGCTGGCGAAGAAGCTGCTGGCCGAGGCCGGCTATCCCGACGGGCTGAAGAAGACGCTGTTCCCGTCGAGCGACGCGCTGCTGAAGATGGCGGTCGCACTGCAGGCCAGCGCCAAGAAGGCCGGCGTCGACTTCGAGGTGGTGCCGGGCGAGCACACGCCGGATTTCCGCGCCCGCCGCTACCAGGTGCTGGTCGGCAATTCCGGCACGCGACTGCCCGACCCGTTCGGCACGCTGGTGCAGTACGCCTACAACCCGGACAACCGGGACGAGGCGAAGCTCGGCGGCTACTACCTGTGGCGCACCGCGCTGGATGCGCCGGAGCTGACCAAGCTGGTCGACAGCTCCAAGGGCGAGACCGATCCCGCCAAGCGGGCGCAGATCTTCGCGGAGGTCGACCGCAAGTTCAAAGAGATGGTGCCGTCGCTGGTCGTCATCCTGCAGCGCACCGACCCCTATGTGTTGCGCCAGGGCGTCACCGGCTATACCGGCAACCCGACCTGGTCGACCCGCTGGTTCGACGTGAAGAAGAACTGAGGCGCGGATGACGACGGTCGACGCCTTCAACCGGCCGGCGCGCTTCCTGCGCATGCGGCGCCTGTCGGGCCGCACCCTGTCGATCGTCGTCACCCTGGTCGGGCTGATGCTGCTGACCTTCGCCATGGGGCGGCTGCTGCCGGCCGACCCGGTGCTGGCGGTGACGGGGTCGGAGGTCGACAAGGCCACTTATGACCGGGTGTACCAGGAGCTCGGCCTCGACCAGCCGGTCTGGCAGCAGTTCCTGTCCTATGTCGGCCGGGTCGCGACCGGCGACATGGGCCGGTCGCTGACCACCGGACAACCGGTCTCGGCCGACCTCATGGCTGTCTTCCCCGCCACCATCGAACTCGCCCTCGTCGCCATCCTGTGCGGCACGCTGGTGGGGGTGCCGCTCGGCGTCGTCGCGGCGGTCAACCGCGGCAAGCCGATCGACCATGTGGCGCGGGTGGTCGGCTTGGCCGGCCATTCGGTGCCGATCTTCTGGCTCGGCCTGATCGCGCTGATCGTGTTCTACGCCAAGCTGCACTGGGTCGCCGCCTCGGGCCGGATCGACATCCTCAACGAAGGCATGGTCCCGCCGATCACCGGCCTCTTGCTGCTCGACACCGCGCTGCAGGGCGAATGGGACGTGTTCCGCGACGCGCTCGACCACATCATCCTGCCCGGCGCGATCCTCGGCTACTACTCGGTCGCCTATATCAGCCGCATGACCCGCAGCTTCATGCTGGAGCAGCTGGGCCAGGAATACATCGTGGCCGCCCGGGCCAAGGGCGTCTCGCGCCGGCGGATGGTCTGGGCCCATGCCTTCAAGAACATCCGCGTCCAGCTGCTCACCGTGCTCGCGCTCACCTTCGGCGGGCTGCTCGACGGCGCGGTGCTGATCGAGACCGTGTTCGGCTGGCCGGGGCTCGGCCAGTACCTCACCCGGGGGCTGAAGATGAACGACATGAACGTGGTGATGGGGGCGGTGCTGCTGATCGGCGTCGTCTTCCTCGCCATCAACATCATCTCCGACCGCCTCTACCGCATCCTGGACCCGCGCACCCGATGACGGCGACCTTCAACGTTCCCCAGGGCGGCCTGCGCGCCTGGCTCAAGGCGGATGCGCCGCGCACCGTCTTCCAGTCGGCGATGCAGCAGCTCTATCGCGGCTGGCGGCGCTTCGCCACGCATCCGCTCGGGCTGGCCGGGCTCGGCGTCATCCTGCTGCTGGTGATCGCCGCGATCGCGGCGCCGTGGCTCACTTCGTACGACCCGATCGCGCAGGATATGGTGAACCGGCTGCAGCCGCCCTCGGCGGCGCATTGGTTCGGCACCGACGAGTTCGGGCGCGACGTCTTCGCCCGGGTCGTCTACGGCGCGCGCACCACGATCTACATCATCCTGCTGGTCACCATCATCGTCGCGCCGATCGGCCTCTTGATCGGCGCCTGCGCCGGCTATCTCGGCGGCTGGGCCGACGAGATCCTGATGCGGGTCACCGACATCTTCCTGTCCTTCCCCGGCCTGGTGCTGGCGCTGGGCTTCGCCGCGGCGCTCGGCCCCGGCATCACCAACGCCATCATCGCCATCGCCCTGACCGCCTGGCCGCCGATGGCGCGGCTGGCGCGGGCCGAGGCGCTGAGCCTGCGGAAGGCCGACTTCATCGCCGCGGTGCGGCTGCAGGGCGCGTCGAAGACCCGCATCATCACCCACCACATCCTGCCGATGTGCCTGCCCTCGGTGGTGGTGCGCCTGACCCTGAACATGGCCGGCATCATCCTGACCGCGGCGGGGCTCGGCTTCCTCGGCCTCGGCGCGCAGCCGCCGCTGCCGGAATGGGGCGCCATGGTCTCCACGGGCCGCGAGTTCATGATCGACTGCCCCTGGGTGATCACCGCGCCCGGCATCGCCATCGCGGTGGTCAGCCTGGCCTTCAACCTGGCCGGCGACGCGCTGCGCGACGTGCTCGACCCGAGGTCCGGCGAATGAGCGACACCCCCCTGATCGAGGCCCGCAACCTGCGCATCGCCTTTGGCCGCGGCGCCGCTGCCGTGCCGGTGGTGCATGGCGTCTCCTTCACCCTCGGGCGTGAAAAACTCGGCATCGTTGGCGAATCCGGGGCCGGAAAATCGACCGTCGGCCGCGCCCTGATGAGGCTGCTGCCCTCCGCAGCCCACGTGACCGCCGACCGGCTCGCCTTCCGCGACACCGACCTGCTGGCGGCCAGCGAGCGGCAGATGATGGCCCTGCGCGGCCGGCGCATGGGGCTGATCCTGCAGGATCCGAAATACTCGCTGAACCCGGTGGTGCCGGTCGGGGAGCAGATCGCCGAGGCCTGGCGGCTGCACCATCGCGGCCGGGCCGGCGCGCGCGAGGCCAAGGAGCGGACGCTGGCGATCCTGGAGGCGGTGAAGATCCGCGACCCCGCCCGGGTCGCGCGCCTCTACCCGCACGAAATCTCCGGCGGCATGGGCCAGCGCGTCATGATCGCGATGATGCTGATCGCCGGTCCGGACGTGGTCATTGCCGACGAGCCGACCTCGGCGCTGGACGTCACCGTGCGGCTCGAGGTGCTGCATCTGCTCGACGAGCTGATCGAGAGTCGCGGCCTCGGCCTGATCCTGGTCAGCCATGATCTCAACCTGGTCCGCCGCTTCTGCGACCGGGTGGTGATCATGTATGCCGGCCGGGTGATGGAGACGCTGCGGGCCGCCGATCTTGACCGGGCCGAACATCCCTACACCCGTGGTCTCCTGGCCTCGCTGCCATCGATCCGCCACGGCCAGGACCGGCTGCCGGTGCTGCGCCGCGACCCGGCCTGGCTGGCCGGGGCCGCGGCTCCGGCGGGGGCGACGCCATGATCGAAGTGCGCGACCTCGGCGTGCGCTTCGCCGCCGATGCTCCGCCGGTGGTGGCCGGCGTCTCCTTCACGGTCGAGGCCGGCGAGACCTTCGGCCTGGTCGGCGAATCCGGCTGCGGCAAGTCGACGGTGCTGCGTGCCCTGGCGGGGCTGATCCCGGACCATGCGGGGGAGGTGCGGCTGGACGGCGTGGCCCTCCCGGCCCGACGGCCGCGCGGCTTCTTCAAGCGGGTGCAGATGGTGTTCCAGGACCCCTACGGGTCGCTGCATCCGCGCCAGACCATCCAGGCCCAGCTGCTGGAGCCGCTGCGCAACCAGGGGCTGGCCGGGGCCCCGGATGCCGTCGCCGCGGCGCTGGAGTCGGTCGGGCTGCCACAGACGGCCGCCTTCCGCTTCCCGCACCAGCTCTCCGGCGGCCAGCGCCAGCGGGTGGCGATCGCCCGCGCCCTGATGCTGCAGCCGGAGGTGCTGCTGCTGGACGAGCCGACCTCGGCCCTCGACGTCTCGGTCCAGGCCGAGATCCTGAACCTGCTGATGGACCTGCGGGCGCAGCGCAGCCTGACCTGCATCCTGGTCAGCCACGACCTCGCGGTGGTCGCCCATATGTGCCACCGCATCGCGGTGATGCAGGGCGGCCGCATCGTCGACGGCTTCGACGCCGCGACGCTCCGCGCCGGCACGCCGGCGCATCCCTATACCCAGGAACTGCTGGCGGCCAGCGAGGCCTATGGCGAAGGGGCGGCGGGGTAAGGGGACATGCCAAGGGCCGGAGAAGTCGTCCGGTTCGGGCTTCCAACCCCGTCATTGCGAGGCGCCAGGCTGGACCCATAAGTGTCAACCCAAGCCCTTATTCTGTCATGCCGCGGCTTGACCGTGGCATCCAGGGGCGGCTAGAGCGGCTCTTGATGGCCCCTGGATTGCCCGGTCAAGCCGGGCAATGACAAAAAAGGGGAGGCCAGAGAGCGCTATCCGTTCCTTGTCTTGACGCCGGTGGGGTCTCGCGATGACGGGTCGATGCCTCGTGTCGCCGCCTCACAAAAAGCTGTTCGCGATCAGCTCCCGCGTATAAGGCGCGGTGACGGTGCGGGCGCGCAGCGCGTCGGCGGACAGCTCCTCGACGCAGGCGCCCTCCTTCATCACCAGCACCCGGTCGCACATCTGCCCGACCACGGCGAGGTCGTGGCTGACGAAGACATAGGTCAGCCCGTGCTCCTCGCGCAGTTCCATCAGCAGGTTCAGGATCTCCGCCTGGATCGAGACGTCGAGGGCCGAGGTCGGCTCGTCCAGCAGCACGATGCCCGGCTGCAGCATCAGGGCGCGGGCGATCGCCACGCGCTGGCGCTGGCCGCCCGACAGCTGGTGCGGATAGCGGTCGGCGAAGGCCGCCGGCAGGCCCACCCGCGCCAGCGCCCCGGGCACATGGTCCCAAGGGTCGGGCAGGCCCATGGCGATCAGCGGCTCGGCCAAAGCGCGGCCGATGCGGTGCCGTGGGTGCAGCGACCCGTAGGGGTCCTGGAACACCATCTGCACCCGGGCCAGCTCGTCGCGGCTGCGCCGCGGCCCGACCGGCCGGCCGGCCAGCTCGACCCGGCCGGTCCAGCGCTGCTCCAGCCCGGCGAGGGAGCGCAGCACCGTCGACTTGCCGCAGCCGGATTCACCGACGATGCCCAGCGCGCCGCCGGCCTCGACCGCGAAGGAGACGTCCTTCACCGCATGCGCCGAGCCGCGGCGGGACTGGAAGCGCACGTCGAGACCCGTCACCCGGACCATGGCATCGCCGGGGGTCATCGGGCGGTCTCCTCGAAAGCGGCCAGCCGCGCCCGGTCGATCACCGGCAGCCGGTGGGGCCGCGGGCCGTCGAAGCCCGGCATCGAGGCGATCAGGCCCTGCGTGTAGGGATGGCTGGCTTCGTCGAGGGACCGCAGCTCCTCGACCACCCGGCCGGCATGCATCACCAGGATCCGGTCGCAAAAGCGCGCGACCATGCGGATGTCGTGGCTGATCAGGACGAGGCCGGAGCCGTTCTCGCGCACCAGCCCGTCCAGCAGGCTCAGCACGTCCTGGCGCACGCTGACGTCCAGCGCCGAGGTCGGCTCGTCGGCGATCACCAGCTTCGGCTTGTTCAGCAGCATCATCGCGATCATGGCGCGCTGGCCCATGCCGCCCGAGATCTCGTGCGGATACAGCCGCATGGCCCGCTCCGGATCCCGGATCCGGACATGGCCGAGCATCTCCAGCGCCGCCTTCCGCGCCGCCCGGTTGCCCAGCTTCAGATGCACCCGGGCGGATTCCGCGATCTGCGCCCCGATCGGCTTCACCGGGTTCAGCGAATAGCGCGGGTCCTGCAGGATCAGGGCCATGTCGCGACCGCGGATCCGGGTCATCTCGCGCTCGGACAGGGACAGCAGGTCGCGGCCCATGAAGCGCAGGGCGCCGGCCGTGACCCGCGCGCCCTTGGGCTGCAGCCGCATGATGGCACGGCCGGCCGTCGACTTGCCGGAGCCGGATTCGCCGACGATCCCCAACCGCTCGCGGCCCAGCGCGAAGCCGATCGCGTCCACCGCCCGGACCGGGTGGGCGGCCTCGCCGAACTCGACCGACAGGGTCTCGATCTGCAGCATCGGGGTTTCAGCGGACATGGCGGGGATCCAGCACGTCGCGCAGCGTGTCGCCCAGCAGGTTGAAGGCCAGGCTGGTGAGCAGGATCGCCAGGCCGGGCATCACCGAGACCCACCAGGCGTCGAGCATGAATTTGCGGCCGCTGGAGATCATCGCGCCCCATTCCGGCGCCGGCGGCTGGGCGCCGAGGCCGAGGAAGCCGAGGCCCGCCGCGGTCAGGATCACCCCGGCCATCGACAGGGTCAGACGCACGATCACCGAGGGGATGCACATCGGCATGACGTAGAGGCCGATGAGGCGGAGATGCGAGGCGCCATAGAGCCGCGCCGCGGCGATGTATTCGGCCTGGCGCACCACCAGCGTCTCGGCCCGGGCCAGCCGCGCGATCGACGGCCAGGCGGTCAGCGAGATGGCGACGATCGCGGTGCCGAGGCCGGCGCCCAGCGCCGCCGCGAAGGCCAGGGCCAGCACCAGCGAGGGGAAGGACAGGACGATGTCGGTCGCCCGCATCAGCACGGCGTCGACCCGGCCGCCGCAATAGCCGGCGACGACGCCGATGGCGAGGCCGATCGGGCCGATGATCAGCGTCACCGTGCCGACGATCTGCAGCGTGATCCGGCTGCCCCAGACCAGCCGGCTGAAGATGTCGCGGCCGAGTTCGTCGGTGCCGGCGAGATGGGCCCAGCCCGGCGGCTGCAGCACGTTGTTCAGGTTCTGCACCGTCGGGTCATAGGGCGCGATCCACGGGGCCAGGAGCGCGACCACCACGAGCAGGCCGATGAAGCCGAGCCCGGCCAGCCCCAGCTTCTCGCGCCGCAGGCGGCGCAGTGGCGCCGACCAGGCGCCGCCGGCGGGCAGCTGCGCCACCGCGGGCGCGACCGGCTGTTGCGCTGGTATCGACATCAGCGCGCCTCCCGGGTGCGGGGGTCGAGCGCGAGATAGGCGGCGTCGGCCAGGGCATTGAGGATCATGAAGATCACGCCGATCAAAAGGGTGCAGGCCAGGATGGCGTTCATGTCGCCGATCATCAGCGCGTTGGTCATGTACTGGCCGATGCCGGGCCAGGAGAACACGATCTCCACCAGCACCGCGCCCTCCAGCAGATGGCCGTAGGAGATCGCCAGGATGGTGACCAGCTGCACCGCGATGTTCGGCAGGATGTGGCCCCAGACCACGGCGGGCAGGCGCAGGCCCTTGGCCCGGGCGGCGATGATGTAGTCCTGGCCCAGCTGCTCCAGCGTGAAGCTGCGGGTCATGCGGACGATATAGGCCATCGAGGTGTAGGCCAGGATGCAGGCCGGCAGGATCAGGTGGCCCAGCGCGTTCCAGAAGATCTCGGTCTCGCCGGCCAGCAGGCTGTCGATCAGGATCGCGCCGGTGCGCGGCTCGACGATGTCCTCGTAGAACACGTCGATCCGGCCCGGCCCCAGGGCCCATTGCAGCCCGGCATAGAACACGATCAGCCCGACGATGCCGAACCAGAACACCGGCAGGGAATGGCCCAGCAGGGACAGCACCCGGGCGATCTGGTCCAAGAGCGTGTCGCGGTACAGCGCCGCCAGCAGGCCCAGCGGCACGCCGACGGCGACGCTGAGGATGATGGCCAGGGTGGCCAGCTCCAGCGTCGCCGGGAAGGCGGCGGCGAGGTCGGACAGCACCGGGTTGCCGGTCAGGATCGCTGTCCCCAGGTCGCCATGGGCCAGGGATTTCAGATAGACCCAGAACTGCTCCGGCACCGGCAGGTCCAGCCCCATCTTGGCCCGCATCGCCGCATAGGCCTGCGGGTCCGCCAGTTCGCCGACGATGGCACCCACCGGATCGGACGGCATCAGCCGCCCGATCACGAAGGTCAGGCACAGCAGCACGAACAGGCTGAGCATCAGGCTGAAGCCACGGCGCAGCAGCCGCAGCGGCAGGTCGCGGGTCATTCGGCCTTCTTCTTGACGATGTCGAGACGGACGCCGCGGAAGCCCTGGCCGACGAAGTTCTCGACATTGGCGGACACCACCACCGGCGAGAACCGCTCGAACATCGGCAGGATGGCCGGGCCGCTGGCCAGGAAGGTCTTCTGGATCTCGGTGTAGAGGGCCTCGCGCTTGGCGCGGTCCTCCTCGCCGCGGGCCTGGACCGTCAGCCTGGTCAGCTCCGGGATGTCCCAGGCCGACCGCCAGGTGAAGTAGCCGGAATTGCCGTCGGGCCCGTTGTCCGGATTGTACGTGAAGTTCTGCAACGACCCGATCGGATCCGCCATGTTGCCGCCGCCGGTCAGCGGCATCAGCAGGTCGAAGTCGCGGGCGCGGTGGGCGGCGATGATCTGGCTGCCGTTGCCCTGCTCGATCGCGACCTTGATGCCGATCTGGGCCAGCGAGGCCTGGATGGCGGTGGCAAGGTCGACGCGCGGGGTCTCGGCGATGGTCTTCAGCACCAGCGGGAAGCCGTCCGGGACACCCGCCTTGGCCAGCAGCGCCTTGGCCTTGGCGACGTCGAGGGTGTAGCCGGGGTCGGGCAGGGCGGTCGGGTAGTTCTCCGGCACCGGCACTTGGCGGACGCGGCCATAGGGGCCCATGATCGTCTTCTGCATGCCGGCATAGTCCAGGCCCCAGGCGATGGCGCGGCGGACATCCGGATTGGCCAGGTACTGGTTCTGGGTGTTCATCGCCAGGACGTAGAAGCCGCCGGTCGGCACCCGCTGGGTGACGAAGCCGGGCTTGCCGTCGAAGGCGGCGATGTCGGAGGCGGCGAGGGCCGTGGCCACGTCGATGTCACCGCGCTCCAGCAGCAGGCGCTGCACCTGGCTTTCCGCGATGTGGCGCACCGCCACCCGCTTCATCGCCGGCGCGCCGCCCCAGAAAGCGTCGTTGCGGTCCATCAGGATGATCTCGTTCGGCGACCAGCGGCGCAGCACGAACGGGCCGGACCCGGCGGAATTGGCGCGCAGCCAGGCATTGCCGAAATCGCCATTGGCCTCGTGCTTGCTGGCCTCGACCTTGTCGATCACGGCGCCGTTGTTGCCGGACAGGGCGAACAGCACGAATTCGGCGATGGTGCCTTCCGGGAGCTTCAGGCGGAAGGTCTTGGGGTCGACCACCTCGAGCATGCTGTCGATGTTGGTGTCGTCATAGCCGTAGGGCTTCCACAGCGATGCCGCGGCCTGGTTAAGCTTGACCATCCGCCGCAGCGACCATGCCGCATCCTCGGCCGTGACCGGGTTGCCGCTGGCGAATTTGGCGTCGCGCAGGTGGAAGACGATGGATTTGCCGTCGATGTCCCAGCTTTCGGCCAGCTGCGGCACCAGCTTGGTCGCGTCGTTCGGATCGGTCGAGACCAGCCGGTCGTAGATGTTGGATGTGATCAGCCAGGATCCGGATTCGGTGGCCTGGCCGGGGTCCAGCGACAGGACCTGCGCCAGCGACGCCCCGATCACCAGCTGGTCGGCCGGCGTCTTGGCGGCGGCGCCGCCACCCCAGGCCGGCGCCAGCGCGACCGCCAGGGCCAAGAGCCCCTGTTTCCACCCTCCCATGGTGTCCTCCCCATTTTTAGTATGATGTCTGTTGTATGATGACTTATCATCCGCCATCTTGACTTCGCAAGAGTCAAATGTGTGACTGGCCAACGGATGGGCGGCACGCGCCCGGACAGCCCAGGAGGAGCGGTGCCGAACCCGATCGGACTCGAAGCCGCAACGCCGCGCCGCCGCGACAAGCTGGCGGTCGCGGTGGTCGAGGCCCTGCACCAGCGCATCGCCAATGGCGCGCTGCCGGTGGGCGCCAGGCTGCCGACCGAGCAGCGGCTGATCGAGGAGTTCAACGTCAGCCGCACCGTGGTGCGCGAGGCCATCGCCGAGCTGCGCGCCAAGGGGCTGGTCGAGCCGCGGCAGGGGATCGGGGTGTTCGTGACCCCGTCGGCCGAACCCGCGCCCGGCCTGCTGTCGGGCGACTTCACCCGGCTGTCGGAAGTGCTGGAACTGCTGGAGTTCCGGACCGGGGTGGAGGTCGAGGCGGCCGGTCTGGCGGCCTTGCGCCGGTCGTCGCGGCAGGAGGGCGAGATCCTGCTGGCGCATGAGCGGGTGATCGCCGCGGTCGACAGCGGCAGCAATGCGGTCGATGCCGATTTCGCGCTGCACCTGGCGATCGCCGCCGCCACCAACAACCACTTCTACAGCGACGTCCTGACCTATCTCGGCCAGCGCACCATCCCGCGCAGCCGGCTGGGCGATTCCGCCGAGGCGACCACCGCCTATCTGCGCAAGGTGATCGCCGAGCATGCCCGGATCATCGAGGCGATCGAGCGCCAGGACCCGGATGCCGCCCGCCTGGCGATGCGCCACCACCTGACCGAAAGCCAGCGCCGCTACCGCGGCCTGGGCGGGCTGCCAGCCGACTCCGCCTCCTGACCGGACGGGGCGCGTTCCGGCTTGTCATCAGTCGTATGATGTCATATTAGCCTACCAACGAAGCCGATCGCAGGGAGGGTGCGGGCATGTATCTCGGAACGCAGAACGGGGTTCGCGACGACGACGATCTCAGGGTCATGGCCCAGCTCGGCGTCCGCCACCTCAACGACAATCCGCCCGGCAACCCGCATGACTGGTCGCTGGACGTGCTGTTGCGCCATCGCGAGAAGCTCGAGAGCTTCGGCCTGGTGCTGGACATGGTGCAGCTGCCGCTCGGCTCGCGCCCGATCGAGCAGTCGCACAGCCCGGACATCCTGTCGGCCGGGCCGGACCGCGACCGCCAGATCGACTCGATCTGCCGCCTGATCGAGAACATCGCCCGGGCCGGCATCCCGGCCGCCAAGTACAACCTCAACATCATCGGCATCCCGCGCACGCCGGACGAGCCGGGGCGCGGCGGGTCGCTGAACGCCTCCTTCCGCTGGGACAAGGCCGACCACGACGCGCCGCCGACCCTGGTCGGCACCCTGTCCGAGGACGAGAACTGGGAGCGGATCGACTATTTCCTCGAGCGGGTGATCCCGGTCGCCGAGGCGAACAAGGTCCGGCTGGCCTGCCACCCGCACGACCCCTACACCCCGCCCGGCTATCGCGGCGTCACCCGGGTGCTGGGCACGGTCGAGGGGCTGAAGAAGTTCGTGCTGATGCGCGAGAGCCCCTATCACGGCCTCAACTTCTGCCAGGGCTCGGTCGGCGAGATGCTGGAAGACCCAAGGACCGAGATCGACGACGTGATCCGCTGGTTCGGCAGCCGCGGCAAGATCTTCAACGTCCATTTCCGCAACATTCGCGGCGGCAAGCTCTCCTTCATGGAGACGTTCCCGGATGAGGGCGACATGGACATGTGGCGGTCGATGAAGCTCTACGCCGAGCTCGGCTATCCCTACATGGTGATGCCGGACCATGTGCCGACCATCAGCGGCCGCGACCCCGAGGGCGTCGCCTTCGCCTTCTGCTACGGCTACCTCGCCGCCCAGCTCGAGGCGCTGAGCCAGCTCTATCCCGGGTCCGTGACCCGCTGATCCAATCCGACGAGGCTTCCATGGATCCTCTTCAGCTCAAGGGCGCCCTCTCTGCGGGCCTCCTGTCCTTCCCCGTGACCCATTTCGGGCCCGACCTGGAGTTCGACCGCACCGCCTATGAGGCGCATGTCGGCTGGCTCGGCGGGTTCGAGGCGGCGGTGCTGTTCGCCGCCGGCGGCACCGGCGAGTTCTTCTCGCTGACCCCGACGGAGGTGCCGGAGGTGGTGCGCGCCGCCAAGGCCGCCGCCGGCGCCACGCCGATCGTCTCCGGCTGCGGCTACGGCACCCGCATCGCGGTCGAGATCGCCCGGGGCGCCGAGGCGGCGGGGGCCGACGGCATCCTGCTGCTGCCGCCCTATCTGATGACGGCGGAACAGGCGGGGCTGTACGCCCATGTGAAGGCGGTGTGCGACGCGGTCGGCATCGGGGTCATCGTGTACAACCGTGACAATGCGGTGCTGTCGGCCGACACCATCGCCCGGCTGTGCGATGCCTGCCCGAACCTGGTCGGCTTCAAGGACGGCCACGGCCAGGTCGACCTGGTGCTGGAGATCACCCGCCGGATGGGCGGCCGCCTGGCCTATATCGGCGGCATGCCGACCCATGAGGTGTTCGCCGCGCCCTATTTCAGCGCCGGCGTGACGACCTATTCGTCGGCCGTGTTCAACTTCGTGCCGGAGCTGGCGCAGCGCTTCTACCGCGCCCTGCGCGATGGCGACACGGCCACGACCGACGCGCTGCTGCGCGACTTCTACTATCCGCTGCTGGCGATCCGGAACCGCGGCAAGGGCTATGCCGTATCGATCATCAAGGCCGGCCTGGCCGCGATCGGCCGCCCCGCCGGCCCGGTGCGCCCGCCGCTGACCGACCTGAAGCCGGAGGAGATGGCGCAGCTGCGCGACCTGCTAGCCCGGCATGTCGAGGCCGCTGTCCCAGCCTGAAGGCGGCGCCGTCTGGCCTGGGACCGGCTGCCGGCGTCGGGCGTGTTTCAGACTCGACATTTCGCGTCAACTCCGACAAGGATCGTACACGAAATCCGGAGGATCGCGTGTCGAGTCCCGAGGCTGGACATGCTGGGCCCTGCAATGTGGCCCGGCACGGTCCATGAGCGTCATTCCTGATCTGGACCAGCCGGCCTTCCAGGCGCCGGACCGCGAGGCTTCGGTCTATGAGGCGATCCGCGAGGACATCATCTCGGGCCTCATCCCGGCCAATGCCCGGCTGATCGTCGCCGATCTGGCCGAGCGGCACGGCACCTCGACCAACCCGGTGCGCGAGGCGCTGCAGCAGCTCCGCGGCGAGGGCTTCGTGGTGATGACGCCCAATCGCGGGGCGCGCGTGCGGCCGATCGACGAGGATTTCATCCGCGACATCTATGAAATCGAAGTCCTGATCGAGCCGGCGCTGACGCGCTGGTTCGTCGGCATCGCCACCGATGCCGACATCGCCGAGCTGGAGGCGCTCCACGCCGAGATGCTGCGGATCAATTATTCGGACCCGGTGCGTCACGGGCGGCTCGACACCCAGTTCCACCACACGATGTACGAACGCCACTACAACCGGCACGCGGTCGATCTGTGGTGGAAGCACCGCGAGATCCTGCGCGCGATCAGCCGGCGGCATCCGACCTCGCTCGGCCGCCAGGCCGCGGTGATGCGGGAGCACGGGGAGGTGCTAGACGCGATCAAGGCCCAGGACGCGGATGCGGCGGCGGCGGTTCTCGCCCGCCATGTCGAAGGATCCGGCCGCCACATCATCGAGCAGATGCGCGCGGCGCGGCGCAGCGGACAGAAGACCAAGGTGGAGTAACCACCGGACCAGCTTCGGGAGGTGATGCTGTGACTTGTGCGGGGAGAGGACGGCCTTCTCAGGTCAGGAAGGCCTCTCCGACGTCAGGCGGCCCGTTCGGCCATGCGCAGGAGCCCCTGCATGTAGCCGATCGCGTGGGCGCGACCCCGATGGTTCCAGTCGGTGTCGTCGTCCATATGCGGGACATGGTCGTCCAGCAGGAAGCCGGTGAAGCCGCTCTTGCGCAGCAGCGCCATGGCCTCGCCGGGATCGAAATTCCCTTCGCCGATGAAGCATTCGATGAAGTCCGGCACCGTGCCCTGCACGTCGCGGAAATGGACGTAGAAGATCCGCCCCTTCGGCCCGAAATACGTGATCATCTCCCGCACATTCGCCGCGCCGCCGGGCATCTCCGAGCAGCAGCCGAGACACAGGTCGAGGCCCCAGGAGGGGCTGTCGGCATAGCGGGCATGGGCGCGCTTGAAATCCGCCGGGTCCTTGAAGATGCGGGCGACGCCGCCCAGCATCGGCACCGGCGGGTCGTCGGGATGCAGCGCGATCTTCACCCCAGCCTCCTGGGCGGCGGGCAGAATCGCATCCATGAAATAGGTGTAGTTCGCCCACATCGCCTCGGCGGTGACGACGCCGTCCGCCGTGTCGAAGAGCGGCATCGAGTCCGGCCGGCCCAGCGTCGTCGGCATGAAGCGTCGCCACTCCGCCTTGGTGGTGCCCTCGACCTTGGCCATCTCGAACCGGGTGTTGCCGGCGCCGCCGCGGCCGGGGGCTTTCCGGTCGGTGCGCCAGACCGAATTCGGCATGAAATGCAGGCCCAGGATCGGCACGCCGGCGCGGCCGACAGCGCGCAGTGTCCGGCAGTAGTTCTCGATCTGCTCGTCGCGCCCGGGAAGGCCGAGCATCGCCTTGTTGTAGAAATGGGTCGGCACGTTCTCGATGGCCTCGAAGGTCAGGCCGGCCGCCTCGACCGTCTCGACCAGCCGGCGGATGTCCGTCTCCTCCCAATACGCGTCGCCCGGCAGCGTCGGATTGTTCATCTGGATGCCGGTGACGCCGATCTGGGCGGCGAAGCGCAGCTTCTCGTCCGTGAGTTCATGGAATTGGCCCACGGCGACGCGCATGGCGGGGGCTGGCATCGGTCTTCTCCATCTCATGAGCGTGATGGCAACAGAGGGGGCTGCCGAAAATAGCGATGTCAGAGGATCATTGACGGTTGAGCCTGCCGTGGAACTGACCTAGGCTATCGACAAAATATACAAGATGCGAATTGCTTGGCGATGGGCAATATCGCTGAAGGAGGAAGAACACAGGAAGCCAACGGGCATTGTGCTTTCGGACATGAGATTTGTCGGGATTCGATTGACGACTGTCGATCGGGCCATGAGGCCTTTTGACTTCGAGAGGGTAGGGGGCGTGCGTCGTCGCGCCGGAAGAGCTCCATAAGGTGCAAAGGCGACATTTGCACCATTCGACAATCACAGGGAGGAGGTCTGTCCTATGGTCAGTCTGAAACGCCTTGCCGGCCAAAGCCTCGCCGGCCTTGCGCTCGTCGCGGCGGCGATATTCGCGCCGGCCGCGTCGTTCGCGCAGAGCGCCGGCCTGCCGGCGGCGCAGGAAATCACGCCCAAGGGCGCGCTGCCGGACGTGCCCCGCAACCAGACGCTGATCCTCGGCTGGGGCGTCGCCGGCGGCACCTCGGTCGGCACCACCAACCCCTGGGTGCTGCCGGGCTACACCCATCAGGAAGGCAACAACCTGCTGTTCGAGCCGCTGATGTACTTCGCCATCTTCAAGGGCGAGTTCGTGCCGTGGCTGGCCGACAGCATGGAATACACCACGCCGGACTTCAAAACGCTGGAAATCAAGCTCAACAAGGACGCGAAGTGGAGCGACGGCAAGCCGGTCACATCGAAGGACGTGGTCTACACCTTCGAAGGGCAGATGAAGTATGACACGCTGCCCTACCACGCCCATTTCGAGCAGTTCGTCGACAGCGTCAGCGCCAAGGACGACCTGACCGTCGAGGTCAAGTTCAAGCAGCCGGCGCCGCGCTTCAAGTTCGAGGTGCTGACCGAGAAGTTCGACACCGGCCTGCCGATCGTGCCGGCGGAATGGGAAGCCGCCCAGCCGAACCCGACGGCGGCCGTCGGCCTCGATGCCATCCCGCATTCCGGGCCCTACAACGTGGTCGCCTGGAACGCCAACCAGAAGATCATGGATTTGCGCCCCGACTGGTGGGCGGTGAAGGCGGGGCGGATGGCCCAGCCGGCGGTCAAGCGCGTCGTCATCGTCAACGTGCTGAACCAGCCGATCGACACGGTGGCGCAGCGCCTGGTGAACAACGAGTTCGATTCCTCGGTCGACATGCGCGCCCAGGTGATCGGCAACATCGTCGAGCAGAACAAGGACATCCAGTCCTGGACGGGCACGGAATCGCCCTATGGCTATCTCGACTGGTGGCCGAACTCGCTGTGGATGAAC
This sequence comes from Inquilinus ginsengisoli, assembly GCF_031453975.1. Taxonomy (NCBI): domain Bacteria; kingdom Pseudomonadati; phylum Pseudomonadota; class Alphaproteobacteria; order Rhodospirillales; family Rhodospirillaceae; genus Inquilinus; species Inquilinus ginsengisoli. The sequence goes on from NZ_JAVDPW010000011.1 coordinate 83,448, forward strand.
ACTCAGCTGGCGCCCTACAGCGATCCGCGGGTGCGCAAGGCGATCAGCCTGGCGATCGACCGCGACCGCATCAACGAGGTGCTCTATGACGGCGCCAAGATCGCGACGATCTATCCGTTCCCGCTGTATCCGAACCTGCAGAAATTCGCCGACTCCCCAGCCGTGAAGGCGGAGGAGGAGAAGTACCAGCCCGGCAAGTTCGACGTCGCGGAGAGCGAGAAGCTGATGACCGAGGCCGGCTTCAGCAAGAACGGCGACGGGCTGTGGGCGAAGGACGGCAAGACCCTCGACGCCACCATCCAGGCCTTCGAGACCATCCATGGCGACATCGCCCCGATCCTGGCGGAGATGCTGCGCCAGGCCGGCTTCGACGCGAATGTCAACTTCGGCACCGACGCGTTCCAGAACATGGTTGACGGCAAGGCCGGCCTCTATCTCTTCGGCCACGGCGCCAGCCTCTACGATCCGTTCGAGGCCCTGAACCTCTTCCACGGCAAGTACAGCAACGCGAACGGGTCGGCGGGGGGCGCGAACCGCTTCTCGCGCTACAAGAATGCCGAATTCGACAAGATCCTGGACGAGATCTCGCCGCTCGACTCCAGCGATCCGAAATTCCAGGAAGGCGCGGCGAAGGCGCTGGGCATCTACTGGCGCGACACGATCGACGTGCCGGTGATCCAGTGGCTGCACCGGATTCCCTACAACAACCACTACTGGAAGGGCTGGCCCAGCGCCACCAACCTCGCCGGCGGCACCAACGGCGCCTTCTGGGCCCATACCGGCCTGCTGGTGATCACGGCGCTGCAGCCGTCGGGCGCCAAGTAGTCGTCCGACTGCGAAAGGTGCGCGCCGCCGGCGCGCACCTCCTGAACGGTCCCTAGAGCAGAGTGAATTGAGGTCCGGTCGTGTTCGGGTTTGACAGGATGTCGAGCGTCTTCGCGTTGCCTCTCCCGCCTGGCGGGAGAGGTCGGGCTCGCGCAGCGAGACCGGGTGAGGGCGGGCACAGGCCTCGGCAAAGAGCCCTCACCCGGAGCCGCTTCGCGTCTCCGACCTCTCCCGCAAGCGGGAGAGGCAACGCCTTACCGCCTCGATGCGATCGGAAGACCCGATCTGGTCTGAAATCATCCCACTCCAAGACAGCAGGATCGCCCCAGTGACCGTCAAGCTCATCATCCGGCGTCTTCTGTTCCTCGTCCTGGTGGTCTGGGCGGCCTCGACCATCGTCTTCCTCATCCCGCGGCTGTCGAGCCGCAACGCGTTGCGCGAGCGGTTCGGCGAGCTGGCTCGCACCGGCGGCTTCTCGCCCCAGGATCTGGAGAAGATCATCGCCTCGATGCAGCAGCAATTCGGCCTCGAACAGCCGCTGTACCAGCAATACTGGCACTATCTCGGCAACATCCTGCGGATGGATTTCGGCTATTCGCTGTACCGCTATCCCTCGACCGTGTCCGAGGTGATCGCGCAGTCGCTGCCCTGGACCATCGGTCTGCTGCTGGTCACCACCATCCTCAGCTTCATCATCGGCAACCTGCTCGGCGCCGTCGCCGCCTGGCCGCGGGCGCCGCGCTGGCTGCGGGCCTTCGCCGCGCCCTTCATCCTGCTGACCGGCGTGCCGCCGGTGATCATGGCCATCCTGCTGCTGTTCTTCATCGGCTTCCGGCTGAAATGGCTGCCGCTCGGCGGCGCCTATTCCGCCGGGGTGGTGCCGAACCTGTCCTTCGGCTTCGCCTTCGACATGCTGCAACATCAGGTGCTGCCGGCGCTGGCCCTGATCCTGGGCTCGGTCGGCGGCTGGGTGCTGTCGATGCGCGGCATGGGCGTCACCATCCAGGGCGAGGACTACGTCAACTTCGCCGAGCACAAGGGCCTGACCGGCGGCCGCATCTTCCGCGATTATTATCTGCGCAACGCGATGCTGCCGCAGGTGACCGCGCTGGCCCTGGCGCCCGCCGCCATCGTCACCTCGGCGATCATCGTCGAGGGGCTGTTCGGCCTGCCGGGCATCGGCAGCGCGCTCAACCTCGCCATCCGCGCCAACGACTTCCCGACCATCTACGGCATCGTGGTGTTCATCACCATCGCCGTGGCGGTGCTGATGACCGTGGTCGAGTTCCTGTACCCGCTGCTCGACCCCCGCGTCCGCAATTCGTGAGGAGCGTGAGACATGACGATCGCCGCGCTCTCGCCCTCCGCCGAACCCGTCTTCCAGCGCCCCGGCCGCGTTGTCCTGGTGCTGCGCTACCTGCGCCGCAACAAGGGGCTGGCGCTGGGCGTGCTGATCCTGCTCGGCCTCATTGCCTTCACCATCGTCGGGCTGCTGACGATCAATCCGAAGGACGCCTATCCGCTGTCGGTGGCGGTGAAGAAGCCGCCGAGCCTGAAATATCCGTTCGGCACCGATTTCTTCGGCCGCGACCTGTTCTCCGCCATGGTCGTGGGCATGTGGCAGACGGCCCTGATCGGCTTCATCGCCGGCGGCCTGGGCACGCTGATCGGTGTCGTGCTCGGCTTCATCGCCGCCTATTTCCGGGGCTGGAGCGACGCCGTGATCCGCACGGTCTGCCAGATCCTGACGCCGATCCCGGTCCTGCTGATCCAGGTCGTCATCGCCGGGTCGCTCGACAAGCGCGACGTCACCATTCTGACCATGGCGCTGATCGTCGTGCTGCTGGCCTGGATGGGGCCGACGCTGGTGATCCGCTCCCAGGTGCTGACCATGAAGGAACGGCAGTTCGTCGCCGTGGCCAAGCTGTCTGGCGTCAGCGACCTCGGCATCATCTTCAAGGAGATCCTGCCCTGCCTGCTGCCCTTCATCGCGGCGGCGTTCGTGGCGCAGGTGTTCTCGGCCGTGTTCGCCGCCTTCTACCTCGCGGTGCTCGGGCTCGGGCCGCTGCGTGAGCCGCTCTTGGGCAACATCATCTGGGCGGCGCAGTCGCAGGGCGCCTTCTTCAACGGCTGGTGGTGGTGGCCGATCATCCCGTCGGTGGCGATGATCCTGATCCTCGGCTCGCTGGCCCTGATCAATATGGGCCTGGACGAGCTGGCCAATCCCCGCGTGCGCAGGACGGAGTGACGGCGATGGATACGACGCTCGCGCCGCCCCGGGACCGGAGGAAGGCCATGCCGGCCGCAACGACGGAAGCCGTTCCCGTCCTCGACGTCCGCAACCTCGAGGTCACCTACTACACCGATTCCGGCCGCGCCCGGGCGCTGGACGATGTCAGCTTCACCCTGCGTGCCGGCGAGAAGCTGGGCATGGTCGGCGAATCCGGCTCGGGCAAGAGCACGCTGGCGCTGGCCATGATGCGGATGATCAAGCCGCCGGGCCGGATCGAGGGTGGCGCGGTGATGGTCGGCGGCGCCGACCTGATGGCGTTGGACGCCGAGGGGATGCGCCAGGCGCGCCTGTCCCGCATCGCCTATATCCCGCAGGGGGCGATGAACTCGCTGAACCCGGTAACCCGGATCGGCGCCCAGATGGTCGACGCGGTGAAGTCGCATCTGCCGGGCGAAGCCCGCGGGGCGATCGAGGCGCGCTGCAAGCGGGCGCTGCAATCGGTCGATCTCGATGCCGGCGTCTACCGCATGTATGCGCATGAGCTGTCCGGTGGCATGAAGCAGCGTGTCTGCATCGCCATCGGCATCCTGCTCGACCCCCACGTCATCATCGCCGACGAGCCGACCAGCGCGCTCGACGTCGTCACCCAGCGCCAGGTGATGGAGACGATCGACAATGTCCAGAAGGCGATCAACGCGGCGGTGATCCTGATCGGCCACGACATGGGCCTGATGGCGCAGTTCGTCGACAAGGTCGCGGTGATGTATGCCGGGCGGCTGGTCGAGGTCAGCACGGTCCGCGAGATGTTCACGGACCCCAAGCACCCCTATTCCCAGGCGCTGATCGACAGCCTGCCCAGTCTGGAGAACAAGGGCGTGTTCCGCGGCATTCCCGGCCTGGCGCCGTCGCTGTTGCGGCTGCCCGGTGGCTGCGCCTTCCACCCGCGCTGCGACAAGGCCATGGCCGTGTGCAGCACGACCCGGCCCGAGCAGATCATCCTGGCCGGCGGCCGCGGCGTGACCTGCCACCTCTATGACGGGGACGCCTGAGATGGCCGATCTGCTGCGGCTCGAGAACGTCTCGAAGACCTACACACGCGGGCTGGTCCATGCCCACCTTACGACGGCGCTGCGCGACATCTCGCTGACGCTGAAGGAGGACGAGCCGACCATCCTGACCGTGGCCGGCGAAAGCGGCAGCGGCAAGACCACGCTGGCCATGCTGCTGCTCGGCTTCATCGCGCCGACGACCGGCCGCATCATCTATCGCGGCAAGGATGTCTCGACCCTGCGCGGCAAGGAGAAGATGGCCTATCGCCGCGAGGTGCAGGCGGTGTTCCAGGACCCGTTCGCCGTGTTCAACCCGTTCTACACGGTCGACCATCTGCTGACCGTACCGATCCGGAAGTTCCGCCTGGCGGCATCGAAGGCCGATGCGCGCGCTAAGATGGAGGAGGCGCTGACCGCCGTCGGGCTGCGGCCGGAGGACATCCTCGGGCGGTTCCCGCACCAGCTGTCCGGCGGCCAGCGCCAGCGCATCAACGTCGCCCGCGCTTTGCTGCTGAAGCCGCGGCTGCTGATCGCCGACGAACCGGTGTCGATGGTCGACGCGTCGCTGCGCGCCACCATCCTCGAAACCCTGCGCAACCTGCAGCGCGACCATGGCGTGTCGATCATCTACGTCACCCACGACCTCACCACCGCCTACCACATCGCCAAGTCGATCATCGTGCTCTACCGCGGCGCGGTGATGGAGGCGGGGGATGTCGACCAGGTGATCAAGGATCCGCAGCACCCCTACACCCAGCTGCTGGTGGATTCGATCCCCTGGCCCAATCTCGACCGCCGCTGGGGCGCCCAGCCGATCCAGGCGCGCGACGCCGCCATCGGCGCCGGCGGCTGCCGCTTCCGGTCCCGCTGCCCGCAGGCGATGGAGGCCTGCGCGGCGGAGCCGCCGCTGTTCCGGATCGGCGATCGCCAGACCGCCTCATGCTTCCTCTACGACCGGCAGCCGCAGGTCGCGCAGGAGCGGCTTTCGGAACTGCTGCCCGCCTGAACCTCAACCATCCGCCCTTCACCCGCCCAGCCTCTCCGGGATCCTCACGACCATGCTCGAGATCGCCGAATTCATCAGCCCCACGCCGACGCCCGTCTGGAAACTGGCAAAGCAGGCCGGGGTGGACCTCGCCGTGGGCGGCTTGCCGCCCGACGACCTGCTGCAGGGCGAGGCGCCGTGGGATCTCGCGCCGCTGCAGCGCCTGAAGCAGCGCTACGAGGACGCCGGCTTCACCCTGAAGGTGATTGAGGCCCGGCCGCCGCTGAACCTGGCGAAGCGCGGCCTGCCGGGGCGCGACGCGGAGATTGCGACGGTCTGCACCCTGCTGCAGAACATGGGCCGGCTCGGCATCCCGGTGTGGTGCTACGAGTGGATGACCGACTTCAATTGGGTGCGCACCAACCTGGCGACGCCGTCGCGCGGCGGGTCGGTGGTCACCAGCTTCAACCTCGCCGACGTGCCCGCGGACCTGACCAGCAACCCGCCGATCAACGAGGACGCGCTCTGGGTCAACCTCGAATACTTCCTGAAGAAGGTGCTGCCGGTCGCGGAGACGGCCGGGGTGAAGATCTCGATGCACCCGGATGACCCGCCGCTGTCGCCGATCCGCGGCGTTGGCCGGATCATGCGCAGCATCGACAACTACCGTCGCCTGGTCGAAACCGTGCCCAGCCCGATGAACACGATCACGCTGTGCCAGGGCAACTTCACGCTGATGACCGACGACCTGCCCGGCGCCATCCGCGGCTTCGGCAAGGCGATCTCTTTCGTCCATTTCCGCGACGTGCAGGGCACGCCGGAGGCGTTCCGCGAGACCTGGCACGACGCCGGCAAGACCGACATGCTGGCCTGCATGCGCGCCTATCGCGACATCGGCTTCGACGGCGTGCTGCGCCCCGACCATGTGCCGACGGTGGAGGGCGACAGCAACGATCATGCCGGCTACTCCGCCTTCGGGCGGCTCTACGCCATCGGCTACATCCGCGGGCTGCATCAGTCCGTCTACGGCTCCTGAGCGGGGGAGAGCAGGATGGACACCGCAAAGACCGTCAAGACCATCGCGCTGACCGGCGGCAGCGGCCGGATCGGCCGCGCCATCGCCGCGGCGGCACTGCGCCGCGGCCATCGCATCGTCAGCATCGACCGCGCCGCGCCGGCCGAGGCGCAGGAGAACACCCGCTTCGTCCAGGCCGATATCGGCGACTACGACGCGCTGGTCGACGCCTTCCGCGGCTGCGACGCCCTGATCCACATGGCGGCGATTCCCTCGCCGGGCAACCACCCCGACCACATCGTCCACAACAACAACGTCACCGGCAGCTACAACGCCCTGCGCGCTGCGATCGAGGTCGGCATCACCCGGATCGTGCAGGCGTCGAGCGTCAACGCCATCGGCCTGTCCTTCAGCCGCGAGGCGCATTTCGACTACCTGCCGATCGATGAGGCGCATCCGAACTACACCGAGGAGCCGTACTCGCTGTCGAAATGGATCTGCGAGCAGCAGGCCGACACCTTCGCCCGCCGCTACAGCGACCTCCGCATCGCCAGCATGCGCTTCCACCTGGTGGTGGAGGAGCGCGCCCAGGCCGGGGCCGTCTACGGCTTCGCCACCAAGGAGGCGTCGAAGCATCTCTGGGCCTACACGCTCTACGACGCGGCGTCGCGGGCCTGCCTGCTGGCGCTCGACGCGCCGTTCAAGGGGCACGAGGCGTTCTACATCGCCGCCCCGGACACGGTGATGGATGTGCCGAGCCTGGATCTCGCCGCCCGCTTCTTCCCGGATGTGCCGATCCGCGGCGACCTCAGCGGCTTCAGCAGCTTCTTCTCATCCGCCAAGGCCGAGCGGATGCTCGGCTGGCGCCACGATCCCGACTGAGGTGCTTCCATGAAGATCAAGGACGTCAAAGTCATCGTCTGCTCGCCCGGGCGGAACTTCGTCACCGTCAAGATCGTCACCGACGAAGGCCTGTACGGCATCGGCGACGGCACGGTGAACGGGCGCGAGCTCTCGGTCGTCAGCTATCTCCAGGACCATGTCGCGCCGCTGCTGATCGGGCGCGATCCCGCGCAGATCGAAGACATCTGGCAGTACCTCTACCGCGGCGCCTATTGGCGGCGCGGGCCGATCACCATGGCGGCGATCTCGGCCGTCGACATGGCGCTGTGGGACATCAAGGCCAAGGCGGCGAACATGCCGCTTTACCAGCTGCTCGGCGGCGCCTCGCGCCAGAAGGTGATGATCTATTCGCATGCCCAGGGCATGTCGATCGAGGAGGCTGTCGACGCCGTCGGCAAGAAGCGCGACGAGGGCCATGTCGCGATCCGCTGCCAGGTCGGCATCCCCGGCCTGCCCGCGGTCTACGGCACCGGCAAGGGGGCGAAGCAGGACCGGGGCGGCATGGTCGAGGCCCTGCCGCATGAGGAGGTGTGGTCGACCTCGAGATACATGCTTCACATCCCGAAGCTGTTCGCGCGGCTGCGCGACGTCTATGGCGACGACCTGCACCTGCTGCACGACACGCATCACCGGCTGACGCCGATCGAGGCAGCGCGGCTGGGCAAGGACCTGGAGCCGTTCCGCCTGTTCTGGCTGGAAGACCCGGTCCCGGCCGAGCTGCAGGAGGGCTATCGCCTGATCCGCCAGCACACCACGACGCCGATCGCGCTGGGCGAGGTGTTCAACACCATCTGGGATGCGCGGCTGCTGATGGAGGAGCAGCTGATCGACTACATCCGGGCGACGTCGGTCCATGCCGGTGGCGTGACCGGGCTTCGGCGCATCTTCGATTTCGCCTCGGTCTACCACATCCGCACCGCCTGCCACGGGCCGATGGATGTCTCGCCGGTGGCGATGGGCACGAACGCCCATATCGATCTCTGGGTGCCGAATTTCGGCATCCAGGAGTTCTCCGGCTACACCCCGCTGATGCATGAGGTCTTCCCCCATTCATGGGTGCAGGAGGGCGGCTACATCCATCCCGGCGAGGCGCCGGGCCATGGCGTCGACATCGACGAGGCGCTGGCGTCTAAACATCCGTATCAACGCGCCTACCTGCCGGTGAACCGGCTGGAGGACGGCACGCTGTGGCACTGGTGACCGGCATGAAGATCTCCGCCATCCGCGCCTACCCGGTCTGGGTCGGCACGCGCAACCAGCTGATCGTCAAGGTCGAGACCGACCAAGGTCTGTCCGGATGGGGCGAAAGCGGCCTCTCCGGGCGGGAGAGGGCGGTGGTCGGCGCCATCGAGCACTACCGCGAATTCCTGATCGGCCGCGATCCGCTGCGGATCGGCGCGCTGTGGCAGGAGATGTATCGCAGCCAGTATTTCGAGGGCGGCCGCGTGCTGCAGGCGGCGATCTCGGCGATCGACATCGCGCTCTACGACATCCTCGGCAAGGCGCTCGGCGTGCCGGTCTACCAGCTGCTGGGCGGCAAGCAGCGGGATCGGATCCCAACCTTCGCCACCACCTCGGCCCCGCCGGGCGAGGCGATGATCGAGCAGGCGCGGGCGCTGATCGCCGCCGGCTGGACCGCGATGCGCCTGTCGCCCTCCGGCCATGGCGGCAGCGCGGTCTATGAGCCGCGCGAGCATATCGCCACAACGGCGAAGTGGTGCGTCAGGGCCCGCGAGGCGCTGGGCGGCGACGTCGTGCTCGGCATCGACCTGCATCACCGCCTGTCGGTGGCGGAGGCGGCGAGCTTCTGCCAGAAGATGCCCTCCGGCACGCTCGACTTCCTGGAGGAACCGATCCGCGACGAGACGCCGGAGGCCTATGAGGCGCTGCGGCGGATGGTCGACGTGCCCTTCGCCATCGGCGAGGAGTTCGCCTCGAAATGGCAGTTCCTGCCCTACATCGAGCGCAACATCCATCAGTTCAACCGGATCGACATCTGCAATGTCGGCGGCTTCACCGAGGCGATGAAGGTCGCGGGCTGGAGCGAGGCGCATTACGTCGACATGATGCCGCACAACCCGCTGGGCCCGATCTGCACCGCGGCGACGGTGCATTTCGCCGCGGCGGTCCCGAACTTCTCCTGGCTCGAGACCCGCACCTCGACGGCCGAGCAGCTCGGCTTCGACAATTCCGAATTCTTCCCGGTCCAGCCACGGATCGAGAATGCCCATTATCCGGTGACGGACGCGCCCGGCCTCGGCGTCGAGGTGAATGAGGCGCTGATCCAGCAGCAGAGCTTCAAGTTCTGGGAAGCGCCGCATCTCAAGCGCAACGACGGATCGGTGACGAACTGGTAGGGCGGCCCTCGTGATCGTCAAACGAGATTGGGCTTGGCCGCCCTAAGCCGTTGCATTCAGGTCAGCGGACCCGGGGAATGAAGCCGGGCACGCCGGTCGTCACCACGCTGTTGAACCGGATATTGGTGGTGATGCCGTCCCGGATCTGCTGCATCGCGTCCTCCGGCAGGGTCGAGATGTCGAAGTTGCCCCGGATGCGCTCAGGCTTGGTCGAGGTGGTCAGGAAGGCGGTGCCGCGCTGGGCGGCCCAGGCCAACGCCACCTGGGCCGGCGTCTTGCCAACCCGCTGGGCGATGGCCGTGATCACGGGGTCCTCCAGCAGGTTCGGGTCCATGCCGTGTCCCAGCGGCGCAAACGCCAGCAGCACGATCCCGTGCTCGCGGCAGAAGTCGAGCAGCTCCCATTCCGGAAGATAGGGGTGGGATTCGACCTGCACCGCGGAGGGCTTGATCCGCGCCCCCGCCACGATCTCGCGCAGCTTTTCCAGGGTGATGTCGGACAGGCCGATCGACTTGGCATGGCCCTCATCCACCAGGCGTTCGAGCGCCTGCCATGTCTCGCCCAGCGTCACCCCGGAATCATAGACGACCTTGCCGTCCGCATCCCTCGGATCCTGGTCGTCGCCGGGGCGGAAGGCGAAGGGGGTGTGGATGATGTAGCAGTCGACGGTGTCGACCTTCAGCCGCCGCCGGCTGGCGTCGAAGGCGGGCTTGACTCGCTCGGGGCGATGATTGGTGTTCCACAGCTTGGTGGTGACGAAGACGTCCTCGCGCCGGACCGTCCCCGCCTGGAAGGCGGCCTGGAACGCGTCGCCGATCGCCTCTTCGTTGCGGTAGCGTTCGGCGCAATCGAAATGGCGGAACCCCACCTCCAGCGCGGCGGTCACCGCCTGCCGGGTCGCGACCGGATCGGGGATCAGCGTGCCGAACCCGGCGGCGGGCATCGCCCCGGTCCCGTGGTTGAGGGGGATCCGTTTGTCGCGAAGCGCATCGGGGATTGCCATCTTCGTACGCCTTTGTCCTGGGTTGGCGATGGAGCGGGGTCAGCGGGCCGGGCGCGGTTTGCGGAGAAACAGCACAAGGGGACTCACGATCAGCATCGCGATCATCATGACCTCGAACTGGCCGATGATCCCGACGAAAGCCGCCTGGCCGGTGATTATGTGGTTAAGCGAGACAAGTCCCGGCCCGGCGATCGACCCGGTGACATGGGCGGCGGCGCGAGTGGGTATGAGCTGCTTCGCCAGCGCCAGATGCATGGCCTGGGTGTTCTGGTGGAAGAAGGTCTGGACCAGGGCGATGCCGATCGTGCTGCCATAGAGGCGCGACAGGTTGAACAGCACGGTGCCTTCCGGGCGCAGCGCCGGGTCGAGCGTGCTGAACGCCGCCTTGGTCAGCGCCGGCATCAGGATGCCCAGGCCGGCGCCCTGGATCACGCCGGCGACGATAACGGGCCGCCAGTCCATCAGGGGGGAATAGCCGAGCATCCGTCCGTTGGCGTAGATGATCAGGGCCATCCCGCCGGCCACGAGCCACCGGTTGTCGATGCGCGACGGGGCGCGCACCGTCAGGATCAGCGCCACCACCAGCGCGATGCTACGGGGAACCGCCATCATGCCGGTGGTGTCGGCGGGATAGCCGAGCAGTTCGTCCAGCATCGGCGACGTCAGGGCCATGGTCGGCAGCAGGACGAAGCCGAAGGCGAAGAACAGGATCGCGGACAGGATGAAGTTGCGGTCCCGGAACAGCGCCTTGCTGAGGAAATGGACCTTCGCGGTCAGGATGTGCACGAGATAGAGGCCGAAGCCGAGCACCGCGGCCGCAGCCTCCACCCAGCTCTCGGCCGAATTGAACCAGTCCACCCGTTCGCCGCGGTCGAGCAGCGCCTGCAGCCCGATCAGGCCGAGCGCCAGCGTTGCCAGGCCGAAGGCGTCGAAGGGCGGCGGCTGCTCGGCCTTCTTCTCCGGCAGCGACAGCGCCATCGCCAGGAGGATGAACCCCGCCATCGGCAGGCTGAGGGTGAAGATCGACCCCCAGCCGAAATATTCGCACAGCCAGCCGCCGATGCTGGGGCCGCTGACGATGCCCAGCACCAGGGTGATGGTCCACATCAGGCTGATGCGGGCATGACGCTGCGCCGGCAGGATGTCGAGCAGGATCGCCAGCGACAGTGGGGCGAGGGGGCCGCTTGCGGCACCCTGGACGATGCGGGCGGCCATGAACTGCATCGTGGTCGTCGCCAGCGTGGCGAGCACGAGGCCGAGGGCGAAGACGGCGATCGAGAGCTGATAGACCGCCTTGCGGCCATAGCGGCCCGCGAGCCAGCGCGTCATCGGCATGGTGATGATGCTGGCCGCGATGTACCAGGAGAACACCCAACCGGCCTCGTCATCGGCCATCGACATCGTGCCCTGGATGTGGAGCAGGGCGGCATTGGGCAGCGAGATGTTGACCGCCTGCATATAGGTCGCCAGCAGCGCCGCGATGGTGATGGCGCGATGGCCGTCGGCCGCAGGGTTCGATGCGGATATGGCGCTCATTCGGCCGCCTCCGCCGCGAACGCGGCCAGCAGCGCGTGGCGCCAGTTGCTGCGATGGCCGGTGTCGACCCGCACGGTGGCGCTGATGCCGGAGAACAGCGGCCGGCCCGGATCAACCTCATCGAGTTCGAGGCGCACAGGCAGGCGCTGGACCACCTTGACCCAATTGCCGGTCGCGTTCTCGGGCGGCAGCACCGAGAAATCCGATCCGGTGCCCGGGCTCATGCTGACGATATGCGCCTTGAAGCTGCGGTCCGGATAGGCGTCGACATCGATCGATGCTTCCTGGCCCGGGCGCATGTGGGTCAGGCCGGTCTCGCGGAAATTCGCCTCGACCCAGATCTGTCGGCTCGACAGCAGCGAGAACACGTCGGCGCCGGGATTGACGAAGTCACCGACCTGGAGGTCGTCGACCCGGGTCACGATGCCGTCATCGGGTGCCGTCACCGCGGCATAGGAGAGGTCGAGCCGGGCCCGGTCGAGCTGGGCCTGGGCGGCGCGGACCGAGGGATGGCGATCGATCTCGATATCCGGATCGCCGTTCAGCGCGGCCACGGTGTTGGCGACCTGCTGTTCGATCGCCGCGATGTGCTGGCGGGCGATCTTGAGGTCCGTGTCCGCCCGCTCATAGGCCGCGCGCGGCGTCCAGTCGGAGGCGACGAGCGCCTTCTTGCGGCCGAACTCGCGCTCGGCGAAGTCGGCGGAATCCTTGGCCGACTGCAGGTCGGCCAGTTGCTGGCGGTAGGTGGCCTTCAGCGCGTCGATCTGCAGGCGCGCGCTGCCCAGCTGTGCCTCGGCCTGGTCAACCGCGATCTGGTACGGCGCCGGGTCGATCCGGAACAGCAGCTGGCCGCGCTGGACCTGCTGATTGTCGGTCACCGCGACTTCGACCACCTGGCCGGAGACCCGGGCGTTGATCGACTCCTTCGCCGCACGGACGAAGGCGTTGTCCGTCGAGACATAAGGCTCTTCGGCCAGGTAATAGGCCGCGCCGGCGCCTGCCAGGATCAGCGGGAAGGCGATCAGCAGCGGGCGGCGCAGGCGTTCGCGCAACGCCCGCTTCGGCGCCACGGCGCGGCGGCCGGATCGGGAGCGATCGAACACCCGGCTCAACTCGGCGTCGACCTCGGCGAGCTGCACCGGATGGCTTTCGCCGATCGCGATGCCTGATGTCACCGAGTTGCTGGGGGATGCGAGGTTGGGCTGCATGACGGGCCTCATGGCCATTGAATATTGTACCGTTCCGCATAAATATGGAGATACGAGAATTCCCGTCAAGGATTTTATGCGACATGGTACAAAAAAAGGATGACGAGCCGCGGGGCCGGGGCCGGCCACGTGCCTATGACCCGCAGGTCGCCCTGCAGCAAGCCACGGACCGGTTCTGGAGAAGCGGCTATGCCAGCACGTCGCTCGACGAGATCAGCGCCGCCACCGGCATGAACCGGCCGAGCCTCTATGCCGCGTTCGGCGACAAGCACGCGCTCTATCTCAAGGCGCTCGACCGCTATTGGCAGCGCGCCTTTGCCGCGATGCGCGAGGCGTTGGCGGATGTCGACCAGGCCTTGGACGAGGCGCTGATGCGCGCCTATGACGGGCAGCTGGAGATCTACTTCTCGGACGACGACCTGCCGCTCGGGTGCTTTGCGATCGGAACCGCGACCACCGAGGCGGCAGAGGATCCCGAGATCCGCAGCTCCCTCGCGGACGGACTCCGGGGGCTCGACGCCGATCTCGAAGCGCGATTCCGGATAGCGCGCGACAAGGGCGAGCTGAAGGATGGTGCCGATCCCGCGGCGCTCGCGGTGCTGGCCTCCGCCGTGCTGCACACCATCGCCATCCGCGCCCGCGCCGGCGTCCCCCGGGCCGAATTGCGGGAGATGGCGCGCAAGACGGTGGACATGATCTGCGGCTGACCGAAGGGGTCGACCAGCCCCTCACCCCGTCACGATGCCGTCCCTCATCGGTTGAGCGATTGCGGGCCGCTGACGAACCGATTGCCCCGAACGTAGAAGCGCAGCGGACTGTCGGCTGCGCGCGTGATGCCGATCCGTTTGCCCTGTCCGATATCGCCCGACGCCTGATCGTCGGATCCGAGCCATAGCGGACCGGCCTGGCAGAGGTCGATCCCGTCCAGCCGGCGATCGATTCCCAGGGCTGCGCACAGCCGTCCCGGGCCCCGCGCCAGGTCGCGCACCCGCTCGGTGCCGCGATTTCGCGCCATGATCGCGATTCCGTCGGTCGGCTCGATCGCCCGGATCAGGACGCCCGCGCCCACGCCCGGCATCTCGCTCGAGACGTTCAGCATGAACGAGATGCCATAGGCAAGATACACATAGGCGTGCCCGCGCTCGAGGAAGAGCGTCCGGATGCGCGGGGTGATGCCGCGATAGGCGTGACCCGCGGGGTCGCCGATGCCGTAGGCCTCGGTCTCGACGACGCGGCCGCCCGCCACGCCTTCGGCCAATGTCCGCACGACCCTTTTGCCAATGAGAAAACGGGCAAGCTCGGCGGTATCGACGGGCAGCTCCGCCCGGTCCAGCACGCGCGGGAGCGCCACTGTCATGCCGAGGTCATCCCATGCGCTCGACCCACTGCGCGCGCGAAGGCCCGGGCTCGAACGGGTCGGCAAAGTATTGGGTCTCGCGCGTCACATTGCCGTCGAGGAACTCCATGATGCTCACCGTAAAGGACGGCCGGCCGTCATAGGAGAGGATGAATTCCGTGACCCAAAGGTCGCCTGCGCCGGTGATGCGGCGCACCGTGAAGCGCTTCGAATTCGGCTGCGCCGCGCGCGACGCCTGAATGTTGCGGCGGCCCCGGATGCGCTCGCCGGACTGTGGGTATTCGAGCACCGCGTCCTCCCGGTAGATGTCGTGCTCGGCATCGAAATCGTTGGTATCGGAAGCGGCCCAGTGACGGTCGAGGGCCTCTCGAATCCCAATGTCATCCATCCTGCTGCTCCTGTTTCTGGAAAACGCCGCGGAAATTGGTGGCCAGACCTAGCCGTGGGCATAGTCGACAACGCGACAGGCCGCCGACTACAGTTCCTGGATCAAGCCAGCGTATCGGGGAATCGTGATGGATGGGCAGCCAACTTCCGCGGCCGTCAGCCCGTCTGGGCCGACACCTGCTTCCGGGCAGCCGCCCGCCGGCCCCGACCAGAGCCCCGGCACCAAGCCATCGCGTCGGCTGGGGGCCTGGTTGCTCCGGCTGGTGATCCTCGTCATCGCGGGCGGAATCGTCGCCCTGTTCGTCATCCGCTGGGATGTCTGGGTCGGCCAGGCGAGCCGCCAGGACACGGACAATGCCTATGTGCGCGGCGACATCACCCCTCTCAGCGCCCAGGTCGACGGCTATGTCGACCGCGTGGCCGTGACCGATTTCCAGTTCGTCAAGGCCGGGGACCTGCTGGTCGAGATCGACGACCAGGACTATCGGGCGCGGGTGGACCAGGCCGATGCGGATGTGCTGGGCGCGGCGGCGGCGATCCAGAATTTGAAGGCGCGCAAGGACCTGCAGCATGCCGAGATCGACCAGGCGCAGAGCGTCATCGCCGCGACCCAGGCCGATGTCGACCGCACCAAGCTGGAGCTGAACCGCCAGCAGACCTTGCTGGGGACCACCTTCGGCACCCCCCAGAGGGTTGAGCAGGCGCTCGCCGATGAAAAGCGCTTCGAGGCCACCCTCACGCGCAACCAGGCCGAACTCGAAGCCGCCCGCCGGCAGATGGGCGTGCTCGACACCCAGGAACTGCAGCTCCGTGCCGATGCCAAGGCCAAGGACGCGGCGCTCGCGCTGGCCAAGACCAATCTCGGATACACCCGGATCATCGCGCCGGTGGACGGCATGGTGGGCGAGCGCGGGGTTCGCGCGGGACAATATCTGCGCCCCGGCACCCAGGTCATCTCCGTGGTCCCGCTGGACAATGTCTGGGTGATCGCGAACTACAAGGAGACCCAACTGACCCGCGTGGCGATCGGCCAGAAGGCCGAGGTCACCGTCGACACCTTTCCCGGGGTGACCGTGACCGGGCGGGTCGACAGCATCGCGCCGGCCAGCGGATCGCAGTTCAGCCTGCTGCCGCCGGACAACGCCACCGGCAATTTCACCAAGGTGGTGCAGCGGATCCCGGTCAAGATCGTGCTCGATCCCGGCAGCCCGCTCGCCGGCCGGCTGCGTCCCGGCATGTCGGCGGTCGTGACGATCCTGACCGACAGCCAGCCGGCGAAGCCGTGACCGCCGCCGTCGAGGCGGCCGGCGCCCGCGTCCCGGCCGCGCCCGCGCCCTGTCTGCGCCCGGTGGCCGGCGTCGCGGCGGTGCTGCTGGGCGCCGTCATCTCGACGCTGAACACGCGGGTCACCACCTTCGGCCTGGCCGACATCCGCGGTGGCCTCGGCCTCGGCTTCGACGAGGGCTCGTGGCTGACCACCGCCTTCTCCGCCAGCCAGATGGTGGTGGCGCCGTGCGCGGCCTGGCTCAGCACGGTCCTTGGCCCGCGGCGCTTCCTGCTCTGGGCCAGCGCGATCTTCATCCTGTCCTCGCTGCTGCTGCCCTTCATGGCCGGCTACGACGCCGTCATCGCCCTGCAGGTCGTCCGCGGCCTCGCGGTCGGCACCTTCATCCCCGCGTCCCTCGGCTTCATCCTGCGCAGCCTGGCGCCGCGCTGGTGGATCTGGGGCATCGCCGCCTATGCCTTCCGCTTCACCTTCTCCCAGAACGTCGCCGCCTCGCTCGAGGCCTGGTATTCCGAGACCGGCCAATGGCAGTGGATTTTCTGGCAGAACGTCGTGCTGACCTCCGTCATGGTCCTGCTCATCCTGTGGGCCGTGCCTCGCGAGGGCATCAACCGCGACCTGCTGCGCCGCACCGACTGGGGCGCCATCATCTTCGCCGGCCTGGGTTTCGGGCTGGTCTATGTCGGGCTGGACCAGGGCAACCGTCTCGACTGGCTGAATTCCGGAATCGTCGTCGGCTGCCTGACGGGGGGCCTGCTGCTGGTCGTCGCCTTCATCGTCAATGAGGCGACCGTCGAGCATCCGCTGATCCACCTGCCGGTGCTGGCCCAGGCGAATGTCGCGATCCCGGCGCTGCTGATCTGCATCTACGGCTTCGGGTCCCAGGCCACGGCCTTTGTCCTGCCGGACTATCTGACGCGGATCCAGGGCCTGCGGGCGCTGCAGGTCGGTGATGTCCTGAACTGGATCGCCCTGCCGCAATTCGTGATCATCCCGTTGGTGGTGCTGGCGCTGCGCCGGGTCGATGCCCGCCTCCTCCTCGCCATCGGCTTCGCCCTGATCGCGATCGGCAGCTGGATGGACACGGGCCTGACCCATGACTGGGCCAACGGCGACTTCCTGCCCTCCCAGATCGTCGAGGCGGTGGGCCTGGCGATCGGCATCACCTCGCTGGTCACCTTCGCGGTCTCGAACATCAAGCCGCCCCAGGCCGCCGCCATCGCCGCTACCATCCAGATCTCCCGGCTGTTCGGCATCGAGCTGGGGACCGCCTTCATGCAGACCTTCGTGCGGGTGCGCGAGCAGGTCTATTCGAACCTGATCGGGCAGCATGTGGTTTCGGGCTCGGACGCCGTGGACCGCATCGTGACCGCGCTCTCCAACGTCTTCAGCCAGCGTGCGAACAATATCGGGCTGGAGACCAGCCAGGGCATGGCCCAGGCCGGCCGCTTCGTGCAGCGCGAAGCCTACGTGCTGGCCTATATCGACGGTTTCTGGATCGTCGCCTGGGTGCTGGCGCTGGCACTGCTGCTGCTGCTTCTGCTGCGCCGCCCGCCGCCCAACCCGATGACGCCGCCGCGCAACGACATCCCCGTGACGCCCCGGTAGCCACCGATGGACCTGTCCTATTTCGACATATTGGCGCCGGAGCTGCCGGTCGTCTTCTGCGGCATCAACCCCAGCGCACAAGCCGCGGTCTCCGGCCACAATTTCGGATCGGCATCCAACCGCTTCTGGCCCGTCCTGCACCTGTCCGGCTTCACGCCCGAGCGGATCCGGGCGCAGGACGACCGCCGCCTGCTCGCCTTCGGCTGCGGCATCACCGCCGCCGTCCCGCGGGCCACGCGCAGCGCCGGCGAACTCCAGGGCCGCGAACTCCGTGACTCGGGGGATGGGCTCCGCGCCAAGATCGATCACTTCCGGCCCGAGACCATCGCCTTCCTGGGCAAGGCGGCCTATGAGGCGATCGCAGGGGACAAGGTCGATTGGGGGCGGCAATCCGCCCGCTTCTGCGGTGCCGTCGTGTGGATCCTGCCGAACCCAAGCGGGCTCAATCGCAGCTTCAGCCTTGCCGATCTTGTCGAGGCTTACACAGCACTCAGGATCGCGTGTTCATCCTCTTTGACACGTTGGATGGCTCGACGGTCTCCCGAGGGGGCGCCCCAATAGGTTGGTGTTCGCCGATGCGTCGGCACCCTTGCCGGCGACGAACCGACCAGACATGGCGCTTCTGGGTCATCCGCCACGGCCACCGGGACCGGAGGCCCGTCGATACCGGGCAAGGACCTGGCCGAGCGCCGCCATGACGAGGTCAGGCGCCTCGGCCCTGACCACCCTCGTCGCCACAGCAGGATAGAGCGGGGCGAGATATTGGCTCACGAGCGTCTCGGGTATGGCGCCCCCGGCGAGGCGGTCGAACAGCCGGTCGACCGCCTCTCGGGCCTCGGGATGGGGCCAGTAGTAGCGGATGCGGTCGCTGTAGCTGTAGTGTCGCTTGATGCGGGCCGCCGTGGCATCGCCGCCATAGTAGCGCTGCCAATGTTCGGGTTCGGCGCACATCAGCCGTTCCATGGTGGCGCGGAGCGAGGCGGCGCTGCGGGCGGGGTCGAGCTCATCCGCGATCGCGTCGAGGCCGTAGAGGACTTCGCGCAGGGCGAAGGTCAGCCAGGGGCCGACCTTCAGGATCGCGAAGCCGTCCCGCACGAGCCCTTCGAGCCCTTCCTCCGTCTGGTAGTCGGTCGAATGCGCCTCGAAGACCAGCGGCGCATGATCGCCCAGCCATGAAGAGAGGGCCGCGGCGCGGGCGGGATCGTAGCGGATGACCTCGCCGTCGCCGAATTCGACGCCCGGCTGGACCACCAGCCCGATCACGCGCTCGAACGCGGTTTCCAGGCCGCGACCGGCGAAGGCCGCGGCATGCACCGCGACGGTGCGCTCCGCGGCCTCCGGCCTCGTGACCTGGAGGTGATCGGCCGCCGCCTCCCACGCCCCACCGGGAACCGGCACCTCGGTGCCGATGACATAGACCGGGCGCCGGCTGCCATCCGACCGGGCCTCGGCGACCGCCGCCAGGCGCGCCGCCCGGCTGGCGACCGTCTCGTCCTCCAGCGCCTCCGGCTCGCCGCGGCAGCCCATGCTGGCATCGAGATGGATCTTGGCGAAGCCGGCTTCGACATAGGCCGCGATCATGGCGTCCGCCTTGGCGAAGGCCACCTCGGCGTCGAGGTGCTTCCAGGGGTTGGGGCCGAGATGATCGCCGCCCAGGATCAGCCGGTCGCGCGCAAAGCCGACACGGTCGGCGATCCCTTCGACGAAGCGGCGGAAGCCGGCGGGGGTCATGCCGGTGTAGCCGCCATCCTGGTTCACCTGGTTGCAGGTCGCCTCGATCAGCACGTCGGATTCCGCGGCCAGCCCTTCGCGCAGGGCGGCCTCGACCACGAGCGGATGGGCGGAACACACCGACGGCAGACCGCGCCTGGTGCCGTCGGCGCGACGGCGGGACAGGCCGGCAAGGGTCTCGACGCTCATCTTACGATCTTCCCTTCGCTGCTATGCGGCATGCCGGAGCGAGGCCGGCAGCCACTCGCCATGGGCTTCGATCAGCTCGTCGACCAGCGACCAGATCTGGTCCGGGCCGAGTTCGGCCGCGGTGTGCGGATCGAGCATCGCCGCGTGGTAGACGTGGCTGCGGTCGCCGGTCAGCGCCGCCTCGACGGTGAGGCGCTGGACGTTGATGCTGGTCTGCATCAGCGCCGCGAGGTGCATCGGGATCTCGCCGACCGTGACCGGCTGCACCCCGTTCCCGTCGACGAGGCACGGCACCTCGACGCAGCAATCGGCAGGGAGGTTGGTGATCGATCCCCGATTGATGACATTGCCGTAGACCACCCGGCTGATGCCGGTCTCGCGGCTGTGGATGATCTCCGACGCATATTCGTTGCTGCGGACGGCCTGGATGACCGTCTTGGGATCCTCCATCTCGGCCTGGGTCTGCTGCCATTCCGCGATATTGACCTCGCAGCGGCGGATGTATTCGTCGAGCGGGATGTTCAGCCGCTCGATCGCCTCCGGCCGGTCGCGCTTGATGTACCAGGGCACATATTCGGAGAAGTGCTCGCTCGACTCCGTGACGAAGTGGCCGAACCGCTGGAGCAGGTCGTAGCGCACGCGGTTGTCTTCGGGGACCCGGCCGTCCTGGGCGACCTTCCGGATCAGCGGATAGAGATCCTCGCCGTTCCGTTCGAACTTGAGATAGAAGGCGATGTGGTTGATGCCCGCGGCGAGGTAGTTGATCTCCTCGACCGGCACGCCGATGTCACGGGCGAGCTGGGCCGCGGTGCCGCGGACGCTGTGGCAGAGCCCGACGGTGCGGATGGGGCTTGCGCGGTTGAGCGCCCAGCAGTTCATCGCCATCGGGTTGACGTAGTTGAGATGGAGCACGTCGGGGCACAGCCGCTCCATGTCGCGCGCCATGCCGACCAGCACCGGGATCGTCCGGAGGCCACGCATGATGCCGCCGATGCCCAGGGTGTCGGCGATGGTCTGGCGCAGCCCGTATTTCTTCGGCAGCTCGAAGTCGGTGACGGTGCAGGGTTTGTAGCCGCCGACCTGGATCATGTTGATCGCATAGTCGGCGCCATCGAGGGCGCGGTCGCGATCGGTCGTGGCGACGATGGTGGGCTTGATCTTCAGCGCATCCGCGATCTTCCGCGCCACGATCTCCGAGGTCGAAAGCCGCTCGGCATCGATGTCGTAGAGATGGATCTCGCTGTCCGCGAGTTCGGGATAGCTGAGGATGTCGCCGAGCAGGTTCTGGGCGAACACGGTGCTGCCGGCGCCGATGAAGGTGATTTTTGCCATGTCGGCTCTCTGTTTCCGATTTGCTCTTGCGGCCGGAGGCCGGCTCAGGCGACCAGGACGACCTTGGTGAGGTGGCGGGGAGCGGTGGAATCAATGCCGCGGCGAAGAGCGACCCGCTCGCCGAGCAGCTGCAGCGCGGGCAGGCAGACCAAGCCGCGGAGGGCGTCGGGCGCCGTGACCTCGATCGAGAGGTCGCCCGGGCCGCCGAAGCCGATCACCCGCGCGCCCTTGGCCTGCAATTCCCGCGCGAGCTTCGCTTCCTCGTCCCGCAGCGCGTCGCTGGTGAGCATCACGACCAGCGTGCGGTCATCGACCAGGCTGACCGGGCCATGCCGGTATTCCATCGGGTGATAGGCCTGGGTGTAGCTGAGGCTCATCTCCTGCAGCTTCAGTGCCCCCTCCTGGGCGATGCCGTAGAGCGGGCCGCTGCCGAGAAACACGAAATGGGAACGGTCGGCGAGCACGGCGGGCAGGCCGTGGTCGAGCGCCTGCAACACCCGGCGGGCCTCAAGCGACGTCTCCGGGCCGACGGCCTGGCCGATGAAGCGCAAGCCCAGCAGCACCATCAGGCTGGCCGAGGCGGTCATCACGATGCCCTCCTCGGGATGGGTCGTGGCGAACAGGACATGGTCCGAATTGCGCGCCAGGCTGCTGCCGGCCTCGCAGGTGACGCCGATCACCGGCAGCCCCGCTTGCCGGCTGCGCTGTGCGGCCTGGACGGATTCGGTCGACTCCCCGCTGCGCGACAGCACCATGACCATGACGCCGGTCTCGTTCGCCACCCAGGCGCGCGGACGGTGGGTCCATTCGCTTCCCGGCACTGCCACCGCCTCAATGCCCGCGAGGTTCATGGCCGAGGCGACGCTCTGGGCGAGATAGAAGGAGGTGCCGCAGCCGACGACGACGTAGCGCCGCCCGGCATCGGCCGTGATCGGGAGCTGTGGCGCGCGGTCCCAGAACGGGAACTGCTCCACGATGCTGCGCTCCGTTGCATTCATAGGGGTGTACCTCGGGTGAGCGGGAGCGGTTACTTGCCGGTGCCGGCCGTGAGGCCCTGCACCAGGAACCGGTTGAGGAAGAAGACGACGATGAACGGGGGGATGATCGCCAGGATGCCCGCGGCGTTGAGCAGGCCGTAATTGATGTCGTGGCGGGACGCGAGTTCCGGGATCATCACCGTCAGCGGCTTGGTCGCCGCGGTCGGCGAGAACACCAGGGGGATGCCGAACTGCTGCCAGACGCTGAGGAAGGTGATGATGCCGGCGGCGATCAGGCCGGGAAGCGCGAGCGGCAGCACGATCCGGAACAGGATGCGCATCCGCCCGGCGCCGTCGATCGCCGCGGCCTCCTCCAGCACCACCGGCAGGCCGGAGAAGAAGCTGCGCATCATCCACAGCGCGAGCGGCAGGAAGGCAGAGACGTAGATCAGCGTCAGCCCGAGATAGGTGTCGACCAGCTTCAGCGCGATCATTTCCCGATACAGCGGGATGATGACGGTGTAGCCGGGCACCGCCAGCGTCGCGACGACCAGGCCGAAGACGATGTTGCGGCCGGGGAAGTGGAGCCGGGCGAAGGCGTAGCCGCCGAGGGCCGCGAGCACGATCGTCGCCAGGGTGGCGGCCACGGCGGTGACGATGCTGTTGATCGTCGCGCTGCGGAACTGCGGCCAGATCGACTGCCCGGTGGCGTTGTCGGCGGCGTTCTCGAGGCCGAGCAGGCCGGTGTAGTGGGCGAGCGTCGGGGCCGGCGGCACCGCATGCGGCGGCTGGGCCAGGAGATCGACCGGCTGCATCAGGCTGGAGTTGATCGACCAGTAGATCGGCCCGAGCGACCAGATCAGCACGAAAGCGATGAACAGGCCCTTGAAGATCTTCTTGGGCTGGATGGCGCGGGATTTCGGCATGGCGTCCTCCTACTCCCCCTGGGTCTCGCCGCGGCGGCGCGCGACATAGATCAGGGAGACCGCGAGGGATGCGATCAGGACCAGGATGGACAGCGCCATCCCGTAGGACATGTGGAGGTTCTGGAAGGCGGACATGTAGACCTGGATCAGCAGGGTCCGGGTGTCGAGGCTGGCCCCGCCGAGGATCCAGGCCTCGTCGAACAGGTTGAAGGCGGACACCGTCGACTGCGTCATCGCGATCGCCAGCGCCCCCATCGTCATCGGCAGCGTGATCGAGAAGAAGGTCCGGATCGGCCCGGCGCCGTCGATCTTCGCCGCCTCGTAGAGATGCATCGGGATGGTCTGCAGCGCCGCCAGCATGATGACCGCGGTCAGCGGCAGCATCTTCCAGACATGGACGATGGTGATGATGAGGAGGGCCGCGGTGCGGTCGTTCGACCAGACATAGCCGGCGGGAATCAGCCCGAGCCCGTGCAGGATGGCGTTGAGCACGCCGTAGCTCGGGTTGAACATCCAGCTCCAGATCAGCGAATTGACCACCGACGGCATCGCCCAGGGCAGGATGATGGCGGCGAGCAGCCATTTGCGGACCGGCCCCATGCTCTGCAGCAAGAGGGCGAAGGCGACGCCGCCGACCGTCTCCAGGATGACGGCGAGGAGCACGATCCAGGCCGTGTTGGCGGTGGCGGCCCGCACCTCCGGGTCGTTGAACAGGTTGACGTAGTTGGCGGCGCCGATGAACGGCGTCCCCGCCCGCATCGGATCGATGCGGTACAGGCTGTCCCACGCCGTCAGCACCAGGGGCAGCAGCACCAGGGCGCCCATGACCAGGACGATCGGCGCGATCAGCAGGAGGCCGAGCCGGGCGTCACGGCCCGGCAGGCGCAGCGCCGCGATGCGCCGTGCCGCCGAGATCCGATCGGGTTTCGTCATCGACATCGTCATCGCCCTGGTCCCCGTTGGCCCGCGGCTACTGCTGCATCGCCGACTGGGCGCGGGCGGCGATCTGCTTCATCGCGTCGTCGACGCTGATCTGGCCCTTGGCCGCCTGGTTGATGGTGGCGGACGCGGCGCTGCTGAATTCCGAGTACCAGGGCGGCGTGCCCTGGGCGAAGATCGCCTGGGTGAAGGCGCCGTATTTGGCGATGTCGTCGCCACCGACCAGCTGGCCGTCCTGGGACAGGGCCTTCAGCGCCGAGGTCCGCGTCGGCAACACGGCGACGGCGGTGTAGATCTTCGCCTGATGGTCGGCCCACCACTGGATGAACTTGACCGCCGAATCCTTGTGTTCGGAGTTGACCGGGATCGCGAGCGCTTCCGGCAGGCCGATGGTGCGCAGGGTCGAAGGGTCGGCCCCCGTCAGGCCGAGGGCGGCGAGGCCGGGAATGGTCGAGCGCTGTTTGTCCTGGTAGATCGCGAGGTCATAGGGGTGACCGGCGATGTCGAACGCCGCGGCGCCATGCGCGAAGGCGGCGGTGGTCTCCTGGTCGCTCATCCCCGTCATGGCGGGGTTGATCAGCCCGTCATGCAGCCCGTCGACCACCCATTGCAGCGCCTTGTAGCCTGGCGAGGCGGGATCGGTGAACAGCGGGTTCCAGTCCTTGTCGAACAGCTCGCCCCCGAACATGCGGGTGGTGAAGTACCAGGCGGTCGCCGCCCCCTCGGTCGCGGAGAGCGGGATGCTGATGGGAAACTCGACGACCTTCTTGTCCTTGAGGATCCGGGCGTCCCGGATGATCTCGTCCGGCGTCCTCGGCAGGTCGGTGATGCCGGCCTGCTTGAGATAGGCGGTGTTGATGGAGTGCAGCCGGAAGTCGTTGGCATAGGGAATGCCGAGCCGCGCGCCGTCATAGACGAAGACGCCGGCGGTCGGCATGTCGTCCACCAGCGCCTGGTCGAACTTGCCGTCGAGGGGGGTGAACCACTTCGCCGCGCCGAACTGACCGACCCAGGACCAGTCGAACTCGATCACATCGGCCGGCGCGGTTCCCGCGACCATCGAGGTCACGATCTTCGGGCGGATGTTGTCCCACGGCATGGTCTGCAGCTGGACCTCGATGCCGGTGTCCTTGGTGAATTCCTCGGTCAGGGCCTTGGTCGCCGCATCGGCCCCGAAGGACGGCAGCAGCACCGTGATGGTTTCCGCGGCGGCGGCCTGTGCCCAGGCCAGGCCGATGGCCAGCGCCGTCATGGCCACTGTCCGCGACAGGGTTTTAGAGATCGTCATCCCAGACACTCCCGGTTTTTGATTTCATTGCTTGGTCGGCTCGGACCCCGCACAGGAGATGAGCGAGGTCCGCAGCCGGTCGATCCAGGCCCGATCCACCGCCCAGCCGGCGGCGATCGCCGCACAGCGGAGTGCGCCGCCGACCGGCGGCAGGATCGGCTCGCGATAGGGCGTCCCGACCCGGTCGGCGACGCGAGTACGAAGCTGGGCGCTGGCGAAGGCGCCGCCGGCGACGCTCCAGCGGATGGGGCCGTCGCCGCCGATCGCCCGCCACGCGGCCACGACATGCCGGGCGAGATGGTCGGCGGCCTCGTCCAGGATGCGCAGCGCCTCGGGACGGCCGGCCTCGGCCTCGCGATCGACGAACAGCGCCAGGGCGGCGAGGTCCGACCGCAGATGGGCACGTGACCGATACCAGCCGATCAGCGCGTCATAGGGATCATCGAATGGGAGCCCGAGGAACGAGAACAGCGCCTCGCCGAAGCCCGGCGCGTCGTCGCGGCCGTCGATCGCGCGGCTGGCGCGGGTGACGGCCTCCTTGCCGATCCAGAACGCGCTGCCTTCGTCGCCGAAGGCGTCGCCCCAGCCGCCGACCCTGACGTGGCTTCCATCCCCGGCGGAGGCCCAGGCCATCGACCCGGTGCCGGCGAGCAGCAGGACGCCGGGGCGGCCGGCGAAGGCGCCTTCGAACGCCGCCTGGACATCGTTCATCACGATCACCGGCCGGTCGGAGAAGGCGGCAGCCGCTTCCTCCTGCTGCCGCGACACCTCGACGACCTCGCCGTAGCCCGGCATGCCCAGGGCGACCGCAGCGGCGTCCGCACGCAGGGCTGCCGACCGTGCCCCGAGCGTCGCGAGAATGTCCCGCCAGCCCGGCTCGTCGAACGGGTTGCAGCCGGACTCCCGCAGGCAGGCGGTCGCCGTGCCGTCTTCATCGGCCGCGGCCAGCAGCGTCTTCGATCCGCCGCCGTCGATCCCGATCACGACCGCCATCAGGCATCCTCCCCGTCGGCCGCGACCAGGAGATCGACCCCGAGGTCGGCCAGGCGTTTCCGCCACGCCTCGGAGAGGCCTTCGTCGCTGACCACCTTCAGGGGGGGCTGGAGCGGCGCGACGCCATAGGTGGCGCGCAGCCCGAATTTGGAGGAGTCGGCCAGCAGGATCGGCGTCGCCGTCCGGGTCAGCATGCGGCGGTTCAGGCTCGCCTCATGGACGTCCAGCGTGTTGATCGAACCATCCTCATGCGCGGCGCTGAAGCCCATGAACAGCTGGTCGAACCAGACCTCGCCGAGGACCTGTTCGGCCTGGGGGCCGACGAAGGACAGGTTCTCGTTGCGCAGCTGGCCGCCGATCACCGTGACGCGAAGCGCCGGCACATTGGCGAGCTCGTTGGCGACGGCGAGGCCGTTGGTGAAGATGGAGACCGCGATCGGCTGCAGCCGCAGCAGCCGTGCGACCTGCAGCACCGTGGTGCCGGCATCGAGGAAGATCGTGGTCTGCGGCCGGATCAGGTCATAGGCGCTGCGGGCGATCATCCGCTTGGCGCGGATGTTCTGGCTTTCGCGGACCCGGAAGGCGGTCTCGACGCCGGCGCTCTCCGCCAGGCGGACGCCGCCATGGGTGCGCTCGACCGCGCCCTCTTCCTCCAGCCGCTGGAGATCGCGCCGGATGGTCGCGAGCGAAGCCCCCGTCGCGTCGCAGAGATCCTGCACGCTCGCGGCGCCTCGCACATAGAGATGATGCCTGATGACGTCCAGACGCTCGCCCGACATGTCGCCCTCCTTCGCTCAGATAATCGGCGATTCCCGATCACAGTCAATCAAAAATATGATCGATATTGGTTGTCATTCAGGCTGAGGTGATCGATTCATGAGCAGATCGCGGCAGTTCGCGGCTCGCCTCTCGATCGATGGCAGACAAGGTGTGGAAATTGCCACGTCATCGCGAACCGCGGTTCGGCACGGGCCGGCGCCGCCACCATCCGAATGGACTGGGGTCCGGGGTCGCCGCCTCCAACGAGCATCGGGTCTGTGTCTCAGGCCCGCATCGCCTACATGGGCGGCCGGGCGCCCATCCAGGCCTCGATGGTCCCGAACGGGTGCTTGACGGCGGCGCGGCGGATGCGCATGGCCTCGGGCGGGCGATCGGCGTCGGCCTCGGCATGGTGCCCGGCGACATTCTGCGGCAGGCCCGGCTGACGCGCGGCATCAGCGCCGGCGGCAACGCCGGACTTGAGATCGCGCCGAAGGGCGGCCAGATGGGCGCGACGGACTATGTCATGCGGATCGAGCGGGGAGGCGGGCCGACATTGGCCAACGGGCCCGCCGCCGGCTCAGGACATGATCAGGCCGCCATCGACATTGATGGTCTGGCCGGTGATGTAGGCGGCGTCGTCGCTGGCCAGGAAGGCGACCAGTCCGGCGACGTCCTCGCCGCTGCCGGCGCGGCCCATCGGGATGCCCTGGACCCATTCGGCCATCAGCTCGCCCGGCTTGTAATCGCCCAGCAGCTTGCCCCAGGCGGCGTCGTTATAGGCCCACATGTCGGTGTCGATGATGCCGGGGCAGAAGGCGTTGACGGTGATGCCTTCCTTCGCCACCTCCTTGGCCAGGCTCTGGGTCACGCCGACCACGCCGAATTTCGAGGCGGCGTAGTGCGGCGTGAAGACGAAGCCCTGGCGCGCCTGGCCCGATGCGGTGTTGATCAGCCGGCCGCCGCGGCCGTGCTTGCGGATCCGGCGGATCGCCTCCTGGCAGCACAGGAAGACGCCCTTGGTGTTGACCGCCAGCACCTTGTCCCACTCGGCCTCGGTCATGTCCTCGATCCGGGCGATGGTGATGACGCCGGCGTTCTGGACCGAGATGTCGACCGCGCCGAAGCGCCGCTCCGCCTCGTCATAGAGGGCGACCACCTGGGCCTTGTCGGTGACGTCGGCGACGAAGGATGCGGCCCGGCCGCCTTCGGCCTCGATCCGCGCCGCGACCTCGGCCACCAAAGGCTCGTTCGCTGCCAGCAGGACGGCGGCGCCTTCCGATGCGAAACGGCGGGCGATGGCGGCGCCGATGCCGCGGCTGGCGCCGGTGATAACGACGGTCTTGTCGGTGAAGCGGGGCATGGGGTCTCTCCCGGAACTCTTTTGGTGTCGATGTAAGGATCAGCGGGCGAAATCGCCGTCGGACTGGGCCAGCAGCTTTTCCGCCGTGAACCGGTCGGTGATCAGGATGTTGATGTGCCGGCCCAGCAGGGCGCCGCGGATCGCCGCGACCTTGCGGGCGCCGCCGGCCACGCCGACGATGCGCGGGATGGTGCCGATCTCGTCCAGCGTCATCGCGATCACCCTTTCGTCCAGCGCGGTGCGGACCGGCGCGCCGTAGCCGCCGAAGAAGCGCAGGCAGATGTCGCCGACGCCGCCGGCTGCCACCACCGCCTCCAGCTCCTCGCCGGTGAAGACGTTGCCGCTGTTGGCCAGCATCTTCGACGGCTCGACCGCGCCGATGCCGACCAGGGCCAGGGTGATGCGCCGCCACTGGTCCATCGTGGCGCGGACATAGGGGTCGGCCACCAGCGCCCGCCTGGCCGAGGCCGAGCCGGCGACGCCGGGGGCGGGCAGCAGCTGGGGCTGCGACCCGGTCAGCTGGGCCAGGCGGGTGGTCAGGTGGGTGGCGTGGCCCTGCACCGCGGGGTTGCCCATGCCGCCCAGCATCTGCACCACCCGTTCCGCCGCCACGCGCTTCAGCGGGTTGATGCCGTCGACCATGCGCAGCAGCGAGGCGCTCCAGGACGAGATGCCGATGACGTCGCCATCGTCCAGCGTGGTCTCCAGGAAATGCGCCGCGGCGTCGCCGATGCCGGCCAGGATCGATTCCTCGCGGTCCTCGCCGCATTCGGCGACGATGGCCTCGGTCAGGCCGAAGCGGTCGCGTAAGCCGGTCTCCAGCTCGACATAGGTGCCGCGCGGCGCGTTGATGGTGATCCGGACGATGGATTCGGCCTGCGCCCGCTTCAGCAGGCGCGAGATCGTGGCCTGCGAGATGTGCAGCCGCTGCGAGATGTCGGACTGCTTCAGCCCGTCGACGTAATACATCTGCGCCACGCGGGTGATCAGACGAAGCTCGTTGATGCGGGTCATCGGCGGGCGGTCTCGGTGCAGGGCTCGCCGGATCGGCGCGTTGCAATTTTATGCAATAAAGTCTGGATATTCATGGATGGTTGCCCGTGGGTCAAGGGGCGCCTTCCGGATCCATTGCCGAAACTCCAATCCAGCCTACCCCTTTTGGAGGAAAGGCCGTGGAACGCCATGCGGCAGCAATCGGCTTGACGATCCGATTTTCTCACCGTAGCATGAATTTAAATCTGAGTGTGAATAAATATTCAGTCCGGAGGATGAGTGTCCGAAGTGCAGATGACAACCGCTCCTGACGCCCTGTCCCCGGCGCGCATCGCCGCGGTGGACGGGGCCGAGCGGGCACGCCTGCTGGCCGGGGCCGCGACCGCGATCCGCGGCTCTGTGCTCCGCACCATCGGGCGGGCCGGGCTGGGGCATGTCGGCGGCGACCTGTCGGTCAGCGACATCATAGCCACCCTGTTCTTCGGCGTGCTCGACCTCGACCCGGCCAAGCCGGCCTGGGCCGACCGCGACCGCTTCATCCTCAGCAAGGGTCATTGCGCCGCGGCGCTGTACAGCGCGCTGGCGCTGCGCGGCTTCATCCCGCCCGATCTGCTGGACAGCTTCATGGCGCCGCTGTCGGTGCTGAACGGCCACCCCAACCGGCGCAAGGTGCCGGGGGTCGAGGCCAACACCGGCCCGCTCGGCCACGGCCTGCCGATCGGTGTCGGCTGCGCCGTCGCGGCGAAGCTGGCGAAGGCGTCGTGGCGCACCTTCGTCGTGCTCGGCGACGGCGAGCTGCAGGAGGGCAGCAACTGGGAGGCGGCGATGTCCGCCGGCCACCGCAGGCTGGACAACCTGACCGCG
The DNA here is from genome assembly GCF_031453975.1 of Inquilinus ginsengisoli. Lineage (NCBI taxonomy): Bacteria > Pseudomonadati > Pseudomonadota > Alphaproteobacteria > Rhodospirillales > Rhodospirillaceae > Inquilinus > Inquilinus ginsengisoli. The sequence goes on from NZ_JAVDPW010000011.1 coordinate 113,553, forward strand.
ATCGTCGACCGCAACCGGCTGCAGCAGGGCGCCCGCACCGAGGACACCAACCGGCTGGAGCCGCTGGCCGACAAGTGGCGCGCCTTCGGCTGGGACGTGGTCGAGCTGGACGGCCATGACCATGGCGCCCTGTGGGCGGCCTTCACCGCCGCGCCCGCGGGCAAGCCGCGCTGCGTGATCGCGCGCACCATCAAGGGGAAGGGCGTGTCCTTCATGGAGGATCGGGTGGAGTGGCACCACAAGGTGCCGACGCCGGCACAGGTGGAACAGGCCCTGGCGGAGCTGGCCCGATGAGCGCTGACAAAGTCGCCCAGGCCGGCACCTTCGATTGCCGCAAGGCCTTCGCCGAGACGCTGATCGACCTTGCCCGCACCGACCCGCGCATCGTCGCGGTGTGCAACGATTCCGTCGGCTCCAGCAACCTGGTCGCCTTCGCCGCCGAATTCCCCGACCGGCTGGTCAATGTCGGCATCGCCGAACAGACCATGGTCGGGGTCGCCGCCGGCCTGGCCAATGGCGGGTTCATCCCCTTCGTCTGCGCCGCCTCGCCCTTCCTGACCGGCCGGGCGCTGGAGCAGATCAAGGCCGATGCGGCCTATAATTTCTACCATGTGGTGCTGTGCGGCATGAGCCCGGGCATGGCCTATGGCGAGCTGGGGCCGACCCATCATTCGATCGAGGATCTCGCCTGGACCCGCGCGATCTCCGACCTCACCGTGATGGTGCCGGCCGACCCGACCCAGACGCGGGACGCGGTGCGCTGGGCCGCCGGCGCCGGCCGCCCGGTGTTCCTGCGCGTCGGCCGCTTCCCGGTGCCGGAGGTGACCCCGGCCGGCACCGATTTCGACGGCGGCGCCACCCAGGAACTGCGGGCCGGGACGGACGTTACCCTGGTCGCCACCGGCACCATGGTGTCGCGCGCCTTGGAGGCCGCTTCGCTGCTGGCGGGGGAGGGGATCGAAGCCCGCGTGCTCAACGTCGCCACCATCAAGCCGCTCGACCCAGCGCCGCTGGTCCGCGCCGCCAAGGAGACCGGCCGGATCGTGACGGTGGAGGAGGCGGTGGTGCAGGGCGGCCTGGGCGGTGCGGTTGCCGAGTTGGTATCGCAGGCCCATCCGGTGCCGATGCGCATCCTCGGCGTCACCGGTTTCGCCCCGACCGGCGACGCCGCCTTCCTGCTCGACCATTTCGGACTGAACGCGCAGGGCATCGCCGCTGCCGCGCGCCAGCTGGTGGGCTGACCGTGCCGGCCCCGCTCATCCTCGCCATCGACCAGGGTACCAGCTCCACCAAGGCGCTGCTGGTCGATTCTGCGGGGGCGGTGGTGGCGCGCGGCATGGCGCCGCTGGGCGAAAGCCATCCGCGGCCGGGCTGGGTCGAACAGGACCCGGCGGCGATCTGGGACAGCGTGCGGGCGGCCGTGGCCGCGTGTCTCGACGGCCAGGACCCGCACCGGGTCGCGGCGGTCGGCTTCAGCACCCAGCGCGAATCCCTTGTGATGTGGGACCGCAGGACCGGTGAGGCGCTGTCGCCGCTGATCAGCTGGCAGGACCAGCGCACCGGCCCGGTGTGCGAGGCGCTGCGGACGCCCGGGACGGAAGCGCTGGTGCGGCGGCGCAGCGGCCTGCCGCTCGACCCGATGTTCTCCGCCGCCAAGGCGAAATGGCTGCTCGATACGCTCGATCCGGACCGTGCCAGGGCCAAGGCCGGCGAGATCTGCCTCGGCACCATCGATGCCTGGCTGCTCAGCCGCTTCGGCGGCGACGCGGTGACCGAGGCCGGCAACGCCTCCCGCACCCAATTGCTCGATGTCCGCCGCGCCGCCTGGGACCCCGACCTGCTCGCCCTGTTCGGCGTGCCGGAGGCGGCGCTGCCGCGCGTGGTGTCCTCGACCGGGCCGTTCCCGGCCGTGCGCGGCCTCGGCCCGCTGCCGGACGGCGTGCCGGTCACCGCCGTGCTCGGCGATTCCCACGCCGCCCTGTTCGCCCATGGCGCCTTCGTGCCTGGGCAGATCAAGGCGACGACCGGCACCGGCTCCTCGGTGATGGGGCTGGTCGACGACGCCGATGCGCTCGATCCCGGCCTGTGCCTGACCATCGCCTGGTCGGTCGACGGCCCGGCCCTGGCCGCGGAGGGCAATATCCGCGCCGCCGGGTCGACGCTGCGGTGGGTGGCGGATCTGCTCGGCCTGTCGACCCAGGACCTCGCCGACCTGGCGGCGAATGCGTCCAGCGATGGCGTGTTCCTGGTGCCGGGCTTCAACGGCCTCGGCGCGCCGTGGTGGGACGTGAATGCCGTCGGCCTGCTGGCCGGCTTCAGCCTCGGCACCGGCCGGGCCGCGGTGGCCCGCGCGGCGCTGGAATCGATCCCGCACCAGATCGCCGATGTGGTCGAGGCGATCGATCGCAGCGTCGGCCGGGTCCACGCCCTGCATGTCGATGGCGGCCCGACCCGCAACCCGGTGCTGATGCAACTGCTGTCCGACCTGGCCGGCTGCGAGGTGCTGCGGTCGGACACCGCCGAATTGTCGGCGCTCGGCGCGGCGCATCTCGCCGGGCTCGGCGCCGGGCTGTGGTCCTGGGACGATCTGAAGGCGCTGCCCCGCGACCGCCACGGCTTCGTCCCGGTGATGCCGGCGGAGCGGCGCGGGACCGAGCGGGACGGCTGGCGGCAGGCGGTGCGGCGCGCCTCAGGTAAGCCGCCGGAGACGGCGGGGCGCTGAGCTGCCCTGCCGGATGACACGAAAAAGGATGTAGGGAATGGAAGCGCGCATCGACCGACCGGCCCACAGGACGTTCCTGCCGCGGCTCAGCCTGACCAGCGGCGCCCAGGGCCCGCTGATCGGCCTGGTCCTGCTGTGCGTGATCTTCTCCTTCGCCTCGGATCATTTCCTGTCGGTGCGCAACGCGCTCAACGTGCTCGACCAGATCACCGTGCTCGGCATCCTCGCCATCGGCATGACGGCGGTGATCGTGATCGGCGGCATCGACCTGTCGGTCGGGTCGGTCCTGGCGCTGTCGATGATGGTGATGGGCTGGCTGGCGCGCGACATGGAGCTGCCGATGGCCCTGGCCATCCTGCTCGGCATCGGCGCCGGCGCGGTGTGCGGCCTGGCCTCCGGCCTGCTCATCACCCTGGCGCGGCTGCCCGCCTTCATCGCCACCCTGACCATGATGTCGGTGGCGCGCGGCCTGGCCAACATCCTGACCGACGGCACCCAGATCGTCGGCTATCCCGACTGGTTCACCTCGTTGGCGATCACCCGCAATTTCGGCTTCCTGTCGGCGACCGTCGGCCTGTTCGTCGTGCTGGTCGCGGTCAGCTGGCTGTACCTGACCTTCCGGCCGGGCGGCCGCAACCTCTACGCCATCGGCGGCAGCCGCGAAGTGGCGCGGCTGGCCGGCATCAAGGTCGCCCGGGTGACGATCGCGGTCTATGCCGCGGCCGGGGCGCTGGCCGGCGTGGCCGGCATGGCGCTGGCGGCGCGGCTCGACTCCTCCCAGCCCAGCGCCGGGCTGGGCTACGAACTCGACACCATCGCCGCGGTCGTGATCGGTGGCGCCAGCCTGTCCGGCGGCGTCGGCAGCATCGGCGGCACGGTGGTCGGCGTCCTGATCATCGGCGTGCTGCGCAACGGGCTGAACCTGCTCGGCGTCTCGCCCTTCGTGCAGCAGGTGGTGATCGGCCTGGTGATCGCCGCCGCCGTCACCTTCGACACCCTCGGCCGGCGCAACAACCGCTGACCCGGGGACACAAAGACGGCAGGACCGTCGCAACAGGAGAGGATCCACCCATGAAGACCCGTATCGTCGTTGCCGCGCTGGCGCTGCTGGCCGGCACCGCCCTCGGCTCCCCCGCCTGGGCCAAGGACAAGGTGATCGGCCTGGCCGTCGCCAACCTGCAGGCTGATTTCTTCAACCAGATCAAGCAGTCGGTCGAGGCCGCGGCCAAGGAGCAGGGGATCAAGGTCGTCACCGTCGACGCCAAGGGCGATTCCGCCACCCAGGTCAGCCAGATCCAGGACCTGATCACCCAGCAGATCGACGCGCTGATCTACATCCCGGCCGGCGCCACCGCCGCCAGCGTCCCGGTCAAGACCGCGAAGGCGGCCGGCATCCCGGTCGTCGCCGTCGACCGCAACCCGGCCGATGCGCCGGGCGACACCTTCATCGCCACCGACAGCGTCGCGGCCGCCCGCACCCTGGGCGATTATGTCTGCAAGGTCACCGGCGGCAAGGGCAATGTCGCCGTCATCCAGGGCCAGATCGGCACGACGCCGGAGCAGGACCGCGACAAGGGCTTCACCGAGGCGCTGGCCAAGTGCCCGGGCCTGACGGTCAGCGCCAAGCAGGCCAGCACCGCCTGGATGCAGGATGAGGGCTTCAACATCGCCCAGGACATGCTGCAGCGCGACCCGACCATCTCGGTGTTCTTCGGCCGGGCCGACGCCCTGGCACTGGGCGCCGCGCAGGCGGTCAAGGTCGCCAATCTCGACCACAAGACCTGGATCTTCGGCTTCGACGGCGACGTCGCCGGGCTGAAGGCGGTGCAAGGCGGCACGCTGGACGCGACCATGACCCAGACCACCCAGCAGATGGGCCGGCTGGCGCTGCAGTCGGCGCTCGACCTCGCCGACGGCAAGAAGGTGCCGGCGGAACAGCTGCAGGCCGCAACTCTGACGACCAAGGACAACGTCGCCGGCTTCATCGAGAAGCATCCGTAATGGCTGCACCGGCGACCGTTCGCGCCGCCGCGGCGGAGGGCCCGGAGGGGCTCTCCATCCGCGGCATCGGCAAGGCCTATGGCGGCATCACCGTGCTGGAGGGGGTCGACCTCGACATCCGGCCCGGTGAGGTGCTGGCCCTGTTGGGCGAGAACGGCGCCGGCAAGTCGACCCTGTCCTCGATCATCTCTGGCCTGGTGCCGCCCAGCGCCGGGACGATGAGCTGGCAGGGCCGGCCCTATGCCCCGGCGGCGCCGGGGGATGCGATCGCGGCCGGCATCGGCCTGATCCACCAGGAAATGAAGCTGCTGCCGGATCTGACGATCGCCGAGAACGTGTTCGTCGGCCGGCTGCCGACCGGCGGCGGCCGGATCGATCGGGCGGAGATGAACCGCCGCGCCGGCGAGCAGCTGCGGCGGCTGGGCCTCGACATCGCGCCGACCACGCCGGTGCGCCGGCTGCGGGTGGCGGCGCAGCAGCAGGTCGAGATCGCCAAGGCGCTGACCCTGAACTCCCGCCTGCTGATCCTGGACGAGCCGACCGCCGCGCTGGGCGGGGAGGAGACGGAGCGGCTGTTCCAGCAGATCGACCGGCTGCGCCGCGACGGCGTCTCCTTCGTCTATATCAGCCACCGGCTGGACGAGATCGCCCGCATCGCCGACCGCATCGCGGTGCTGCGCGACGGGCGGCTGGTCGCCACCCACGACACGGCGCAGGTGCCGGTCAAGACGCTGGTCGAACAGATGGTCGGCCGCAGCGTCGACCGGATGTTCCCGGCGGTGACGGTGCCGGGCGACGCGGTCCGGCTGCAGGTCGACGGCCTCGCCGCGGCCGACGGCGCCTATCGCGACATCAGCTTCACCGTGCGGGCGGGCGAGATCTTCGGCATCGCCGGCATCGTCGGCGCCGGGCGGACCGAGCTGGTGCGCGGCGTCGTCGGCGCCGACCCGATCGCCGCCGGCCGGGTGGCGGTGGACGGCAAACCGGTGGCGCTGCACGGTCCGGCGGATGCGATCCGTGCCGGGGTGATGCTGGTGCCGGAAGACCGCAAGCTGCAGGGCGTGGTGCTGGACCACTCCATCGCCGACAACATCGCCTATGCCAATTTCGACCGCATCGCCCCCGGCGGCTGGATCAGCCCCGCCCGGGTGCGCGGCTTCGCCGCCGGGCTGATCGCGCGGATGGGGGTGAAGGGCGCCCCCGGCCAGCGCGCCGGCAACCTCTCCGGCGGCAACCAGCAGAAGGTCGTGATCGCGAAATGGATCGCGCGCGACCCCAAGGTGTTCATCCTGGACGAACCGACCCGCGGCATCGATGTCGGCGCCCGGGCCGCGATCTACGACGTCATCGCCGGCCTTGCCGCCTCCGGCATGGCGGTGGTCGTGGTCAGCTCCGATCTAGACGAGGTGCTGGGCCTGTCGCACCGGGTCATGGTGCTGGCCCGCGGCCGCAACCAGGGCATCCTCGACCGCGACCAGGCCAGCCGCGTCGCCGTGATGGAACTCGCAACCCGTTAAACACAGGGGAATCCCGTGCAGATCTTCCGGCTCGATGACCAGATCGCCTTCGTCACCGGCGCCGGCAGCGGCATCGGCCAGCGCATCGCGGTCGGCCTGGCCGAGGCCGGTGCCGACGTCGCCCTGTTCGACCTTGCGGCGGCGGGGGCCGGCCTGGCCGACACCGCCGGCCGGATCCGGGCGCTTGGCCGCCGCGCGCTGGTGCTGACCGGCGACGTGACCAAGGTCGCCGACCTGTCCGCCGCGGTCGGGGCGGCCGAAGCGCAGCTGGGGCCGCTGGAGGTCGCGGTCAACTGCGCCGGCATCGCCAACGCCACGGCGGCGGAGGAGATGGCGGAGGCGCAGTGGCAGCGCATGCTCGACGTCAACCTGACCGGCGTCTTCTTCTCCGCCCAGGCCGAGGCGCAGGCGATGCTGCCGCGGAAGCGGGGCTCGATCATCAACATCGCCTCGATGTCGGGCTCGATCGTCAACCGCGGCCTGCTGCAGGCGCATTACAACACCTCCAAGGCCGGGGTGATCCACCTGACCAAGAGCCTGGCGATGGAATGGGCCGACCGCGGCCTGCGGGTCAACGCGATCAGTCCCGGCTACACGCTGACGCCGATGAACCTGCGGCCCGAGGTGGCCGAACAGCGCAAGATCTTCGAGCGCGACACGCCGATGGGCCGGATGGCGACGGTGGACGAGCTGGTCGGCCCGGCGGTGTTCCTGGCCAGCGCGGCGTCGTCCTTCTGCACCGGCGTCGACCTGATCGTGGATGGCGGCTTCGTCTGCTGGTAGTCCGAGCCCATCGCATATCGGGCTTTCGGTCAGCGGGCGGACGTTTGCGATTTGCGACGCTGAAAGGAGTGCTTTTCAGGCTGCCGATTGCCTCATTCAGGATGACATGATGCCGCCGATTTCGGTATCGGCTGGGTCCAGCGACGCGCGCTCGACGCCCGCCACCAGGCTGCGCTGGACCGCGAGAACGCCGCGCTCGCGGGCCTCGTCGTCGAACTCGTCGATGCCGAATACGAGCCGGATGACAAATCCGCCGCTTTCCGCTCTCTTTGAGGGGCGTTTTGGAATAATTTTGCGCAAATTAGGAAAATAGATGCCGTTCAAGCCAAGTGATAGGCTTCGGCTATATTGAAGCGTTAAGCATTCGGCCATTGGGGCGGATCCGTATTTGGATTTGGTCAATTGATCGGCAGCTCGCCGGCAGATGATATGGTGCATTGTGCAAAAACCAATAAGATCAGCTGATTGGCGCAGGGCAGCGAGCCGGCTTTATATCGCTATGCTCATGGCGGCCGGCGTCGTCTTGTCCGCCAATCCGAGTGCTGCCGACCCGGCACAGTGCTCGGCCGAACGGTCCGTGCCGATGATTCCGACGGACCCGGCCCTGTGCGAGAGCCTGACCGCGGCCGTCCGCAACCCGTCGGCCCTGCCGCTCGACCAGTACCAGGCCAAGCTCAACCAGTTCTTCGGCAACTACTGCCACCGCAACGAGGCTGCGGGTTGGCGGCGCGACAAGCATGTCCGCGACGCCGGCCCCTTCGTCGCGTCGCTGGCGGCGGGCGCCTGGAAGGGCACCGGCTTCGGCACCCATGCCCCGGTGGTGATCTGGTACTCGCCCGACATGGCGGAATGGCTGGTCAAGAACCGCTCCGGCGAGGGGGGCGCATCGAACCCGCCGCCACCCGTCCCCGACGGGGCGATCATGGTGAAGGAGATGTTCCCGTACCCGGCCGCCGCCTGCGCCGACGTCGACCCGGTGAAGCTGTTCCCGACCTCCGGCGCGGCGATCATGGTCCGCGACAGCACGGCGTCGCATGACGGCTGGTACTGGGGCTGGTACGGCTTCGGGCCGAAGAGCGGCTGGGCGCCGGACTGGCCGCCTGGCCCGGCCAACAATCTCCCCGTCCAGGGCTTCGGCCAGTACTGCATGAACTGCCATGCCTCGGCGAAGGACAACCTCACCTTCGCCTCGCCGCGAAATATCCAGGGCGAGCCGGGACGGCCGCTGGTCTATCTCAGCCAGTCCTGGTTCATGGCGCCGCCGCCGGAAGACCATCACCACGACGTGGCAGTTCCGGACGAGGTCGGGCCCTTGGAGCAGCCGCTGCGCCAGGCCGACCCGGCGGTCGACCAGGCCCTGCGCGCCTATCTCTTGAAGACGCCGCCCCGGGATACGGTCGTGAACATGCCGTCGGCGACCTATGACAACACCTGGGTCGGCGCCGGCGGCCCGCATGCGTCGGATGAGTTCGTGACCTCGACCCAGTGCCTGGGGTGTCATGACGCCGGCAGCACCGGGCTGCAGTTCGACATGACGATGCCGAACCCGCATGGTGCCAACCTGATCAACCTGTCGCCCTATGGCACCTGGCGCACCTCGCCGATGGGGCTGGCCGGGCGCGACCCGTTCTTCTTCGCCCAGCTGGCCAGCGAGATGCAGAGCTTCCATCCCGCCGCGAAGCCCGGCCTCGTCGAGGACACCTGCCTCGGCTGCCACGGCATCCAGGGCCAGCGCCAGTTCCACATCGACATGTTCAGCCAGACCGGCGGCGAGTGCCCCGACTTCACCCGCGAGATGGTGAATGCCGTGCCCTGGCCGGACGACAACCCGACTGCGCCGCATGCGCAATACGGCATGCTGGCCCGCGACGGCATCTCCTGCGCCGCCTGCCATCGCATGGCCCTGGGCGAAGCCGCGACCAAGGCCGCGGCCGGCACCCCGGAAAACGCCTGCATTGCCGAGCGCCAGGCCTTCCTGAATCCGCACAACACCGGCTTCGCCCGCACCTTCACCGGCAGCTTCCTGGTCGGCCCGCCCGACAAGCTGATCGGCCCGTTCGAGATGCCGAAGGTCAAGCCGATGGAGAACGCGCTGGGCATCACCCCGGTGCATGACGTGGCCATCACCAGTTCGGAGGTCTGCGGCAGCTGCCATTCGGTGCATCTGCCGGTGCTCCAGAACGGCCAGCCCATCACCCGCATCTACGAGCAGACGACCTATCCGGAATGGGCCTTCAGCGCCTACCGCACCGGCACCACGCCCGACGGCCCGCTGCCGCAGGGGCCGGGCAGCCTGGCCCAGACCTGCCAGGCCTGCCACATGCCGTCGAAGACCGCGGATGGCAGGCCGATGCGCAGCAAGATCGCGAGCATCCAGGAGTTCAGCAACTTCCCGGAGGCCGAGAACAATCTCGGGCCTGACGACATCGACCTGCCCGTGCGCGATGGCTTCGCCGCGCACACGCTGGTCGGCCTCAACGTCTTCCTGACCAAGATCGCGCAGCAATTCCCCGATGTGCTCGGCATCCCGACCCAGGACCCGATGCTGACCTCACGCGGCCTCGACCCGCTGCTGCGGACCGAGCAGGCGATGCTCGACATGGCCGGAAACCAGACCGCCGACGTGGCAGTGAGCGGCGTGTCGACGGCGGGCGGGCGGCTGCAGGCGACGGTGACCGTCAACAACAAGGCCGGGCACAAGCTGCCCTCCGGCGTCGGCTTCCGCCGCGTCTTCCTGGAGTTCCAGGTGCTGGACCAGAACGGCACCACGCTCTGGGCCTCCGGCCGCACCGACGCGTCGGGCGCGCTGGTCGACCAGACCAACACGCCACTCGACGGCGAATACTGGTGGACGGATGACTGCACGGCCCGCATCCAGCCGGAGGCACGGCTGCACCAGCCGCATTTCCAGCGCATCACCCGCCAGGACCAGACCCAGATCTATCAGGAGCTGGTCTCCACGCCGCCCCTGGACAATTCGGCACCGGTCTGCGGCCCGGGCACCGACCCGAAGGGCATGCTGACCACCAGCTTCCTGTCGATCTGCAACACGGTGAAGGACAACCGCATCCTGCCGCATGGCTATCTGCCGCTGCCCGAGCGCACCCAGATCGCCACCGCGCTGGGCGCGACGGAAGATCTGGCGAAGGAGGCCGGCGCCACCGCCGTCGACGACGATCCCGACTACATCTCGGGCGGCGGCGACAGCCTGGTCTACGACGTGGCGCTGGCCGACCTGCCGGCCGGCAGCCACCCGGCCGCGGTGCAGGCCACGCTGTTCTACCAGGCGGCCCCGCCCTTCTATCTGCAGGACCGCTTCTGCACGGCCAAGGGCGACGACACGGAGCGCCTGAAATACCTGGTCGACCACCTCAACCTCGACGGCTCCGCGGCCGATGACTGGAAGCTGAAGCTGATCTCGAGCGGGGTGGTGGCGCTGCCCTGAGATGCCATCTAGGCCCGCTGCATCAGGTTGGCCATCAGCCGGAAGGCGCCGGGCACCAGCCGGTCCAACTGGTGATGCAGGGCCAGGGCGACATGGGTGTGGCGGCCCTGGCCGAAGCGGCCCGACAGCAGCCCGCCCTGCAGCGGCGTCTCGCCCGGGTCGCCGATGGCGAGCAGCGCCTCGTAGGCCGGATCCCACCCGCTGGCGAAATACAGCCCGCGCTCCTTGTCCCAGCCGGCCCAGTCGGCATCGCCGATCGGGTTGGGGCCGGTCAGCAGCGGATGATCCGGCCGCAGCACCCGGACCGGGGCGGCGGGGTCGGTCACCCGCCAGCGATAGGAGGGGTGGCCGATCGTCAACGGAGCCAGCGGCGTCGACTGCGGCGCCCATGCGTCGATCGGACGATGGTACAGCGTGACCAGATGGCCGCCGTCCCGGACCCAGCGATGCAGCCGCGCGGTCGCGGCGGCCAGCTCCGGCCGGGTGCGGAAGGCGAAGACGCCGACCAGGATGGTGTCCCAATCGCCCAGGTCGCCGCCTGTCAGGGTTCCGGCATCGATCGGGTCGACGGCAAGACCGACCTGACGCAACCACGCGTCCGCACGGTCGCTGCCGCCGCCGACGACACCGACGCGAACGCCGTCCGGCAGGGCGACCTCGAGCGTGCGAAGCCGCAGGATCGCCGGGGCCGCGCGAACCACCGGCCCAAGATGGGGGTAATTCATGCGCCGGACGCTCCAGCCCGGCTGACCGTCGACGGTGACGACGGCTTCGTGAAGGCCGGCGGTGGTGGGTGGGGTCAGAACCGTCTCGATCGAGGCGACGCCTGCATCCCCGGGCACTTCGACCGAGCCAGGGCCTGACGACTCCCAGCCTGCGGGGGCCGTGATGCCGATGCTCCGTGCCGCCGCGGCCGTTCCCCGAAGGCTCTGCAGCCTCAGGCCCAGGGGCCGCGGGGCCGATGGCCGGGCCAGGTTGACCACGATGGCATCGGAAGCCGGAGTCACGGAGGCGGCGGGCAGGACCCGGACCGGCTCGTCGAGGTCGATGGTCGCTTTTGCCCGGACCTCGGCCAGGGTGAAGGTGACCTCGACCGAGGCCAGGCCGTTGCCGCCCAGCGGATCGAAGCCCGGCGCGAAGGGCAGGGTGATCGGGGCATCGTCGGGAACGTGGATCCGGAATTCGCCGGTTGCGCTGTCGGTCTCCCAGGCCCAGCCGCCGGGGAGCCGCGGTGCCAGCGCGATCTCGGTGGCGCTGGCGTCCGCGGCGTGCAATGCCGTGATGGCGAAGGTCCCGCCGGGCGCGATTTCGGCCGGCTCGGCGAAGGCGCGGACATCCAGACCCGACGCCACGAACAGGACCTGCTCGAGTTCGCGGACCTTGCGGCGGAGGCGGTGGTCCAGGATGGGCGCGGCCTGCTCGGGCCGGGATGCCAGGACTGCGCGGATCGCGGTCAGGGCCTGGGCCGCCGCCGCGGCGACGGCATCGCTGTCCGGCCAGGCCGCGATGGCCCGGTCGATCGCGGCCTGGGCGGTTCGCAGCGATGCCTGGCATTCGATGCCGTCGACGGCGTCGGCCAGCGCGGCGACTGTGGCGGGCAGCCCATCCATAATCGAGGTCTCCATCGCCGGCATTCCGGGCACGGCATAGGCCCGATGCAGCGGCCAGGGGGAGGGGACCGCCTCGCGCCACACCCCCATGCCCTGGGTGCGGTGCGCCAGCCGCGACCACTGGCCGATCTGGGCATGGGTGGCGCCGGCGACCGGATCGCGGTCGCCAGCCTGCACCGTCACGGTCGCCTCCGGCGGCGGCAGGTCGTCGTCATAGGACGCGCTCTTGCCCGACCAGGCGGGCAGGTAGAACTTCGCCGCCGACCATGGGGCGAGGCCGGCGGCGGCATGTTGGGGGAAGGCGGCGGGGTCGCCGGCCAGCTCGACGGCCTCGCGGCTCGCCTGGGTCATGGCGCGGTGGTGCCCGTGCTGGCCCGGCACGTCGAGGAAGGTCGGGATCACGATGTCCGGCCGCTCCGTCCGGATGGCGCGGACCAGCCGTTCCACCACCCGCTCATGGCCCCAGCGGCGCAGCGTGTCGACGCCGCTCTTGGAGAAGCCGAAATCATGCACCGGATCGTCCGGGCCATGGCCGATCCAGGTGACGCCGGCATCGAGCACGCGGGCGGCTTCCTCCATCTCCCGGCTGCGCAGCGCCGCCAGGTCGCCGCCGCGCTCCGGCCCGATCGCGTTCTGGCCGCCTTCGCCGCGGGTCGAGCACAGCAGCACGACGCGAACGCCATCGCGCAGCGACAGGGCGGCCAGCATGGCGCTGCTCTCATCGTCCGGATGGGCGCCGGTGTCGAGCAGGGTGACGGTGCTCTTCAGCCGCGACAGGGCGCGGTGGAGCCGCAGCACGCTCGGCTGGGCCATCTGGCGGCGGATGAGGGCCTCATCGGCGGGCATGGGACGATCCTCCGGTATCACGGGCGCGAATCACGGCGCCGAAATCGGGTGTCAGGGTCTCGAACACCGGCAGCGCCGCGGCGCCCAGCGCCGGCGTCAGCCCGCCGGTGGTGCCCCGCAGCAGGCGCGGCACCGACCGGCCGGACCGGTGAGACACGGTGTTCGGCAAGGGGCCGATCCTGGCGATCAGCCGGTCCAGTACGGCGTCGGGCAGGCGACCGCCGAACACGATGGCCTCGGGATCGAACAGGTTCTCCAGGATGCCGACCATGATCAGCAGCTTCTCGGCGGCGATGTCGATCCAGGCGTTGAAACGCGGATCCCCGTCGCGGATCAGGGCGTCGACATCGGCCGCGCCGCCCAGCTGTTCGGCCAGCGAATGCAGCGAGGCGTAGCATTCCAGGCAGCCCTGGCCACCGCAGGGGCAGGGGCGGCCGCGCGGCTCGACCGTGACATGGCCCAGCTCTCCGGCATTGCCGAAGGCGCCGGTGTAGGGCTGCCCGCCCAGGACCAGCCCGAGGCCGATGCCGGTGCCGAAATGGACCAGGCAGAAGTCCCGCAATTCGCGCGCGACGCCGTGCAGCCGCTCGCCCACCGCCGCCGCCGTGGCGTCGTTCTCGACCAGGACCGGCATCCCGAGCGCTTCGCCGAGGAAGGCGGCGGCGTCGATCGCCAGCCAGCCGGGCACGGCGGTGGGGCCGACCGAGCTCAGCCCCTCGATCCCGAAGGGACCCGGCATCACGACCCCGGCGCCGAGGATCGCGGCGCGGGCGACCCCGGCCGACTCCAGCAGCGCATCGATCTCGCGCCGCAGGCACGGCCCGATGCCGGCGGGGGTGGGGTCGTCGACCGCGGAGGTGCGGCTCGCCAGGACGCGCCCGGCCAGATTGACCAGGACCGATTGCTGGAACCGCGGCCCGATCTCGACGCCGATGGTGAAGCCGCCATCCGGATTGACCTCGTATTCGATCGGCGGCTGGCCTCGCCCGCTGCGCCGGCGGCCGGCATCGCGCAGCAGCCCTTCGGCTAGCAGCGCGGCCGTGATGTTCGACACGGCCTGGGTGGTCAGGGCGGTGCGTCGCGCGATCTCGGTGCGGCTGACCGTGCCCTGCAGCCGCACGGTCTCCAGCACCACCCGGCGGTTGTAGGATCGGGTCTTGCCCGAATTGTTGCCGATCGCCATGCGGGCCCGTCTCCCGGAGTCTCCGGGTGCAGGGTGCTGCGGCCAATACAATAATTCAACTATGTTGAGTTATTGACTCGGGCTTTCGGCCTGTGATCGATTGGGAACGAGACCAATGGGCTGCAAGGCCCGAACAAGACAGGGATGGAGGGGGAGATGGCAGGTTTCGGCGGCATCCGGCGCATGGCGCTGGCGACGGCCTTCGCGCTCGGCCTGTGCGGCGCGGCTTCGGCGGCGCAGGCGGTCGAGATCGAGTACTGGCAGTATTTCTACGATTCCCGGGTCAAGGCGATCGACACGCTGATCGCGAAGTTCGAGGCCGACAATCCCGGCATCACCGTCAAGCACACCAACTTCCCCTATGCCGACTACCAGACCAAGGTCGCGGCCGCGATCCCGGCCGGCGAAGGGCCGGACGTGGTGCAGCTGTTCTATGGCTGGCTCGACAATTTCGTGGCGGCGAAGCTGATCCAGCCGCTGCCGACCGACACCTTCCCGCATGACGCCATCGAGGCCGATTTCTTCCCGATGGTGAAGGCGATGAAGCGCGGCGACGACTATTACGGCCTGCCGACCGCGGTCCGTTCGCTCGCCATCTTCTGGAACAAGCGGCTGTTCGAGGAAGCCGGGCTCGACCCCGAGAAGGCCCCGGCCAATCTCGACGAGCTGGTCCAGTTCGCCCAGAAGCTGACCAAGAAGGACGATGGCGGCAACCTCACCCAGGTCGGCATCACCATGGACATGAACGGCCAGGACCACCAATGGTGGCGCGAGGTGCTGGTCCGCCAGTTCGGGGGCGAGCCGTACCTGAACGACTACAAGACGGTGAACTACGCCAACGCGGCCGGCGCCAAGGCGCTGCAATACTATCTCGACTTCCAGACCAAGTACGGCGTCAGCCAGCTCGGCTTCATGGATGAGGGCCAGGCCGCCTTCAAGGCCGGCCGCGCCGGCATGACCATCGACGGCTCGTTCCGCCTCGGCTCCTTCGACGCCGTGCGCGGGCTGAAATACGGCGTCGCCGAGCTGCCGGCCGGGCCGGACGGCACGCGCTCGAACTACGCCAGCTACTGGGTGAACGCGATCACCACCAAGGCCCAGGGCGAGAAGCTGGAGGCGTCGAAGAAGTTCCTGGCCTTCCTGACCTCGCCCGAGGCCATGCAGATCTGGCTCGAGACGGTGGGCGAGCTGCCGGCCCGCCGGTCGGTCGCGCTCAGCGACAAGAACATCGCCAACCCGGTCTACGCCCCGTTCATCAAGGGCCTGGACTACGCCCACACCACGCTGTTCGTGGACGAGGCGGCGGAGCGCCAGGTGTCGATGGACATGGTCAACCGCGTGGTGCTGCAGAACCAGCCGGTCGACGCCGCCCTGGCCGAGGCCGCCAAGGCCGAGCAGGAGATCCTCGACCGCTACTACCAGAAGAAGTGACGGGACCGGGATGAGGGGCGTGACGGTGCGGGAAATGGCGCGGGGGCCGGCATGAGATCCCCCGTCGCGGGCCTGTCGGTGCGGGCCAAGCAGGTGGTCTGGGCCTGGGGCTTCCTGGCCGTGCCGGTGCTGTTCTACATCGTCATCCGGTTCTGGCCGACACTGGACGCCTTCTGGCTGTCCTTCACCGACTGGAACCTGCTCGGCACCCCCAACTTCGTCGGGCTGAAAAACTACGTCCGGCTGGTCGAGGACCCGCTGTTCTGGAAGGTGTTCGGCAACACCTTCCTGTACCTGCTGATCGGCACCCCGCTCAGCCTGGTGATCGCCTTCGTCGTGGCCTACCGGCTCGACAAGGTCCGCTTCATGCACGGTTTCATCCGGGCGCTGTACTTCCTGCCGTTCCTGACCACGGCGGTGGCGATGGCCTGGGTGTGGCGCTGGTTCTACCAGCCGGTGCCGATCGGCGTGTTCAACAACGCCCTGGCCAGCATCGGCCTGCCGCAGCAGCCCTTCCTGCGCTCCACCGTCCAGGCGCTGCCGGCGGTGCTGGCGCCGGCGATCTGGGCCGGGCTCGGCTTCCAGGTGGTGATCTTCATGGCCGGCCTCAGGGCCATCCCGATCAGCTACTACGAGGCCGCGCGGGTCGACGGCGTGTCGCGCTGGACCATCCTGTGGGAGATCACGCTGCCGTTGCTGAAGCCGACCTTTGTGTTCCTGGTGGTGTTCAGCTCGATCGCGTTCCTGCGCATCTTCGACCAAGTCTACAACATCACCCTGAACGATCCGGGCGGCCCGCTGAATTCGACCAAGCCGCTGGTGCTGATGATCTACCAGACCGCGTTCCGGTCCTTCGACATGGGCTATGCCGCGGCCCAGACCGTGATCCTGTTCCTGGTCCTGCTCGGCATCTCGGTGCTGCAGCTCCGCATCCTGAGGGACCGCTGATGGCGACCGCGACCGTGATCATGGGGCGCCGGATCCGGCCCGGGCGGGTGGTGGCCTGGACGCTGCTGCTGATCGGCGGGATCGTCATGGTGATGCCGATCCTCTACATGTTCGCCACCTCGTTCAAATTCCCGCATGAGGTCGGCGAGCTGTCGCTGATCCCCAAGGAGCCGACGCTCGAGAACTACATCTATGTTCTCGGCGACGGGCGCTTCTTCCGCTGGTTCCTCAACTCGCTCGGCATCGCCGTGATCGTCACCCTGTCGAACGTCTTCTTCGACAGCCTGGTCGGCTACACCCTGGCCAAGTTCCGCTTCCGCGGCCGCTACCTGGTCTTCATCGCCATCCTGTCGACCCTGATGATCCCGACCGAGATGCTGGTGATCCCGTGGTACGTGATGGCGAAGACCCTCGGCTGGCTGGACAGCTATTGGGGCATCATGTTCCCGGGCATGATGACCGCCTTCGGCACCTTCCTGATGAAGCAGTTCTTCGAGACGGTGCCGGACGACTTCCTGGAGGCGGCGCGGATCGACGGGCTGAACGAGTTCCAGATCTGGTGGCAGATCGCCATGCCGCTGGTGACGCCGGCCCTGTCGGCGCTGGCGATCTTCACCTTCCTGGGCAACTGGACCGCCTTCATCTGGCCGCTGATCGTGACCAACAGCAAGGAGCACTATACCGTCCCCGTCGGCCTCACGAGCTTCTCGTTCGAGCAGGGCGTCCAGTGGGAGGTGATCATGACCGGTGCCGCCATCGCGACGCTGCCGACCCTGATCGTGTTCCTGGTGTTCCAGCGCTACATCGTGCGCGGCGTGGTCCTCGCCGGGCTGAAGGGATAGTCATGATCAAGGACGAAAGCCGCTTTCCCGCGCCGGTCTATGCCGAGACGGTGCTGGCGCCGCTGTTCGACGGGGCGAAGCGGCACTATCGCGACCATTTCCAGCGCGTCGACCGCGCCCATCTGGTGATGCTGGCCGAGACCGGCGTGCTCGACGCCGCCACCGCCGCCGCCATCGGCGGGGCGTTGGTCGGGATCGAGCGCGACCTCGATGTCGAGGCGCTGACCTACACCGGCGAGGTCGAGGACTTCTTCTTCCTGATCGAGGCCGAGCTGAAGCGCCGGCTGGGGCCCGACATCGCCGGCCGGCTGCACACCGGCCGGTCGCGCAACGACATCGACCACACCCTGTTCAAGCTGGCGCTGAAGGGGCGGATCGATGCCCTGTCGGCCAAGGCGCGCGGCCTGGCCCGCAGCCTGCTGGACACGGCGCGGCGCGAGCGGGCGACGCTGATCGTCGCCTACACCCACGGCCAGCCGGCCCAGCCGACCACCTTCGGCCACTACCTTGCCGCCGCGATCGAGGTGCTGCTGCGCGACCTGGCGCGGCTGCAGGCGGCGCGTGCCATCGTCGACCTCTGCCCGATGGGGGCGGCGGCGATCACCACCACCGGCTTCCCGATCGCCCGGCACCGCATGGCGGAGCTGCTGGGCTTCTCGGCGCCGCTGCAGAACTCCTACAGCTGCATCGCCGCGGTCGACTACGTCACCTCGACCTATGCCGCGCTGGAATTGATGATGCTGCATCTCGGCCGGCTGGTGCAGGACCTCCAGTTCTGGTCCAGCTTCGAGGTCGGGCAGCTCTACGTGCCGAACGCCTTCGTGCAGATCAGCTCGATCATGCCGCAGAAGCGCAACCCGGTGCCGATCGAGCATCTGCGCCTGCTGGCGTCGCACGCCATGACCCGGGCGCGGTCGATGCTGACGGTGATGCACAACACGCCCTTCACCGACATGAACGACAGCGAGGGCGAAACCCAGGGCCAGGGCTATGCCGCCTTCGACCTCGCCGGCCGGGTGCTGGACCTGCTGTCCGGCCTGGTCGCCGCGGTGACGATCGACGGCGACAAGGTTCGCCGCAACATCGACCGCAGCTGCATCACCGTCACCGAGCTGGCGGACAGCCTGGTGCGGATCGAAGGCCTGTCCTTCCGCCAGGCGCATGAGATCGCGGCGGCCACGGCGAAGGCGGTGGTCGCCGCCCGCGGCAGCTTGGCCGAGGCCGGCTTCGCCCCGTTCGGCCAGGCCTTCGCCGAGACCTGCGGGCGGCCATCGACCGTGGACGAGGCCCGGTTCCGCGAGATCGTCTCGCCGGAGCACTTCGTCGCCGTCCGCGCCCGCTTCGGCGGCCCGGCGCCGGAGCCGCTGGACAAGGCCTTCGCCGGCTACGACGCCGTGCTGGACACATTCGCGGCCAACGCCGCCACCGCGGCCGATCGCGAGAAGGGGGCGTCCGCCATGCTCGACTCCTGTTTCGACATCGTGCTGAAGGGACAGGGCTGACATGGCCGACGTGTCGCTGCGCCGCATCGTCAAGACCTACGGCAAGAATCCGGTCATCCACGGCCTGGACCTCGACATCGCCGATGGCGAATTCGTCGTGCTGGTCGGCCCGTCCGGCTGCGGCAAGTCCACCACCCTGCGCATGATCGCGGGGCTGGAGGAGATCGACGGCGGCGAGATCCGCATCGGCGGCCGCGCCGTGAACACGCTGGAGCCGAAGGACCGGAACATCGCCATGGTGTTCCAGAACTACGCCATCTACCCGCACATGACGGTGCGTCGGAACATCGGCTTCGGCCTGCGCAGCGCCCGGCTGCCGCAGGCGGAGAAGGACCGGAAGGTGGAGGAGGCGGGGACCCTGCTGGGCCTGACCCCCTATCTCGACCGCCGCCCGTCCGAGCTGTCGGGCGGCCAGCGCCAGCGCGTCGCCATCGGCCGCGCCATGGTGCGCGACCCGGCGGTGTTCCTGTTCGACGAGCCGCTGTCCAACCTCGACGCCCAGCTGCGCGGCCAGATGCGGCTGGAGATCAAGAAGCTGCACCAGCGCCTGGGCAGCACCATCGTCTTCGTCACCCATGACCAGGTCGAGGCGATGACCCTGGCAGACCGCATCGTGGTGATGCGCGACGGCCACATCCTGCAGGTCGGCAGTCCGGCCGAGCTGTATCACCGCCCGGCCAACGTGTTCACCGCGCGCTTCATCGGCAGCCCGCCGATGAACCTGCTGCCGGGGCAGGTCGCGGTGGTCGACGGGCGCGTGGCGGTGGCGCTGGATGGGGGCGGATCGGCGCCGCTGCCGGCGGCGGCCGCGGGCGTCGCGCCGGGGCGCCGTGTCCTGCTGGGCGTACGGCCCGACGACCTCGCCGCGGTCGAGGGCCAAGCCGCGGCCGATGCCCTGGTGATCGAGGGCACGGTGTCGGTGGTCGAGCCGCTGGGTCCGGAAACCCTGCTGCATGTCGATGCCGCCGGCGCGGCCGTGGTCGGCACCGCCCCGGGCCGGCGGCCGCCGCCGGTGGGCGGTACGGTGCGGCTGGCCGCGGCCAACGACACGCTTCATCTCTTCGACGCCGAAAGCGAGCAGACGCTGTGCCAGGCCTGACCGCCATGTCCCCCGAAGGTTTTGTCCTCTGCGTCGGCCGCCTCTATTCCGATCTGGTCTTCACCGGGCTCGACGCGATGCCGGAGCCGGGGCGGGAGCATTTCGCCCGGGACGTCACGCTGGTGCCGGGCGGTGGCGCGTTCATCACCGCCGCCCATCTCTCCGGGCTCGGCCGGCCGGCGGCGCTGGCGGCCCGGATCGGGATCGACCATTTCGGGCGGGGGCTCGACGGCCCGCTCGCCGCGAGCGGGGTCGATCTGCGCTGGCTCGACCGCGCGGCCGATGCCGGGCCGCAGCTCACGGTCGCCATGGCGGTCGACAGCGACCGCGCCTTCCTGACCCGCCGTGCCGGCAAGGCCGAGCCGGCGACCCTTGATGCGGCGTTGGCCAGCGGTCTCCTGCGCCATCTGCACATCGCGGAGCTCGCGACCCTGCGCGAGATCCCCGATCTCGTCGCCCGGGCCCGGCAATGCGGGCTGACGGTGTCGCTCGACTGCAGCTGGGATGCGGTGGCGATCGCCGACCCGGCAGCCCTGGGGCTGCTCGACGGCGTCGACCTGTTCTTCCCCAACGAGGCGGAGGCCCTGGCCCTGACCGGGGCGGCGACGCCCGAGGCCGCGCTCGACGCCTTGGCGGCGCGGATTCCGGCGGTCGCCATCAAGCTGGGCGGCGAGGGCGCGGTGGCCGAGGTGGCCGGCGAGAGGCTGCGCGCCGCGGCGCCGCCGGTCCCGGTGGTCGACACCACAGGGGCGGGCGATGCCTTTGACGCCGGTTTTCTCGATCGCTGGCTGGACGGCGAGCCGCTGGATGTGTGCCTCGCCTGGGCCGTCGCCTGCGGCAGCCTGTCGGTGCAGCGGGCCGGTGGGGCGGAGTCCATCGGCACGCGCGACTCGATCGAGGCGACGGCTGGCCGTCTCCAGGCAACGAAGCAATCCGGCGCTGCCCGACGGAAAACCGCGACGTCCCTGACCGCGCTGACCTGAGAGGGGCGTCGTCGGCCGGGGCGGCCTAAGCCGCCTTGACGATCCTGAAGCCCTCGATCTCCCGCACCACGGGCAGGCCGGCCCAGCGGTCGCTGTCGTGCAGGATGATCAGGCGGCTCATGTCGCCGTCGATCGCGGTGTTGATGCGGTCGATCGTCTTCAGTTGTTCCCACACGCTGCCGACACCGTTGGCCAGGGGGACATAGACGCCGTCATGGTTGTGGCCGCAGACGTTGCGCGCGGCATAGACGCAGTCGCCGGAGACCACGAGACGTCCGCGGGCGGTCTCCAGGATCACGAATTGCTGGCCCAGCGTGTGGCCTTCGCCCAGGCGCAGATGCAGCCCGGGCAGGATGTCGTCGCGGTCGCCGTCGACCAGGTGCAGCCGGTGTTCGACCGAGGCATCGAAGGCCCGCCGCAGGTCGTCCGGGTTGATGATCTGGGTCAGGAAGCCGAAGCGCGGGGGCAGGGCCATCGCCTCGACCCAGCTCAGGATCTCGCGCTTCTGGATGTAGATCTGGGCGTTCGGGAACTTGCCGATCGACCCCATATGGTCGAAATGCGCGTGGCTCAGCACGATGTCGGTGACCGCCTCCGGCATCACGTCCAGCTCGGCCAGCATGCGCAGCGGCGAGATCCAGTCCGGGATGCCGAAGCGCACGCTCATCTCGGCGCCGCTGCCCTCCTTCATGAAACCGGTGTCGATCAGCACGACCCGGCCGGCGCGCCGGGCCAGCACGAAGGAGAAGGGCAGGTCGACCACGCCCTCGTCATGGGTGCCGTGGACCAGGCTGGCCACCGGCTGGTCCTTCGAGCGGGCGAATTCGACGATATGGACGTCCCAGGTCGGGTCCGAAGGCATACCGAGATCTCCTAGCGTTCCGCGATCGTCCGGCCGAGGCTGGAAAGCCCGACGGCGATGATGAGAATGGCGCCCTGCAGCACGTATTGGGAATAGGTCGGGGCGCCGAAGATGTTCAGCCCGTTGAAGCCGAAGGCGATGATCAGGGCGCCGACCATGGTGCCCAGCACATGGAATTCGCCGTCGCGCAGCGTGGCGGAGCCGAGGAAGACGGCGGCGAAGGCGGTCAGCAGATAGCTGTCGGCGGCGCTGGTGGTGCCGCTGCCCAGGCGCGAGGCCAGCAGGATGCCGGTCAGCGCGGCGCACATGCCGGAGACGACGAAGCCCAGCGTCTTGATGCGGTCGACATTGATGCCGGCCAGGCGGGCCGCCGCCGGGTTGCCGCCCACCGCCTGGATCTCCTGCCCCAGGGCGGTGCGCTCGACCAGGATCCACAGGGCGCCCAGCACCAGCGCCATGATGATGATGTTGTTGGGGATGCCGAACAGCCAGCGGCCGAGCGAGATCTGCAGGAACGCCTCCGGCACGCCGGACACGATCGGGACGCCGGCGGAATAGGCGAAGGACAGGCCGGTCAGGATGGTGCCGACGCCCAGGGTGGCGATCACCGAATTGACCTTGATCTTGGTCACGATCAGGCCGTTGACCAGGCCGATCAGCGCGCCCAGCACCAGCACGATCAGGATGGCGACCGGGATCGGCAGGCCGTTGCCGACGATCAGCCCGGTGACCAGCACGCCGTGCAGGCTGGCGGCGAAGCCGATCGACAGGTCCAGCTCGCCCACCACCACCGCCAGGGTCAGCCCGCCGGCGATGATCATCGCCAGGGACGCCTGGTTCAGCACGTTGGTGAAGTTGTTGACCGTGGGGAAGGCCCGGGGGGAGAGCACCGAGAACGCCAGGATCATCAGCACCAGCCCGAGGATGGTGGCGTAGCGGGCGAACAGGCCCAGGGCCAGCTTCGACTGCGGCGACAGACGGCGGCTCGCGGCGGCGGTCTGCGTCATCGGACACTCCTTTCGGCCGCGGCCGCGGCATGGCCGGCGGCGTAGCTGGCCTCGACGATGGAATTGCGGGTGATCGCGCGCCCCGCCAGCTCCCGCACGATCCGGCCTTCGGCCATGACCAGGACGCGGTCGCACAGATCGGGCAGCTCGTCCGGCTCGGACGAGATCACCAGGATGGACATGCCGCGGGCGGCGAGGTCGCGCAGCAGGCGGTGGATCTCGCCGCGCGACCCGATATCGACGCCGCGCGTCGGCTCGTCCAGGATCAGCACCTTCGGCCCGCGCAGCAGCCAGCGGCCGATCACCACCTTCTGCTGGTTGCCGCCGCTCAGCCGCCCGACCGGTGTCTCGATGCTGCGGGTCTTGATCGCGAGGTCGCGGACGATCGCCAGCGACGACGCCTCCCGCCGCCGATGGCTGATCAGGGGCAGCGCCGGGGCGCGGATGATCTGCCTGAGATTGGCGATCTGCAGGTTGAAGGCGACGCTCTTGGTCAGGACCAGGCCTTCGGCCCGGCGCTCCTCCGGCACCAGCCCCAGCCCGGCCGCGACCGCCTGGCCGGGGCTGCGCGGGGCGAAGGGCGCGCCGTCCAGCACCATGGTCCCGGCCTCGGCCCGGTCTGCGCCGTAGATCAGCCGCGCCAGCTCGGTGCGGCCGGCGCCGACCAGGCCGCCGATGCCCAGCACCTCGCCGCGGCGCAGTTCGAAGCTGACGCCCTGGACCCGGGGCTGGCGGGCCATGCCCGACACCCGCAGCACGGCATCGCCGCCGACGGGCTCGCCGCGGGCCGCGTCCGCCGGCCGGGTCTCGCCGCCGACGATGGCCTCGACCAGGGCGGTCCGGGTCAACGCGGCCTTGCCGATCTCGGCCACCGACCGGCCGTCGCGGAACACGGTGACGCGGTGGCACAGCCGCAGGATCTCGTCCAGCCGGTGCGACACGTAGAGGATGGCGACGCCCGAGGCGGTCAAATCCTCGATGATGCCGAACAGCCTCTCGCTCTCGCTCGCCGACAGCGACGCCGTCGGCTCGTCCATCACGATCAGCCGCGCCTTGCGCACCAGCGCCCGGCAGATGCTGATCAGCCAGTTCTCGGCGATCGACAGCGTCTTGGCATCGGCATGGAGCGAGGCGGTGATGCCCACCCGCCGGGCGATCGGCGCCACGTCGCGTTCGATCGCCGCCCAGTCGACCATGCCCAGGCGCCGCTTCTTCGGCACGCCGAGCATGATGTTCTCCAGCACCGTCATGCCGGGGACGAAGGCCAGCTCCTGGTGGATGAAGCCCAGGCCCAGGGCGGTGGCGTCCTGCGGCGAGGCGATGGCGACCGCGGTGCCGTCGATCCTGACCTCGCCGGCATCCGGGTGGGTCAGGCCGGCCAGCACGCGGATCAGCGTCGACTTGCCGGCGCCGTTGGCGCCGACCAGGCCATGCACCCGCCCGGCGTCGAGCGAGAGCGAAACCCCCTTCAGCGCCTGGACGCCGCCATAGGATTTCGCCACCTCCCGGGCGACCAGGAAGGGGCCGGCGGATGCCGGGGAAGGGTCCTGGGTGCTCATGCGCCGCCCGGGATTCTGCGCCGTCCGACCGCCATTCGCCGTCCGCAGCTCACTTGCCCAGCGCCTCGGGATGATCCTTCACGAACTGCTCGACCGTGTCCTTGGTGACGAGGACGGCCGGAACCTCGACCGCCTTCGGCGTCCAGCCGGCGCCGGCGGCTTTGATGTCGACCAGCAGCTTCACCATCTGGTGGCCCTCGGTGTAGCTGTCTTCCCATGCTGTCGCGTCCATGTGGCCGCTGCGGATGTTCTCGATGGCCTGGGCGTTGCCGTTGACGCCGTACACCTTGACGTCGTCGCGGCCCTGCTGCCGCAGCGATCCGATGGCGCCGATCGCCGGATCGTCCCAGCAACCCCAGATCGCCAGGGCCTCGTCGCCCTGCGGGTGCGAGGCCAGCCAGGCGTTGGCGTATTCCGCGCCGTCCTGGAAATAGCCGGGGATCCGCACCTCGTTCTTGGTGACGGTGATGCCGGGGCTCTTGGCCACGATCTCGTCGAACAGCGACTCGCGGTTCCGGCAGACCTCGCCGGTGCGGTAGGTCAGGGCCAGGACGCTGCCCTTGCCGCCGAGATCCGCGACCAGCTTGTCGATCACCGGCTGGGCCAGGGGCGCGCCGGACCCGTTGGTGGCGGCCACGCTGCTGCCCAGCCCGCCGCCCCAGGTCACGACCGGCACGCCGGCATCCTTGGCCGCGGCCAGGCCTGCGCCGATCGAGGAATAGGGGAACACCATGTCGACGACAGCGCCGGCGCCGCGCTGCACGAAATTCTGGATCGCGGCATTGGCCTGGTCGGCGTTGCCGGCGGCGTCGATCACCGACACCTCCCAGCCCAGCTCCTTGGCCGCCGCGGTCGCGCCGGCGATGTAGCGGACGTTGTTGGCCTCGGTCGCGGCGATCGAGACGATGCCGAGCAGGGGCTTGTCCTGCGCCACGGCCGTGCCGGCCGGCAGGGCCAGGATTGCGGCGAGCATGCCGAACAGCGGGGTCTTCATGGTCTTCCTCCCTTTCGCGGCGTGTCGCGCAAGGTCCAGCGAACGCCATCTAACCGTTTCGCTAAACTCGACAATCTCGTTCGTTCTTGCAAGCGTAAAATTCGATACATGTCGGCTGGACAAGGCTGTATCGATAGGCGAAAGTCGGCGAAACGATTAGCTGAGTGTTCGGTGGCAACCATCAAAGATGTCGCACGGCTGGCCGGTGTCTCGACCGCCACCGTCTCCGCCGTGGTCAACGAGACGGCCTATGTCAGCCCGTCCCTGCGGACCCGCGTGCTGGCCGCCATCAGCGAGTTGCAGTATGCGCCGTCGGCGGTCGCCCGCAATCTGAAGCGCGGCCGCAGCCAGCTGATCGCGCTGGTGGTCGCGGATCTGGCGAACCCGTTCTTCGCCCGCATCGTCTGCGCGGCCGAGGCGGCGGTGGCCGCCTGGGGCTATTCGCTGGTGGTGTTCAACAGCGACGAGAAGCCGGATGCGGAGCGCCGCGCCCTGTCGCGGATCCGGATGCTGTCCTGCGATGGGGTCGTCCTGGTGCCGGTCGGGCTGCCCTCGCACTATCTGCGGCGCGATTTCGAGGGCAATTCGATGCCCATGGTGCTGTTCGGCCGCACCGTGGACGAGGACCGGTCAGACACCGTGACCCTCGACAACATCTCGGCGGCGAAGCAGGTGACGAACTACCTGCTCGACCTCGGCCACCGCCGGATCGGCACGATCACCGGCCCGCTGCACCTGACCACCGGCCGCGGCCGTCTCGAGGGCATGCTGCAGGCGATGGAGGCGCGCGGCGCCGCCCCGCGGCCCGAGCATGTCCGCAGCGGCGAGTTCCGCGAGGACGTGGCCTATTCCGTGGCGCGCGAGTTGCTGCTGCTGCCGGACCGGCCCTCTGCTCTCTATGTCGCCAACGGCGTCATGGCCCTGGGCGCGATGCGGGCGATGGTCGATCTCGGCCTGCGCTGCCCGGACGACATCTCGATCGCATCGACCGACACCATCCCGGGGATCGGGGGCCTGCGCCCCCGGCTGACCCGGACGGAGCATCCGGTCGGCGACATGACCAACGAGGCGCTGCGGCTGCTGGTCGACCGCATCGACCGGGGCATGGAGCTGCCGCCGCGCAATGTGGTGTTCCAGCCCGCGCTGGTCCTCGGCGACAGCTGCGGCCCCATCAGCCTGTAAGGGGCATCAAAGGCTGACCGAACGTTCGGTCAATTCTGGAGCGGGGTTCCGACCCCGAGCAGGGCCTCGCCCCGGTTCACGGCCAGGCTGCTCAAGCGGTACAGAATGAAGCCGTCCTGCTGCGAGCGGATGGTCTCGCGCACCGCCCCGAAGACGTCGCGGATCTCACCGAGCACGTCGCCCGCCGCGACCGTCTGCCCGATCTCGGTTGCCGGGTACCACAGTCCGTCGGCGCCGGCGGCGGGAACCCACATCGTCACCATCCGCGGCCGCTCCTGCGGTGCCGCCGGCACCGGTCCCGGGATCATGCCGAGATGGTGCAGCGCCCGGTCGATCCCCGCCGTCATCGCGGTGACGCCGGCCTCGTCCCACAGGCCGTTGCCGCCGACCTCGGCGATCAGGCTGGGCACGCCCAGCCGCCCGGCCGCGTTGATGGTGTAGCCTTCGCCGCCCGCCGCGACCGACACCGGCAGGCCGAAGGCGATCGCCAGCGCCTGCGAGGCCTCGCTGCCGCTGGGAAACAGCGAGAACGGCGCCAGCGCCTCGCTGAGATCGCCGCCATGCAGGTCGAGATAGGCGTCCGCCTGCGGATAGATCTTGGTCACCAGCCAGTCCGCCAGGCGCTCGCTCAAGGTGCCGTCCGGCCTGCCCGGGAACATCCGGTTCAGGTTGCGCCCGTCCTCCGGCATCACATAGATGCTGCGCTGGCGGAAGCCCGACGGGTTCAGGATCGGCAGCACCAGGATCGTGCCCGCCAGGCCGTCCGGAGCCTGGCCCATCAGGCGCAGCGCCGCTTCGATCGAGCAGTATTCGGACCCGTGCACCCCCGCGGTCACCAGCAGGATGGGGCCGGGCGCCGCGCCCTCGACCAGGCCGAACGGAATCTCCAGCCCCTCGACCGGGGTGATGAAGCCGCGCTCGGAACGGGGCGTTCCGGTGTGCAGGGCCGGCAATGTGTCCATCTCGAACTCGCTGAAGGGGCTGCGGGCTGGGTAGATTGCCGCCGAGGAGGAGGCCGGGATAGCCCCTTCATGGACCGCCAGCCGGCGCCCGATGAAACCGGGCGCCGGCAACCCCGACGGATGTTACGGGGTTACGGTGGCGGTGGTCCGGCCCTTGATGCCGACCAGGATCATCAGCGCCGCCAGCAACAGGACGAGGCCGCTGGCGGTGAAGACGCCCAGCGCGCCGCTCACGTCGAAGATGGCGCCGCCGGCGGCGGCTCCCATCGCGATGGCGAACTGGATCGCCGCGACCAGCAGGCCGCCCGCGCTCTCGGCCTCATCGGGAACCGTGCGGGTCAGCCAGGTGGACCAGGCCACCGGCACGGCGCCGAAGGCGACGCCCCACAGGGCCACCATCACCGCATTCGCCACCGGGGCGCCGCCGCCCAGGGCCACGAAGCCGAGCCCGAGCACGCCCATGGCCAGCGGCATCAGCAGGATCGCCAGCCGCATGCTGCGTTCGAGCAGCACGCCGCCGAGGAAGGTGCCGAGGAAATTGGCGATGCCGAAGCCCAGCAGGATGCCGGACACGCCGGTGATGCCGACCCCGGTCACCGTCTCCAGGAACGGGCGGATATAGGTGAAGAAGGCGAAATGCCCGGCGAACACCAGGAGGGCGGCGATCATGCCGAGCCCGACCTGCGGCCGCGCCAGCACCTCGACCAGGGTGCGCAGGCGGGTCAGCCCGCTCGGCGCCATCCGCGGCAGCGTCGCGAACTGCACGGCGAGCGCCAGCACGCCCAGCACCGCCGCCAGCAGGAAGACGTCGCGCCAGCCGATCACGTCGCCGAGATAGCTGCCGACCGGGGCGGCGACGACGGTCGCGGCGGAGACGCCGCTGAACAGCAGCGAAAGGGCCCGGGGCACCATCGCCTCGGGCACCAGCCGCATCACCGTGGCCGCGGACATGGTCCAGAAGCCGCCGAGCGCCAGGCCGAGCAGCACGCGCCCGAGCAGCAGGGCGGGCAGGCCGGGGGCGAAGGCGACCAGCAGGTTCGAGACCGTCAGCAGGACCGAGAAGGCCAGCAGCACGATCCGCCGGTCGACGCGCCGGGTCGCGGCCGAGACCAGCAGGCTCATGACCAGCGCCACCACCGCAGTCGCCGTCACCGCCTGGCCGGCCACGCCCTCCGACACGCCCAGATCCGCCGCCATCGGCGTCAGCAGGCTGGCCGGCAGGAACTCCGCCGTCACCAGCCCGAACACGCCGAGCGTCATCGAGAAGACGGCACCCCAGGCCGGTGCCTCCCGCGCCGGCGCCGCATCCGCCCGCTGTGTCCAATCGCTCATCTGTCTGTCTCTCGAAGAGGTTCTGCTGCGATGCAGCAGAAGGTAAGATGGACTCCCCGGACGATCTATGCCAGATACTCCGGAATGTTTGACCCTGCGTCCGAAATGCAGCCTGAGGCGGCCAACCCCCGACCCTCGGACGATCTCGTGAGCGAGCTGCTCCTCGGGATGCGCCTGGTCGGGGTGCAGTATCGCCGGATCGAGATCGCGCCGCCCTTCGGGATCGGCTTCGGCATCGTCGAGGGTCGGGCGCAGTTCCACTTCATCGCCCGCGGCCCGGTGTTCCTGCGCACATCGGGCGGGGCGCTTCAGGCGCTCGGCACCGGCGACGCCGTGCTGCTGCCGCGCGGCGGGGCGCATGAGCTGCTATCCGCGCCGGACCTGCCCAGCCGCGACATCGCCAGCTTCGAGACCGCGCCGTTGTGCAAGACCGTCGGCGCCATCCGGGCCGTGCCGGACGAATCCGGCGGGGCGAAGGGCGTGCTGGTCTTCAGCGGCTGCATGGAATTCGACCTCGGCGGCATGCATCCGCTGGTGGCGCTGATGCCCGAGGTCATGATGGTCGGCACACTGCTCGACCGCTATCCCGAGATCCTGCCGATGCTGGAGGCCATGGCGCGCGAGGCGTGCACGGAGCGGGCGGGCTTCGCCGCGATCCTGGCGCGGCTGGCCGATGTCGTCTCGGCCTCCATCGTCCGTGGCTGGGTGGAGTGCGGCTGCGGCGGCGCTGCCGGTGGCGGCTGGATCGACGCGCTGCGCGACGCGCGGCTGGGCCGGGTCATCACCGCCCTGCACCGCGATCCCGGGCGGGACTGGACGGTGGCGGAGCTGGCGGCGGAGATGGGCAGTTCCCGCTCGGTCTTCGCCGAGCGCTTCCTGGCGGTCACCGGCCTGACCCCGCTGCGCTATCTGGCGGATCTGCGGATGCGCCTGGCGGCGCAGTGGATCGGGCGCGACCGCATGCCGATCGAGGCTGCGGCGCATCGTCTCGGCTACGGGTCTCAGGCCGCCTTCAGCCGGGCCTTCAAGCGGGTGATCGGGCAATCGCCCGGCGCCGTCCGCACCAAGGCTCCTGCCGGCGCGGGGCACGCCGCGTAGGCGGTCGCGCCGCGGGGGTGGGCGAATCGCCCGCCGACACCGTCGAGGCCTGCGCCCATCGGACAGGAGTGTTGCCAAATCGGCTTCTCTCATCCCGGTGACGACCTTTAGTCTGGAGCTATTGTCCTTCGAACCTTGGCCGGCGCCTTGCGATCATGGGCGAGGCCGAGGTGCCGCCAGCCAGCATCGAGACCTCACCGATGAACAAGCCAGCCACGGCCGAAGACGTCGCCGCGTTGCAATTCGGCATCGGCCAGCCCGTCTCCCGCCTGGAAGACCCGACCCTGCTGCGGGG
Organism: Inquilinus ginsengisoli; assembly: GCF_031453975.1. Lineage (NCBI taxonomy): Bacteria > Pseudomonadati > Pseudomonadota > Alphaproteobacteria > Rhodospirillales > Rhodospirillaceae > Inquilinus > Inquilinus ginsengisoli. The sequence goes on from NZ_JAVDPW010000011.1 coordinate 143,756, forward strand.
CGAGGGGCGCTACACCGACGATGTCAGCCTGCCGGGCCAGGCCTATGCCGCCTTCGTGCGCAGCCCCCATGCCCATGGCACGATCGGGGCCATCTCGACCGAGTCGGCCCGCGCCATGCCGGGCGTGCTCGCGATCTACACCGCGGCCGATCTCGCCCCGATGGGTTACGGGCCGCTGAAATGCGTGATCGCGTTCCAGAACCGCGACGGGTCGCCGATGACGACCCCGCTGCGCCACGCGCTGGCCTCGGGCAAGGTGCGCTTCGTCGGCGACCCGGTCGCGGTGGTGATCGCCGAAACCGCCCATCAGGCGCGCGATGCGGCGGAGGCGGTGGAGCTCGACATCGATCCGCTGCCGGCGGTCACCAGCGTCGGCGATGCCATCCGGCCCGATGCGCCGCTTCTCTATGACGACGCGCCCGGCAATGTGGTGCTCGACTATCACTTCGGCGATGCGGAGAAGGTGGCGGAGGCCTTCGCCCGGGCGACGCATGTCACGCGGCTGGAGATCCTCAACAACCGCATCGTCGTCAACCCGATGGAGCCGCGCGCGGCGGTGGTGGGCTATGACGCCGCGACCGGCCGCTTCACCGTCCATGCGCCGAGCCAGGGCGTGTTCGGCAAGCGCAACAACCTGGCCGAGGCGATGGGCATTCCGGCCGACCGGGTCCATCTGATCACCGGCAATGTCGGCGGCTCCTTCGGCATGAAGGGCGCGGTGTTCCCGGAATATGTCTGTCTCATGCATGCGGCGCGGCTGCTCGACCGCCCGGTGAAGTGGACCGACCAGCGCTCCGACAGCTTCATGTCCGATCATCATGGGCGGGACATGGAGGTGGTCGCCGAACTGGCGCTCGACGCCGACGGGCAGTTCCTCGCCACCCGCTTCACGGGCTACGGCAATCTCGGCGCCTACCTGTCGCCGGTGGGGCCGATGATGACCACCCTCAACATCGCCAAGAACTCGATCGGCATGTACCGCACGCCGCTGGTCGAGGTGAACACGATCTGCGCCGTGACCAACACCGTGCCGATCGGCGCCTATCGCGGCGCCGGCCGGCCGGAGGGCAACTACTACATGGAGCGGCTGATCGACACGGCGGCCGCCGAACTCGGCCTCGACGGGGTCGAGCTGCGCCGGCGCAACATGGTGGCGCCGGGCCAGCTGCCGTGGCGGACGCCGGCGGGCACGGCCTATGACAGCGGGGACTTTCCGGGCCTGCTCGGCCGTGCCATCGAGGCGGCGGACTGGGCCGGCTTCGCGGCCCGCCGGGCGGAGAGCGCCGCCCGGGGCCGGCTGCGTGGCCGCGGCATCGGCTGCTATCTCGAGGTCACGGCGCCGCCGACCAACGAGATGGGCGGCATCCATTTCGAGTCGGACGGCACCGTCACCATCGTCACCGGCACGCTCGACTACGGCCAGGGCCACTGGTCGGCCTTCGCCCAGGTGCTGCATTCGAAGCTGCGGATCCCGTTCGACCGCATCCGCCTGGTCCAGGGCGACAGCGACCGCCTGATCGCCGGCGGCGGCACCGGCGGCTCGAAGTCGATCATGGCCAGCGGCGCCGCGATCCTGGAGGCGGGCGACCTGGTGATCGAGAAGGGGCGCCAGATCGCCGGCCACCTGCTGGAGGCCGGGGCCTTCGACGTCGAGTTCGAGGATGGCCGCTTCACCGTCGCCGGCACCGACCGCGGCGTCGGCATCATGGAGCTCGCCGGCCGGCTCGCCGCGGGACTCAGCCTGCCGGCCGATATCCCTGACACACTCGACGTCGACCACATCTTCAAGCAGGCGCCGTCGGCCTATCCCAATGGCTGCCACATCGCCGAGGTCGAGATCGATCCGGACACCGGCATCACCGCGGTTGTCAGCTATGTCATGGTCAACGACTTCGGCACGCTGGTGAACCCGCTGCTGGTCGAAGGCCAGCTGCATGGCGGCGTGATGCAGGGCATCGGCCAGGCCCTGATGGAACGCACCGTCTATGATTCGGACGGCCAGCTGACCACCGGCTCCTTCGTCGACTACCAGCTGCCGCGGGCCGCGGACGCGCCGCCGGTCTTCACCTTCGAGAGCCGGCCGCAGCCGACCGCGACCAACCCCCTGGGGGCCAAGGGCTGCGGCGAGGCGGGCTGCGCCGGCTCACTGCCGGCCGTGATGAACGCCGTGGTCGACGCCCTCTCCGGTCTCGGCATCCGGCATGTGAACATGCCCGCGACTCCGCTCGCGATCTGGAACCTCATCGCGGCGCAGCGGGTGTGACGGCCTGCTGCCGTTGCCTTCCGGAGGGGCGGTCTCGCCGCTTCTGAGGCCACGGGAGCAAGTTTTTTAGGCAGTCCTGTGAATGAATAAACTTTCATCATTTAGGGCTTGCCACTCTCGTCGGGAATGTGGTTATGTTGCGGTGCGGTATGCAGCGATGCTGTAGGCCGTAACGCACTTCTTGGGCGTTTCCTCCCTAAACTCGGGCCGCATCTTTGCGGCCCGTTTTCTTTTGGGATGGCCTCCGTTCAGATCGGCACCCCACCCGATAAGACAGCAGTGCCTCGGCCCATCCGATGCGGGTGCGACAGCTGGTGCGCAGCTGATAGCCGCGGTGAAGGCGGGGTCGGCTCCCGATTTTTTCAAGGCTCGGCCTGCATTTACGCCGAATTCCTAATGTCCCTGGGTCGATGTGAATCGGCTTCAACCTGCAACATGGTCGCCCTGCGCCATTTTGACATACATTCAAGGACGTATGCATCTGTATGGTCGGCATGGGGACGAGCCGGTGAAATCAGACCGACCAACCACTCGTGGAGTCAGGAATGTACAGACGCTATGTCTTCGCCGCCGGAGCGGCCGCGCTGCTCGCTGGAACGCCAGCCATGGCGCAGCAGGCGCCCGGCATCTATGTCGGCGCCGGTGCCGGCGTCAATTTTCTGCAGGGGAACAACCTGAACAAGGACGACTATGACGTCGGGCCGGCGGGCGACCTCTATGTCGGCTACGCCTTCGGGAATGGCTTCCGCAGCGACCTGGAGGCCAGCATCCGTGAGAACAGCCATGACGGCAACAACCACCAGACCACCTACGGCCTGATGGCGAACGGCTACTACGACTTCGATTTCGGCTCGCCCTTCGTGCCCTATGTCGGCGCCGGCGTCGGCCTGGCGCTGATCGACGCCGACTTCAACCCGAGCGGCGGCGGGCGGTTCTTCGACTCGACCAAGGCGGCCTTCGCGTATCAGGGCATCGCCGGCGTGGCGTACAACTTCATGCCGAACATGGCGGCCACCCTGGAATACCGCTACTTCGGCACCCAGGGTAAGACCTTCCAGGACAATGGCGTCCGGATCAAGTCGGACAGCAACAACAACCACAGCATTCTGGTCGGCCTGCGCTACTCCTTCGGCGAGGGTGAGGCCCCGGTCGCGGAGGAGGTCGCGCCGATCGCCCAGGCCCGCAGCTATCTCGTCTTCTTCGATTTCGACAGCTCGAAGCTGACGCCGGAGGCCAAGCAGATCGTCAACTCGGCCGCCACCGACGCGCTGCAGGGCAAGGCCACGCAGATCAACGTCACCGGCCACACCGACCGGTCGGGGTCTGACAAGTACAACCAGGCGCTTTCGGTCCGCCGCGGCGAAGCGGTGCGCCGCGAACTGGTGACCGACGGGGTCGCCGACAATGCGATCGTCGTCCGCGGCGTCGGCGAGGCCGATCCGCTGGTGCCGACCGCCGACGGTGTGCGCGAACCGCAGAACCGCCGGGTCGAGATCGTCCTGAACTGAGGCCGGAGGGAAGGGGGCGCTGGCCCCCTTCCGTCAGATCAATGGGCGGCCGGGTCCGCCCTCAGCCGCCGGACGGTGTCCGCGGTGTTTTCCCAGGGCTGTCTGCCGGGGGCGAAGCGGCCGCGGATATAGGCGGCCAGGTCGGCGATCTGGCTGTCGTCCAGCACCGGGCCGAAGGCCGGCATCGCGCCGGCATGCGCCAGTGTCGGGCTGGCCGCCCCGTTCAGGATCACGCGGATCAAATTGTCCGGGTGGTCCGAATGCACATTGCTGTTGAAGGCCAGGGACGGGCGGATGCCGAACAGGTCCGGCCGCTCGCCGCCGTCATGGCACACCGCGCAGGCCCCGTCATAGAGCCGGCCGGCGCGGCTGATCTCGGTCGATGCCGACGCGGCCGAGGCCTCAATCGCCTGGACGGCCGCGGTGCGGTCGCTCTCCGCGACATCAGCGGGACCATGGGAGGCGAGATAGGTCGCCATGGCGCGGATGTCCTGGTCCGGCAGCGCCGCCAGCTCGGCCACGACAGGGGCCATCGGGCCGCCGGCGGGCCCGTGCAGCGGCGAATAGCCGGTGCGCAGGTAGTCGAACAGATCCTGTTCGCTCCACGGCACCGGCGCCTTGGACAGGCCGTTCAGCGCCGGCGCCTCCCAGCCTTCCGCCCAGCCCCCTGCCAGGATCGCGTCCTGCCCGGACTTCTCGGCACCCAGCGCGTTGCGCGGCGCATGGCAGGCGGAGCAGTGGCCGAGTCCCTCGACCAGATAGCGCCCCCGGTTCCAGTCGGCGGAGCGCTCGGGATCCGGCTGGAGCTCGCCGCTGCGCAGGAACAGCGCGTTCCAGCCGGCCACCAGCGGCCGCAGGTTGAAGGGGAAGGGCAGCTTCGTCGCCGGCGGCGTCGAATGCACCGGCTCCTGCGCCATCAGATAGGCGTACAGCGCCTGCATGTCGGCATCCGCCACCCGGGTGAAGTGGGTGTAGGGGAAGGCGGGATAGAGGTGGTGCCCGTCGCGGCTGATGCCCTGGCGCATGGCGCGCTCGAAGGCGGGATAGGACCAGGCGCCGATGCCGGTCTCGACATCGGGCGTGATGTTGGTCGTGACCACGGTGCCGAAGGGCGTCGCCATGGCATGGCCGCCGGCATTGACCACGCCGTCCGGCCCGGTGTGGCAGACGGCGCAGTCGCCGAGGGCGGCAAGCTGGCGGCCGCGTTCGATCGTCGCCGCCGAATAGACCGACGGGTCGGGGCGGGCGATCGGCGCGATGGCCGGCCGCCAGGGCAGGGCCGCCACCATGGCCCCGGCCAGGGCGGCGCCGGCGCCCAGCAGCCACGCCTTCCAGGATCGATGACTGCGGCTCGGCGGCACGGGCTGCCCCAGCGCGGGCAGCGGAACCGGCATCTGCGGCGTGGGCGATGCCAGCATGCCCTCTCGGGCCAGTGCGGCCTTCACCTTCTCCGGCGTGAACGGCGGCTCACGGAAGCGGATGCCGCAGGCGTCGTAGATCGCGTTGGCGATCGCGGCCGCGCTGGGCACCGAGGCGGATTCGCCGGCGCCCAGCGGCGGCTGGTCCGGCCGCTCGATCATCAGCGTCTCGATCGGCGGCACGTCCGGGAACTTGATCAGGGGATAGCCGCCCCATTCCCGCACCGCCGGCATCCCGCGGTCGAAGCGCACCTCCTCGCGGGTGGCGCGGCTGATCGACTGGATGACGTTGCCGTGGATCTGGTGCTGCACCCCCGCCGGGTTGATCATCAGCCCGGCGTCGTGCCCGTTGGTGATCTTGGTGACCGCCACCTCGCCGGTCGCCCGGTTGACCTCGACATCGGCCACCCAGGCCGACCAGGCCGCGCCATAACCGGGAAACTTGCTGTGGACGTACAGCGCATAGGCGAAGCCGCGGCCGCGCAGGATGTCGCCGTCGCCGCCCTCGGAACCCCAGGAGGTGCGGGGCACCCATCCGGCCTCGGCGGCGGTGCGTTCGACCAGGTCGCGGGCCCGCGGGTCGTGCAGGTAGCGCAGCCGGTATTCGACCGGGTCGACCTGGGCCGCCGCCGCGGCCTCGTCGATCCAGCTCTCATGCGCGAAGCTGTTGGGCAGGGCCGAGACGCCGCGCAGCCATGAGGCGCGCACGATCGGCGGCATGTCGTGGATGGTGACGCGGCGGTTGGCGTAGTCGTAGGGCGGGATCGAGGTGCGGTCCCCCATCTCGAGCACCTGCGGCACCGGCGGGACCTTGCCGGTCAGCAGCAGCGCCAGGGTCGGGGCGCCGTTCGAGGGGTAGCGCGACTGGTAGTCATAGGCGATGGCGTCGCCCGCCGCGTCCAGCCCGCCATCGACCTCGATCAGCTGGGCGGTGCCCTTGGGCTCCCAGACATGCTCCTGCTCGCGGGTCAACTGGACCCGCACCGGGCGGCCGACCGCGCGCGACAGCAGGGCGGCGTCCGCCGCCACGTCGTCGGCGCAGTTGCGGCCATAGCAGCCCGCCGCCTCCATGCGGACCAGGTCGACCGCGCCCTCCGGCAGGTCGAGCAGCCGGGCGATGTCGGCGCGCAGGGGATGGGGGTTCTGGGTGCCGGCCCAGACCCGGGCCCCGCCCGGCATCACATCGGCGACGGCGCAGGATGGGCCGATCGAGCCGTGCAGCTGGTAGGGCCAGACATAGCGGCGTGCCAGCCGAGTCGCCGCGCCCGCCAGCGCGGCCGCGACATCGCCCTTGTCCTCCAGCCGCCGCGCGGTGGAGGGGTTGGCGAGCAGGGCGCCGGCGAGGTCGTCCAGCTCCGGCAGCCGCGGCACCGGCTTCCATTCGACCCGCAGGGCGTCCATGGCTGCGATCGCCTGCTCCTCCCGCTCGGCGACGACGCCGACGAAATCGCCGATCGCCACCACGGCGACGAAGCCGGGGAGGTGGCGGACCGACGCCTCGTCCACCGCGATCAGGCTGGTGCCGACGAACGGGCCATGGTCGACGCCGGCATAGGGCGGCCGGACCACGCGGCCATGCAGCATGCCGTCGATCCGGACATCATGGACGAAGACCAGGCCGCCGGTGGCCTTGGCCGGGATGTCGACGCGCGGCTGGCGCTGCCCGACGATGCGGTAGTCGGAGGCGGGCTTGACCGCCTGCCGGTCGTCCAGCACCAGCCGGATGCGCTCGCCCTCCAGCAACTCGCCGTAGCCGACGCGCCGGTTGCCGCCCTCGACCCCGATCAGCCCGTCCTCGACCCGGAGGACGCCGACGGCCACGCCCAGCCATGCGGCGGCGCGGTCCAGCAGCGCGGTGCGGGCCTGGGCCGCGGCCTGGCGCAGGGGCACGGCGGTGTTCTGGATGGTGTCGCTGGCGATGGTCGCGCCCTGGTCCGGCGCGCGCGCGGTGTCGCCCAGCACCATCTCGACCGACGCGACGGCGATGTCGAGCTCTTCCGCCACGATCTGGCTCAGCGCGGTGCGGATGCCCTGGCCGAGATCGACATGCCCGGAATAGCCGATCACCGCGCCTTGCGCCGACAGGCAGATGAAGGGCTCGATGGCGGTCCCGTTCATCCGATAGACCAGCAGGGTCCCGGCCTCGTCGAACAATTCCTGGGCGGTCAGGCCCGCCAGGGCGGATGGGGTCATGGCGCGCGCGGCCCGCTGGTCAGGACGACTGCGCGATGCACCGAGGCGAGGATCTCGACATGGGTGCCGCAGCGGCACAGGTTGAACCGCAGCGCCTCGCGGATGTCCCGGTCGGACGGGTGCGGATTCACGGCCAGCAGCGCCACGGTGCGCAGGATCATGCCGTTCAGGCAGTAGCCGCACTGGGCGCCCTGTTCCTCGATGAAGGCGCGCTGCACGGGATGGGCGGCATCCACGGTGCCCAGCCCCTCCAGCGTCGTCACGGCATGGCCTGCCGTCGCGCCCACCGGCAGCACGCAGCTGCGTGCCGCCTTGCCGTCGACCAGCACCATGCAGGCGCCGCATTCGCCCAGGCCGCAGCCGTATTTGGGGCCATTGAGCCCGAAATCGTTGCGCAGGACATGCAGCAGGGGCGTGGCGGGATCGGCGGGGGACCGCATCTCCGCGCCGTTCACCTTCACAACGATGTCCGCCCTCGCGATCTTCACCGGGGTCCAGCCATGCTCACATACGGACGGCGAAGCGCGACAGCGCGATCAGGCCGCAGGCCAGTGTACATGTTTCCTCGGCAGGGCGACTCCAGCAGCAATCGATTATTGGCGCGCCTATTGTTGGTGTACAAATGATTTTTGCATCGGGAGCCGGCACCCGGGCGGCGATCGGCTTTTCCGGGTGGCGGCGACTGCCTAGACGCCTCCGAGGGCGGGGCTCGGAGCCTTCATCGACCATGTCCAGGCGTCGCGGCGCGCGCGATGATCAGCGGCATGATTCCGCCGGCCTGCAGGACCGCGACCTCGAGCTGGGTCTCCACTGCGACGGCCGCCTCGAACGCATCGACCTGCCCGTGCGGACGCCGGATCCTGACCTGCGCGGTGCCACGCGGGCGCAGCGCCTCGGGCGGCGCATCGACCTCGATCCAGTCCTGCGGCGTGATCGCCAGGTCGGCGGGGCGGCACCCCTCCGGCAGGCGCAGGGGCAGCACGCCCATGCCGACGAGGTTGGAGCGGTGGATCCGTTCGAAGCTGGAGGCCAGGACGGCGCGCACGCCCAGCAGCGCCACGCCCTTGGCGGCCCAGTCCCGCGACGACCCCGCGCCGTAGCGGTCGCCGGCCAGCAGCACCACCGGGATGGCCGCGTCGCGATAGCGCTGTGCCGCCCGCCACAGCGGCAGCACCTCGCCCGAGGGGGCATGGATCGTGGTGCCGGGGGCCAGCGCCGGGGCCAGCAGGTTGCGGACCGTCCGGTTGGTGTAGAGGCCGCGCCGCATCACCTCCCAATTGCCCCGCCGCGCGGCGAAGACGTTGAGGTCGCGCACATCCTCGCCGCGATCGGCCAGATAGGCGCCGGTGTCGCTCTCCGCCGGGATCTGCCCGGCCGGCGAGATGTGGTCGGTGGTGATGTCGTCGCCGAGCACCATCAGCGCCCGCGCCCGGTAGCATCCCAGCCGGCGCGGCTGGTCCTGCGCGGCGAAGGGTGGGGGGCTCACATAGTTCGAGGCCCCGCTCCACGGGAACAGCGTCGTCGCCGGGGCCTCCAGGGCGTTCCAGGCGGCGTTGTCATGCGCGGCGGCGAAGGCGGCGGCGAAGTCTTCGGGATTGCTCGCGCCCCGCAGCGCCAGGTCGATCTCGGCCCCGCCCGGCCACAGCTCGCGCAGGAAGACGGGCCGGCCGTCCAGTGCCTGGCCCAGCGGGTCTGTAAGGATGTCGCGGGCGACGTCGCCGGCCAGGGCATAGGCGACGACCAGCGGCGGCGAGGCCAGGAAGCCGGCCTCGATCTGCGGATGCACCCGCCCGGGGAAGTTGCGGTTGCCGGACAGCACCGCCGCCGCGGCCAGGCCGCCCCGGATCGCCGCATCCATCACCGGCGCCAGCGGGCCGGAGTTGCCGATGCAGGTGGTGCAGCCATAGCCGACGATGCCGAAGCCGAGGGCCTCGAGGTCGGCCAGCAGGCCGCTGCGTTCGAGATAGCGGGCGGCGGCGGGCGATCCCGGCGCCAGCGAGGTCTTGACCCAGGGCGGCGGGCGCAGGCCCAGCTGCCGCGCCTTGCGGGCCAGCAGGCCGGCGGCGACCAGCAGCCGGGGATCCGACGTGTTGGTGCAGCTGGTGATGGCGGCCAGGGCGACGGCGCCGTCCGGCGGGGTGGCGCTGTCCGGGGCGGGGTGCAGCGGGCGGCCATGCACCTGTTCCAGGGCACGCGGCGCCGCGGCGGGCGACAGCCGGTCCTGCGGCCGCCACGGCCCGGCAAGGCTGGTCGCGATGCCGTCGAGGTCGATCCCGACCACATCGGTGTACAGCGGCGTCGCCTGCGGGTCGAACCACAGGCCCTGGCGCCGGGCGACGGCCTCCACCCGGTCCAGCAGGGACGGGGGGCGCCCGGTCTCGGCGAGATAGCGCAGGGTCCGCCCGTCGATCGGGAAATAGCCGGTCGACCCGCCGAACTCCGGCGCCATGTTGGCCACCACCGCCCGGTCGCCGGCCGACAGCGACGAGACACCGGGGCCGAAGAACTCCACGAACTCGCCGGACAGCCCGTGCTGGCGCAGGCGCTCGGTGACGGCGAGGGCGAGGTCGGTCGACAGCACCTCGTCCCGCAGCACTCCGGTCAGCCGCACGCCGACGATGTCGGGGATGCGCAGCATGACCGGCATCCCGAACATGACGCTCTCGGCCTCGATCCCGCCGACGCCCCAGCCCAGCACGCCGATGCCGTTGACCATCGGCGTGTGGCTGTCGGTGCCGATCAGCGTGTCCGGCACCGCCCAGGGGCCGTCCGCCCTGTCGGCCAGGGCGACGACGCTCGACAGCTGCTCCAGGTTCATGGTGTGCATGATGCCGGTGCCGGGCGGGTGGACGGTGACGCCGCGCAAGGCCTGGGTGGCCCATTTCATCAGCCGGTAGCGCTCGGCGTTGCGCTCGATCTCGCGGCCCATGTTGAAGGCCAGCGCGTCGGCCGTGCCGTAGCGGTCGACCGCCACCGAATGGTCCACCGAGACGTCGACCGGCAGGACGGGGTTCAGCGCGGCCGGGTCGCCGCCCGATTCCGCCAGCGCGTCGCGCATCGCCGCAATGTCCACCAGCGCCGGCACGCAGGTGGTGTCGTGCATCAGCAGCCGGGTCGGGTGGAAGGCGATCTCCGCATCGCTGCGGCGCGGGCCGAGCCAGTCGCGGAAGGGGGCGCAGGCGTCGGGGCCGGGAGCGCCGGCATGGCGGACGACATTCTCGATGATGATCCGCATCGACCAGGGGAACCGCGAGAGGTCCGCGCCCAGCAGCGCCGCCAGGTCGATGAAGCGGACGGGCTGACCGCCCAGGTCGAGAGTGCTAGACGTCATCCAGGAACAGCCCGTCGCGGAAAGTCGATGCCTTATTGCATAGTGCTGATATATAATGCAATGACGGTCGCGTTGCCCATCCTCGGGCAAGGCGCGGGCGGAGTGCAGTGAGGAAACCGATGCCGCAGTCGCCGCTGACACCGCAGATCGCCGCCCGCATCCTCGACTACGCGCGCGACCAGCCGCTGCGGGCCAACGACCACCTGCCGGCGCAGAAGCTGGCCGACCTGTTCCGGGTGTCGCGGTCGCCGATCAACGATGCGCTGAAGCTGCTGGAGGCGAAGGGCATCGTCCGCCGCGAGGCCAATCGCGGCTTCTTCCTGGCGCAGGACCCGGCGGCGCTGGCGGCCGACATCTCCGGCGAGGGAAGCCCGGAGGCCGGTGAGGAGGTCTATTTCCAGATCGCCGATGATCGCCTGTCGGGCCTGCTGCCGGACCGCATCAGCGAGAACGAGGTCATGCGCCGCTACGACCTCTCGCGCAGCGAGGCGATGCGGATCCTGACCCGGATGACGCGGGAGGGCTGGATCGAGCGTCTGCCCGGGAAAGGCTGGGGTTTCCTGCCGGTCCTGACCTCCGGCGAGGCCTATCGCATGGCCTATCTGTTCCGCATCGCGATCGAACCGGCCGCCATCCTGCAGCCGGGCTTCACGGTCGACGAGGAGGCGTTCCGGCGCGCCCGGGCGCAGCAGCAGAGCCTGCTGGACGGCGACTATCGCACCCTCTCGCGCACCAAGCTGTTCGAGATCAACTCCCAGTTCCACGAGATGATCGTCGCCGGCTCCGGGAACCTGTATTTCGTCGAATCCATCCGGCGGGTGAACGCCAGCCGCCGCCTGGCGGAGTACCGCAAGACGGTCGACCGCAGCCGCCTGGTCGGCCAGTCGCTGGAACATCTCCGCATCCTCGACCTGCTGGAGGCGGGCGAATTCGCCAAGGCGGCCGAGTTCATGCGCTTCCATCTGGAATACGCCCTCCAACTGAAGTCCGATGGGACCCTGGGCTAGGCTTCCGACCGGTCCGTCAGGGTCCGGCGCGACGACAACGGTGGTTTGCCCGAAGAAACAAATTGACTTACGTAAAATCAATATGCAATCGATCGGACAGCAAGGGCACCCCAAGGCTTGAGGGTCGCCCATAGGGACATTCCCGGCGGGACGCCATCCAACCGGTGTTCACGCCTGACGATCTGGAGGGTCCGGAAATGCCAGAGGAACGATCGGCATGAGCCTGCGGCGCTTTCCGCGCTTCCGCGTGGCCGCCGATCGGGGGCGGGCCGGATGATCGCGCCCTACGATCCCAGCCGGAATGCGGTGCGGTCGCTGCGCGAGCTGGCGGAATGGCAGGCGGATGACCTGGAGCCCGCGCTCGACCCCGGCCTCCCCATCGTCGACACCCATCATCACCTGTGGCGGCGCGACCGCGGCGACTACCTGCCGGCCGACCTCACGGCGGATTTCGGCGGCCACAATGTGGTTGCCACTGTCAGCATCGAATGCGGCGCGGGCTATCGTCCGGACGGTCCGGAGGAGATGCGCCCGATCGGCGAGACCGAGTTCATCGCGGCGGAAGCCGCGGCTGCCGGCACCGGGACGGGCCTGTGCGCCGGCATCGTCGGGCGGGCCGATCTCCGCCTCGGCGACCGGGTGCAGGCGGTGCTCGAGGCCCAGATCGAGGCTGGGCAGGGCCGTTTCCGCGGCATCCGCCAGCCGCTGCGCTGGGATGCGGCCGGCATCGGCATGTTCGGCCAGCCGGGGCCGCGCGCCCTGGCGCTGGATCCGGCCTTCCGCGACGGCTTCGCCCGGCTGGCGCCGCTCGGCCTCAACTTCGACGCCTGGGCGTTCCACCTGCAGCTGGAAGCGGTGGCGGACCTAGCCCGCGCCTTTCCGGACACTATCATCATCGTCAACCATGTCGGCGGGCCGCTGGGCGTCGGCCCCTATGCCGGCCGCCGGGACGAGGTGTTCGCGCTGTGGCGCCGGGGCATCGCCGCGCTGGCGCAATGCCCCAATGTGCTGATGAAGATCGGCGGGCTCGGCATGCTCTATTACGGCTTCGGCTTCCACGAGCGGGCCGCGCCGCCGGGATCGCCGGAGCTGGCCGCCGCCTGGAAGCCTTATATCGACGAATGCTTCGAGCGCTTCGGCGTCGGCCGCTGCCTGTTCGAGAGCAACTTCCCGGTCGACAAGCAGAGCTGCAGCTACCGGACGCTGGTCAACGCCTTCAAGCGGCTGACGCACGGCTTCTCCGCGGCGGAGAAGGCGGCGTTCTTCAGCCGCAACGGCGCGCAGGCGTACCGGATCGATCTCGGCCGGGCGCCCGTGCCGCGCCCCCGCTTTTCGCCGACCAGGAGATGAAACCATGACCGACGCCGCCCTGGCCCGTGACCCGGCCGCCGAATTCGCCGAGCGCAACCGGGCCCAGTTCGATTTCGACCGCACCACCATCTTCGCCAGCAAGGCCGATCCGCGCTTCGCCTATTGCCTGTACGTGCCGCCGATCGCCCCGGGCGGCACGGCCCCCGACCTGGTCGTCGCCATGCACGGCACCGGGCGCGACTTCGTCGGGTACCGCGACGCCTTCGCCGAATTCGGCCGCTGGAACAACTGCATCATCCTGGCGCCGCTGTTCCCGGTCGGCGTGCTGGGCGACGGCAACCGCGACGGCTTCAAATACATGCGCGAAGCCGGCATCCGCTACGACCAGGCGCTGCTCGACATCGTGGCGGAGGTGGGCGAGCGCTACGGGCAGGCCTTCGACCGCTTCGCCCTGTTCGGCTATTCCGGCGGCGGCCATTTCACCCATCGCTTCCTGATGCTGCATCCCGACCGGCTGTGGGCGGCCTGCATCGGCGCGCCCGGCTCGGTCACCCTGCTCGACCCGACGCGGGACTGGTGGGTCGGCACCCGGAATGTGCAGGCGCTGTTCGGCGCCGCCGTCGACACGGCCGCACTGGCGCAGGTGCCGGTGCAGATGGTGGTCGGCGCCGCCGATCTCGAGACCTGGGAGATCACCCACCGTCCGGGCAGCCGCCACTGGATGCCGGACGCCAACCACGCCGGCAGCACCCGGCCGGAGCGCCTGGCCAGCCTGAAGGCGTCGTTCCAGGCGGCGGGCGTCGCCGTCCGCTTCGACCAGGTGGCGAACATGGCCCATGACGGAATGCAGGCGGTGCCGCCGGTCCAGACCTTCCTGGCCGAGGTGCTGGGACAGCGCAGGGCGGGCCGCAACGCGACCTGACCGATCACAAGAGCAGGCGCCGAAGACAAGGGCGCCGCCGAGAACCAAACAGGAGGCTGACCATGAAACGCTTGCTGCTGGCCACTACGCTTGCTGGGGCCACTGCATTGGCCGGGCTTGCCAGCCCGGCCTTCGCCCAGACCATCACCGCCGCCCTCAACCAGGACATCCGCAGCTCGAACCCCGGGGTGAACCGGGACGGCAACACCGACATCGTGATCCTGCACGTGGTCGAAGGCCTGGTCGGATATTCCGAGGGCGGAGAGGTCGGGCCGCTGCTGGCGCAGAAGATCGACGTCTCGCCCGACGGCAAGACCTACACCTTCACCCTGCGCAAGGGGGTGAAGTTCCACAACGGCGCCGCGATGACCTCGGCCGACGTGCTGTGGAGCTGGAACCGCTACATGGACCCGAAGACGGAATGGCGGTGCCTGCCCAGCTTCGACGGCCGTAACGGCATCAAGGTGGTGTCCGCCACGGCGCCGGACCCCGACACCTTCGTGATGACGCTGGACGAGCCGAACGCGATGTTCCTGAACACGCTGGCGCTGACCGATTGCTGCGGCACCGGCATCCTGAACCAGGAGTCGGTCAAGGCCGATGGCAGCTGGGACAAGCCGATCGGCACCGGCCCGTTCAAATTCGGCGAATGGAAGCGCGGCCAGTCGGTGACGCTGGACGCCTTCGACGACTATGTCTCGCCCCCGGGCGACAAGCGCGACGGGTTCCTGGGCCTCAAGAAGGCGCTGGTGAAGCAGGTGCGCTTCCTCGCCGTCCCCGACGCCGCGACCGTCAAGGCCGGGCTGCAATCCGGCGCGATCGACGTGTCGTCGGTGCCGGAAAGCGAGGTGGCGGAGCTGCAGGCTGACCCGAACCTTGCGGTCGAGCTCGGCACCAACCCGGTCCGCCACAGCATCATCCTGCAGACCCGCGATCCCGTGCTGAAGAACATCAAGATCCGCCAGGCCATGGCCGCGGCGATCGACTATGAGGAACTGGTCAGCGCCGTCACCGACGGGCTCGGCAAGGTGAACAACTCGCCGATCTACCGGACGTCGCAATATTACGGCCCGGTGGAGCAGCAGGGCTTCACCTACGATCCCGAGCACGCCAAGAAGCTGCTCGAAGAGTCCGGTTACAAGGGCGAGCCGATCACCATCTACGCCAACAAGCGGTCGACGGTGCCCAGCTTCAACACCGCGGTCATCGCCCAGCAGATGTGGCAGGCGATCGGCCTGAACGTCCAGATCGAGGTGCTCGACTGGGCCACTCAGCTCGATAAGTACAACACCGGCGCCTACATGATGGAGGCGACGTCCTATTCGCTGCGCTTCGATCCGGCGCTCGGCTTCGAGCAGATCTCGGGCCCCAAGGACAAGCAGCCGCGCAAGGTGTGGGAGAACCCGGAGGCCCTGGCCCTGATCGACAAGGCGATGAAGGTCACGGATCCCAAGGAACGCCAGGCGCTGTTCGACACCCTCCACAAGATGCTGCTGGAGGATGTGCCGGTCATCTTCACCCACAACGACAACGACTGCCTCGCGCACAACAAGCGCATCACCGGCCTCAAGCCCTGGGCGTCGAACCTGATCCTGTGGGACGTGGGCAAAAGCTGACCGGCCGCGCCAGAAGGTCCCCCATGCAAGAGACGATGACATGCTCCGCTTCGCGCTGACGCGCATAGCCATGGCGGTGCCGACGCTGCTGATCGTCGCAGTGTCGGTGTTCGTCCTGATCCGGCTGATCCCGGGCGACCCGGCGTCCCTGATGCTGGGGGACCTCGCCGACCCGGCCAGCCTGGCCGACCTCAGGGCCAGGCTCGGCCTCGACCAGGGCATCGTCGTGCAGTTCGCGATCTGGTTCGGACATCTGCTGCAGGGCGACCTCGGCCAGTCGATCACCTCGGGGGAGGCGGTGCTGCCGCTGATCCTGTCGCGCTTCACGATCAGCGCGCAGGTGGTGCTGGCGGCGGTGCTGCTGGCCAGCCTGGTGGCGGTGCCGGCCGGGGTCATCGCCGCCTGGCGCCAGAACAGCAAGACCGACGTCGCGGTGGTGGCGACGGCGACGCTGTTCCTGTCGGTGCCGACCTTCTGGCTCGGCCTGCTGCTGCTGCTGTTCCTCGGACTCAAGCTCAGCTGGCTGCCGGTGGTCGGCTACGTCTCGATCGGCGAGGACCCGATGCGGGGGCTCCTGTACCTGGTCATGCCGATCGTGACGCTGTTCCTGCACGAGACCGGGGTGATCCTGCGCATGGCCCGCGCCTCGACGCTCGAGGTGCTGCGGCTCGACTACATCACCCATGCCCGGGCCAAGGGCCTGTCGGAATTCGCGGTGCTGCGGCGGCACGCCTTCAAGAACGCCTTCGGCCCGACCTGGACCCTGATCGGCCTGGTGCTGGGCAATTTGCTCGGCGGCATCGCGGTGGTGGAGACGGTGTTCACCATCCCGGGCCTGGGCCGTCTGCTGGTCGATTCGATCTTCGCCCGCGACTATCCCGTCATCCAGGGGTGCCTGCTGTTCGTCGCGGTCACCTATGTCCTCGTCAATCTGATCGTCGATCTCTGCTACCCGATTTTCGACCCCAGGGTGGCCGTCGAATGATGAACCCTTCCTTCAGCGCCGCCACTGGCGGCCACCCGGGGGTGGCCGTGGAATGAAGAAGCACCTCTCCTTCAGCGCCGCCATCGGTGGAATCATCATTGGCACTCTGCTCGTCGCCGCATGCTGCGGCGCCCTGTGGACGCCGTACGACCCCCTGGCGCTCAGCTTCCGCGCCAAGCTGGCGGCGCCCAGCGGCCTGCACTGGCTCGGCACCGACGAATTCGGCCGCGACGTGCTCAGCCGCCTGATGGCCGGCGCCGCGACCAGCGCCTGGATCAGCCTGCTCACGGTCACCGTCGCGGTCAGCCTGGGCACCGTCATCGGCGTCTTCTCCGGCTATGTCAGGGGCTGGGCCGACCGCATCATCATGGCCTTCAACGACGCCCTGCTGGCCTTCCCCGGCATCCTGCTGGCGCTCGGCCTGCTCGCCGTCGTCGGCGCCAACAAATACGGGATCATCGTGGCGCTGGGCCTCGCCTACACCCCATCGGTCGCCCGCATCATGCGCGGCACGGTGCTGTCGCTGCGCGAGCTGGAGTTCGTCTCCGCCTCGCGCGTCATCGGCAATTCCGAGGCCTACACCATGGCCCGCCACATCATGCCGAACTGCATCGCGCCGCTGACCGTGCTGGCGACCTCGATGTTCGGCTGGACGCTGCTGGCCGAAAGCTCGCTGTCCTTCCTCGGGCTCGGGGTGCCGCCGCCGGCGCCGACCTGGGGCAACATGCTGGCCAGCAGCCGGCCCTACATCGCCCAGGCGGTCTGGCTCGGCATCTTCCCCGGCCTGTGCATCTCGCTCACCCTGCTGGGCATCAACCTCCTGGGCGACGCCATCCGCGACCGGCTCGATCCGCGCATGAGGGGCACGCGATGACCGCCCAGGACGCGCTGCTCTCGGTCCGCGATCTCACGCTGCAGATTGCGGGGGCCGGAACCGTGGTGGTCAACGGCGTCAGCTTCGAGGTCAACCCCGGCGAGATCGTCGGCATCGTCGGCGAATCCGGCTCGGGCAAGACCCTGGCGGCGCGCGCCGTGATGGGGCTGGTGCCGCCGGCCATCCGGCGGGCCGCGGGGTCGATCCGGTTCGAGGGCCAGGAGGTCACCTCCATGGCCCCGAAGCGGCTGCGCGCGCTACGCGGCGCCCGCATCGGCATGGTGTTCCAGGAGCCGATGACCTCGCTGAACCCGTCGATGCTGCTGGGCGAGCAGCTGGACGAGGGGCTGGCGCTGCACCGCAAGCTGAAGCCGGCCGAGCGCCGGGCGCTGATCCTGGACATGCTCCGCCGGGTCGGCCTGGGTGATCCGGAGCGGGCGCTGGCCTCCTATCCCCACCAGTTCTCCGGCGGCATGCGGCAGCGCATCATGCTGGCCTCGGTGATGCTGCTGCAGCCGGCGCTGCTGGTGGCCGACGAGCCGACCACGGCGCTGGACGCCGTGGTGCAGCGCGACGTGCTGGAGCTGATGGTCGGGCTGACCCGCGAGCACCGCACCGCCGTGCTGATGATCAGCCACGACCTCGGCATGGTGGCGCGCTACAGCGACCGTGTCATCGTCATG
The DNA here is from genome assembly GCF_031453975.1 of Inquilinus ginsengisoli. Taxonomy (NCBI): domain Bacteria; kingdom Pseudomonadati; phylum Pseudomonadota; class Alphaproteobacteria; order Rhodospirillales; family Rhodospirillaceae; genus Inquilinus; species Inquilinus ginsengisoli. Next base: position 161,867 of record NZ_JAVDPW010000011.1, read on the forward strand.
TGCCAGGGCGAGATCGTGGAGCAGGGCGCGACCCAGGACCTGCTGGCCGGGCCGCGCCACCCCTACACCCGCAAGCTGCTGGCGGCGATGCCGCTGCGCGGCCCGTCGCGCAGCTTCCCAGCCGACGAGACGCCGATCGTCGCGGTGCGCGACCTCGTGGTCGATTATCCCGGGCGCCGGCGCCTGCTGCGGCGGGAGGAGGGCAAGCGCGCCCTGCACGGCATCAGTCTGCAGGTCGCACCGCGCCAGGTCGTCGCCGTGGTCGGCGGGTCGGGTTCGGGCAAGACCACGCTCGGCCAGGCCATCGCCGGGCTGGTGCGGCCGACCGGGGGCGAGATCCTGTTCGACGGCCAGCCGATCACCCGCAGCGAGACCGGCTACTGGAACTACCGCCTGAACTGCCAGATGGTGTTCCAGGATCCGTATTCGTCGCTCGACCCGCGCATGACCATCGGCGGGCTGGTCGGCGAGCCGCTGCGCTTCGTCGAGGGCATGGGCCGGGCCCGCAAGGCCGAGCGCGTGCGCGAGGTGCTGGGCGAGGTGGGCCTCGGCGAGGCCTTTGCCGGGCGCTATCCGCATGAGCTGTCGGGCGGCCAGCGCCAGCGCGCGGCGATCGCCCGCGCCCTGGTGCGCCGGCCGAAATTCGTCATCGCCGACGAACCGGTCTCGGCCCTCGACGTCACCGTCCGGGCGCAGATCCTGGAGCTGTTCGCCGGGCTGCAGGCGCGGCATGGCTTCTCCTGCCTGTTCATCAGCCATGACCTCGGCGTGGTCGAGCAGGTGGCCGACCGCGTCGTGGTGATGAGCGAGGGCCGGATCGTCGAGGAGGGCACCCGCGACCAGATCTTCGACGCGCCGAAGGATCCCTATACAAGACGCCTGCTGTCGGCCGTGCCGGCGCTGGAGAACGCCCCCAATGGCGGGGTGCGCCTGCTGTGGCGGCTGGACGGCGACAAGGCGGCGGCGCGGCCGCCGGCAATGGCCGAGGCCCTGTAGGGTCGGCACGGAAGCGAGGATCGCGGCATGAGGGTGGTGGAACTTCCGGAGATCCTGGCGGCCCTCGACGAGGACGCGGCCCTGGCGGCGGTGGAGGCGGGATTCCGCCGCTATTCCGCCGGCGAGGTCGAGGTCACCGCGGTCGGCCATCTCGGCTTCACCGACCCGCCGGGCGACTGCCACGTCAAGGGCGCCCATATCGCCGGCGACGACGTGTTCGTGGTCAAGCTGGCCACCAGCTTCTACCGCAATTCCGAACGCGGCCTGTCCTCCAGCAACGGCTTCATGGCGGTGATCAGCGCCGAGACCGGCGAGATCCTGGCGGTGCTGCACGACAAGGGCCAGCTGACCGACCGGCGCACCGCCATGGCCGGCGCCATCGCCGCCCGGGCGATCGCCCGGCCCGGTTCCGCCACGCTCGGCATCGTCGGTGCCGGCATCCAGGCGCGGCTGCAGGCGCAGCTGATCGCCCGGGTCCTCGGCCTGCGCACCGTGCTGGTCTGGGCGCGCAACGGCGATCGCGCCGAGGCCCTGGCGGCGGAGCTGGGCGGCCAGGCCGTCGGCCTGCCCGATCTGTGCACCCGCGCCGACCTGATCGTGACCACCACCCCGGCGACGGCGCCGCTGCTGACCGACGCCATGATCCGCCCTGGCGCCCGGATCGTGGCGCTGGGTGCCGACAGCCCGGGCAAGCAGGAGCTGGAGGCCGCGATCCTGGGCCGCGCCCGGATCATCGTCGATTCCCGCGCCCAATCCGTGGATCACGGCGAGGCCGGATGGGCCGTGCGCGCCGGGCTGGTCGATGCGGCGGCGCTGGTCGAGCTCGGCACCCTGCTGGCATCGCCGGTCGCCTTCCGGCCGGACGACATCGTCGTGGCCGACCTGACCGGCGTCGCGGTGCAGGACGCCGAGATCGCCAAGGTGGTGTGGCGCGGCCTGCGGCCGGACGGAGAGGCCTAGGTCAGGCGGGCCTGAACGCGGCCCGCCGAGGCAACAACCAAGACAAACACGGGGGTTTCCGATGAAAGCGATCGTATTGCCCATTTTGGTGGCCTGCCTCGCGGCCACGCCGGCTTTGGCCGGCGGCGACACGCTGCTGGTCCGGCTCAACGCCGACATCCGCTCGCTCGACCCCGGAACCAACCGGGACGGCAACACCGACCTGGTGCAGACCCATCTGTTCGAGGGGCTGGTGGCGTTCAAGGAGGATGCGACGGTCGGCCCGCTGCTGGCCAAGTCGGTCGACGTGTCGCCGGACGGCCGGACCTACACCTTCGTGCTGCGCGACGGCCTGAAATTCAGCAATGGCGAGCCGGTCACCAGCGCCGACGTGCTGTTCGACTGGAAGCGCTACACCGACCCGGACACCGGCTGGCGCTGCCTGACCGAGGTCGACGGCCGCGGCGCGGTGAAGGTCGCGGATGTCACGGCCAAGGACGACAAGACGGTCGTCTTCACCCTGGAGAAGCCGTCGGCCCTGTTCCTCGGCACGCTGGCCCGGCCGGATTGCGGCGGCACCGGCATATACCACCGCAGCTCGCTGGGCCGGGACGGGAAGTGGGTGACGCCGGTCACGACCGCCCCGTACAAGCTGGGCGAATGGAAGCGCGGCCAGTACATCGAATTGCTGCGCAACGACCACTATGTATCCCTGCCGGGCGACCGCGACGGGCTGACCGGCAACAAGACCGTGGCGATCCCCAAGCTCCGCTTCCTGGTCATCCCCGATGAATCGACGGCCAAGGCCGCGCTGCTGACCGGGGATATCGACCTGAACTACGACGTCGAGAACGCCGATGTGGCGGAGTACCAGTCCACCCCGGACCTGGTGACCGACACGTCGCCGACCATGAACATCAGCGACTTCCTGTTCCAGACCAACGACCCGCTGCTGTCGGATGTCCGCATCCGCAAGGCGTTCCTGCTGTCGCTCGACATGCCGGAGCTGGTCGGCCAGGTGACGTCGGGGCAGTCGCAGCCGAACAACTCGCCGATCCCGCCCGCCAGTGCCTTCCACAAGGCACCGCAATCCGTGATCGTCCAGCGCGACATTCCCGCGGCGAAGACGCTGCTGGCCGAAGCCGGCTATGACGGCCGGCCGATCAAGATGATCACCAACAAGCGCTACCAGCCGATGTTCGACCAGGCCATCCTGGCCCAGGCCATGGCGCAGGAGGCCGGGCTGAACATCGAGCTCGAGGTGATCGACTGGGCGACCCAGCAGGACCGCTACCTCGCCGGCAACTACCAGATCATGTCGCACGGCTTCTCCGCGCGCCTCGACCCGTCGCTGTCCTTCGAGATGTTCTCGGGCGACAAGACCAAGCAGCCGCGCAAGGTGTGGGACAACCCGGAGGCGGCGAAGCTGCTCGCCGCCAGCATGGAGACCTCGGACATCGCGCAGCGGCAGGCGCTGCTCGACAAGCTGGAGGCGCTGTATCGTGACGACGTCGCGATGATCACCCTCTATTCCGGGGTGCGCACCGGTGCGGCGCGCGCCAATGTCGTGGGCTACAAGGGCTGGGCCCTGGGGACGCCGCGCGCCTGGGGCGTCTCGTTCAAGCCGTAATCCGGAAAGGCCGCCGCCGATGTCCTCCGCACAAGCGCTTGCGCAGATCATCGGCGCGATCGGCGATCCGGGCTTCCCGGCGGTCGCCGCTGGTGCGGTCGGCGGACTGGTCGGGTTCGACCTTGCCGCCGTCGTGATCCACGGCCGCGGCCGGCGCCCCGCCCTGCTGTTCGACAATTTCGACCTGGCCGGGGGGCGGCAGGGCATCGAGACCTATGTCCGCGTCACCCATGCGGCCAACCCGATCCTGGCGCGGCCCCCGGCCACAGGCGCGTTCCGGGCCCGGGACTTCGCCCGCCGGCCGCCACCCCGGCGCGGTCCCGTCGCCCGCCACACGGTGCCGGCGCCGGAGGAGGAGCTGGGCTTCCGCACCATCGGCTGGCCGGAACGGCTGGAGGAGATCGGCCTGCATCTCGAGGTCGGTGACGGCATCGTCGAGTTCGGCTTCTACCGGCAGCGGCGGCCGCGCCCGGCCACGCTGCGCGACCTGCGGCCGCTCGACGACCTGCAGGCGCCGATCGCGGCGGCATTCGACAAACATCTGTCCCTGTCGCGTTCCGGGCAGCCAGCGCCCGCCGAAGGCGTCCTGTCGCCGCGCGAAGGCGAGGTCGCCGGGCTGCTGCTGGCCGGCTGCTCCTCCGACGCCGTGGCTGCGCGCCTGGCCATCAGCCGCCACACGGTCAAGGACCACCGCAAGCAGATCTTCCGCAAACTCGGCATCGGCTCGCTGGCCGAACTGTTCGCCTGGGGTCGGGGCACAACGACACCCCCCTCCCTGGAGGGATGGCGCGGCGACGCGGCGCCCGGCACCATCGCGGCCCAGACGTTCTGCGGGAGAGTGAGATGACATCCCTGTTCGATCGGATCATGGCGGCGCATGAGGCGATCCGGCCCCAGGTGCTGGTGACGCCGCTGGACCGCAGCCGGGTCCTGTCCGACGCGCTGGGCTGCGAGGTGCTGCTGAAGGCGGACCATCTGCAGCCGACCGGGTCCTTCAAGCTGCGCGGCGCCACCAACAAGATCCACACGCTGCCCGACGCCGAGCGGCGCAAGGGCGTGATCACCGCCTCGACCGGCAATCACGGCCAGGCTCTGGCCCGTGCGGGGGCGCTGGCGGGCGTTGCGGTCACGGTCTATGTCGGCGCGTCCTCCGCCCGCTCGAAGATGGATGCGATCCGCAGCCTGGGCGCCGAGCTGGTGGTGATCGACGGTCCGCCGATCGCGGCCGAGCTGGCGGCGCGGCGGGATGCGGGCGCGCGGGGGCTGACCTATGTCTCGCCCTACAACGATGCCGATATCGTGGCAGGGCAGGGGACCCTGGGCGTCGAGCTGATGCAGCAGGCGCCCGACCTCGACGCCGTGTTCGTCTCGGTCGGCGGCGGCGGGCTGGTCGGCGGCCTGGGCACCGCGATCAAGCAGATCCGGCCGCAGACCCGCATCGTCGGGGTGTGGCCGGAGAATTCGGCCGCCATGCTCGGCGCGCTGGAGGCTGGCGAAATCATCGATGTCGAGGAGCGCGACACCCTGTCCGACGGCACCGCCGGCGCGGTCGAGCCGGGGTCGATCACCTTCCCGATCTGCCAGGCGGTGATCGATGACCGGGTGACCGTCACCGAGGCGGAAATCGCGCAGGCCATGCGGCGGATCGCCGGGGCGGAGCGCTGGATGGTGGAGGGGGCGGCCGGGGTCGCCCTGGCCGGGCTGGTCCGGCAGGCCGAGGCATGGCGCGGCCGCAAGGTCGCCGTCGTGCTGTGCGGCCGCAACATCGCGCTCGACACCTTCATCAAAGCGGTCGCCGCCTGAGCGGGCGACCCCGATATCAGAGGTTCTTAAATGCGATATGCGCGCATGCCGATCGAGGTGGAATCGCCCGAGGAGTACGGTTACGGGCTGATCCGCTATAATCTCTCCGAAAGCTCGGTCGCGGACCGGACGATCTCCAGCCTGGGCCTGCAGATCCCGGACCTGACCCTGCTGTACGGCACCCATCGCGGCAGCGAGGGGCTGCGCGCCCTGATCGCGGCCGATGGCGAGGGGCTGAAGCCGGATGACGTGCTGATCACCGGCGGCGCCGCCGGGGCCCTGTTCATCATCGCCACCGCGCTGCTGGGCCGCGACGACCACCTGGTGGTGATCCGGCCGAACTACGCCACCAACCTGGAGACGCCGCGGGCGATCGGCTGCGCCATGACCACCATCGACCTGCGCTTCGAGGACGGCTTCCGCATCGACCTGGACGCCATCGCCGCCGCGGTCACGCCGCGCACCAGGCTGATCAGCGTGACCTGCCCGCACAACCCGACCGGGGTGATGTGCAGCGAGGCGGAACTGCGTGGCCTGGCCGATCTGGCCAGCCGCACCGGCTGCCGCCTGCTGGTCGACGAGACCTATCGCGACCTGTCCTTCGACGGTGCCCTGCCGCTGGCGGCGTCGCTCGGGTCCCATGTCATCAGCGTGTCGTCGCTGTCGAAGGCCTATGGAGTGCCCGGCATCCGGATCGGCTGGATCATCACCCGCGATCCGGCGCTGCAGGAGGTGTTCCTGGCGGCCAAGGAGCAGATCAGCATCTGCGGCAGCGTGGTCGACGAATGGATCGCGGAGCAGATCCTGCAGAACCGGGCCGCCATCCTGGAGCCGACGCTGGCGGAGATGCGGCGCCGGCGCGGCGTGGTCGCCGACTGGATCGCCGGGGAGGAGCGCCTGGACTGGGTGGCGCCGTCCGGCGGCGTGGTCTGCTTCCCCCGCATGCGGGCGGAGCCGCCGGGCGGCACGGGCGCGTTCTACCGGCGGCTGCTGGACGTCCATGGCTGCTATGTCGGCCCCGGCCACTGGTTCGAGATGCCCGACACCTTCTTCCGGCTCGGCTATGGCTGGCCGACCGGGGAAGAGTTCGAGGCCGGCCTGCAGGCGATCTCGGCCGCGCTGCGCGGGTGAGGGTGGGGCGGCAGCGACACGACGCGACCCGTCACCGTCGTTCGGCGTCGATCCGGCGGGTCTCGCCGGTGGCGACGAGGGTGCGGGTCGCGTCGACCGACGCATATGTCCAGAAGATCCGCAGCCGCCCGGTGGCGGAGGCGTTGACGAAGCGGTGCGGCACCTCTGCCGGCACCCAGGTGGTGTCATTGGTGCCCATGCGGTGGGTGATGCCGGCGATCTCCACCAGCGCTTCGCCCTCCAGCACCATCACGCTTTCCTCGCAATTGTGCGTGTGCAGCGGGATGGCGCCGCCCGGGCCGAATTCGGTGATGCCGTTGAGCAGGCTGGTGGAGCCGATGCGCCGGGCGACCAGCGGGATGGTCCTGGCCCCGCCGCCGCGCTCATGCGGGGTGATCTCCGCCGGGCGCAGGATCGCGGCTTCCGGGGCGCTGCGGGTGTCATCGGCCATCGCTGTTCTCCGTTCAGCGGCCGGCGATCGCGGCGACCACCGCCGCGGTGAAGTCGCCCGTGCCCTTGGTCCCGCCGATGTCGCGGGTGCGGGACTCCGGGGTGGCCAGCACGGCCTCGACGGCGGCCTCGATCAGCCTGGCGGCCCCGACCAGCGCCGCAGTCCCGTCCCTGCGGCCGCGCCAGTCCAGCAGCATCGCCGCCGACAGGATCAGCGAGGTCGGGTTGGCGAGGTCGCGGCCCTGGATGTCGGGGGCCGAGCCGTGCTGCGCCTGGGCGACGCAGAACTCGTCGCCGGCATTGATCGACCCGCCGAGGCCGAGGCTGCCGGACAGCTCCGACGCCTCGTCGGACAGAATGTCGCCGAACATGTTGGTGGTGACGATGACGTCGAAGCGGTCGGGGCTGCGGATCAGATGGGCCGCGGCCGCATCGACGATCAGCTCCTCCAGCGCCACATCCGGATAGTCCTGCGCCACCTTGCGCACCTCGCGCAGGAACAGCCCGTCGGACAGCTTCAGCACATTGGCCTTGTGCACCGCCGTGACCTTGCGGCGCCGGCCGCGGGCGATCTCGAAGGCCGCCCGGGCGACGCGGGCCGACGCCTTGGCGGTGACCTTACGCACCGACAGGGCCATGTCGGGGTCCGGCATGAACTCGCCGGTGCCGGCGAACATGTTGCGGTCGGAATAGAAGCCCTCGGTGTTCTCACGCACGATCACCAGATCCATCGGCTGGCGCAGCAGGCTGAGGTCGGGGCGCGAGCGGCAGGGCCGGATGTTGGCATAGAGCTCGAACCTGGTCCGGAGCTCGCCCGACGGGTTGATGCCGCCCTGGTCGCGGGCCGGGTACTCGTAATGCGAGACGGGGCCGAGGATGACGCCGTCCGCCTGCGGCACCGCGGCCATCACCTCGGCCGGCAGGGTGGTGCCGCGGGTCTTCAGCGTCGCCAGGCCGATGTCGCGCTGTTCGAAGGCGAAGCCGAGCGACAGGCGCCGGCCGGCCGCCTGCAGCACGGCCAGCGTCGCCGTGGTGATCTCGGGGCCGATGCCGTCGCCGGGAAGGACCAGGATCTTCATATCCGCCTCACGGGGAGCTTGGGGCCATGCCCGGTGTCGGCATCGTGCTGCCGGGGCATGCATCGTCACGTGGCGCCTTCTCTGGCACCGTTATGTATTTTGATCAACAATATTCATTAATCATGGGCGAAGGACGGCTTCAGCCGGCTGGCGCGTTCGAGATGGCGGCGCATCAGCAGGGCGGCCAGCTGCACGTCCCCGTCCTCCAGGCTGTCCAGGATTCCCATATGCTCGACATGGTTGTCATGGACCCGCTCGATCCCATGCTTCCAGTTGTAGACGGAGAACCGCCGCATCCGGTTCTGGCGGCGGATCGCCTCCAGCAGGAACCGGTTGCCCGAGGCCTCCGCGATGCCCTCATGGAAGGCCGCGTTGATCTCGAAGAAGGCGAGGCTGGAGGTCTCCTCCCACGGGGCGGCCAGGATGCGCTGGTGCTGCCGCCGCATCTCCGCCGCCCATTCCGGCGCCAGGCGGAACTCCGGCTCCAGGATCGCCGCGGGCTCGACGATCATGCGGTAGCGATAGGAGTCGCGGCGGATCTCGGCGCTCCAGCTGGTCAGGAACCGCCAGCCATAGCCGGGCTTGCGCTGCACCATGTCGAGGTCGGCCAGCCGGTCCAGCGTGGCGCGCACCACCGGGCGGGCCACGCCGTAGCGTTGCATCAGCTCAGTCTCCGAGACGGTGTCCTCCAGCAGGCTGCGGTCGCGGTCGCGCGCGATCAGCACCAGCAAATCCTCGCCCGCCGCGGCGTCGGCTCCGTTCGTCGCTGCAGCCTCGGGCAGGGCCACCAGCTCCACGCCGCGCTGCGGTCGCCGGATCACGATGCCGCGGGCGGCCAGGGCGTCGAGCGCGGCCCGGACCGGCGATCGCGACACGCCGAGCCGCTGGGCCAGAGGCTGCTCGTACAGCCGCTGGCCCGGGGTGACGCCGTCGGCGCGGGCCAGGGCGACGATGCGGTCGGCCAGGTCCTCCTGCAGCCGCGTCGCCGGGTCGCTCCGCTTCTCTTCTCTGGACATCGTCATCCAAAAAACATTTTATGGCCCTGGGACCAGGGTATGACGCCGGGCGGCGGCAGCGCAACCGGCGGGCCCGATCCTGCCATGGCTGCGGCCACGGCGCGGACCCTGTCGAGGAGAGCGGAGCAGAGATGACCAGCATCAGATTGCCGCGCGCGGCGCCGGCCGCGAAGAACGTCGATCCCGCCGGCATCCTGGCCTTCCTCGACGAGATCCGCGACGGGGGGCTGGAGCTGCACAGCTTCCTGCTGTTCCGCGCCGGGGCGGTGGTGGCCGAAGGGTTCTGGCAGCCCTATGGCCCCGACCGGGTGCACATGCAGCATTCCGCCACCAAGAGCTGGACCGCGACTGCGATCGGCCTCGCCATCGGCGAAGGACTGCTGACCCTGGAGGACAAGGTGGTCGGCTTCTTCCCCGACCAGCTGCCGGCGGAGGTCGGCGCCAACCTGGCGGCGATGACGGTGCGCGATCTCCTGACCATGCGCACCGGCCACCGCTCCGGCATTTCCGGCGGCGAATGGCGGCAGATGAAGGACAGCTGGGTTGCGGCGTTCCTGCGCGAGCCGGTGGATGAGGCACCGGGGCAGACCTTCATCTACAGCAGCGCCTCCAGCTACATGCTCTCCGCCATCGTCACCAGGGTGACCGGCCAGACCGTGCGCGACTATCTCGAGCCACGGCTGTTCCGGCCGCTCGGCATCGGGCCGGTGCGGTGGGACGTCTCGCCCGAGGGGCTCAGCACCGGCGGCAACGGCTTGAGCTGCACCACCGAGGATGTCGCCAAGTTCGGCGTGCTGCACCTGCAGGGCGGGATGTGGGAGGGGCGGCAGATCCTGCCGGCGGAGTGGGTGCGGGAGGCAACGCGCAACCAGGTCGACGAGGTCTGGATGGCCGCCCTCGACGGCAAGCGGTTCCGGCCGCGCGACCCATCCGAACGCTCGGCCACCGAGCGGCGCGAAGGCTATGGCTACCAGTGGTGGATGGCGCCGCATGGCGGCTATCGCGCCTCCGGACTCTACGGCCAGCAGTGTGTGGTGCTGCCGGAGCAGGATGCGGTGATCGTGTTCACGGCGGCGATCCGCAACGGCGACCGGCGCCTGTTCCCCGCCGTCTGGACGCATCTGTTCCCCGCGCTCGGGGCGGTGGGGCCGGATGCGGACCGGGTGCAGCCGGTGCTGGCGGGCCGGCTCGCCGCCCTGGCGCTGCCCGAGATCGAGGGGGCTGCCCAGTCCCCTATGGCGGCCACGGTCGACGGCCGGCGCTTCCGGTTCGAGCCGAACGAGGACGGCGTGTCCGGGATCTCGCTGGCGTTCTCGGCGGATCGCTGCGTCTTCACCCTGTCCGACCATCGCGGCACCCACCGGATCGCGGCCGGGCTGGGCCATCGCGTGGAAGGCGACACCACCATGACCGGCAACCTGCTGCATCACGAATACCAGCCGGATGTGCTGCGGGTGGTCGCCCGCGGCGTCTGGCTGGATGAGCGCCGCTTCGTCATGACCTGGCGCTTCGTCGAGACCGCGTTCTGTGACACCGTGACCGTGACCTTCGGCGACGGCGACGTCCGGCTGGACCGCCGGGTCAACACCAATGCCGGGCCGCTGGAACGGCCGACGCTGCTGGGGCGGGCAGTGTGAGACCGGGGAGACCGCTTTGACCGGGATAAAGACCATCCTTGCCTTCGGCGACAGCCTGACCTGGGGCGCCGACCCCGAAAGCGGCGGCCGCCACCGTTACGAGGATCGCTGGCCCAGCGTGCTCGAGGCCGGGCTGGGCGGATCGGCCCGGGTGATCGCCGAAGGCCTCGGCGGGCGGACCACGGTCTTCGACGACCATGCGGCGGCCGCCGAGCGGAACGGGGCGCGCATCCTGCCGACTCTGCTGGGCAGCCATTACCCGCTCGACCTCGTGATCATCATGCTCGGCGCCAACGACCTGAAGCCGCATGTCTGCGGCAGCGCCATCGGCGCCGGGGCGGGGATCGAACGGCTGGTCGAGATCGCGAAGACCTATCCCTATGGCAGGGGCGCCGCCGCGCCGCAGGTGCTGATCGTCGGCCCGCCGCTGTTCGGCGAGACCCTGGCCGGGGACCGCCAGCCGGCCGGCGGCCGCAGCATCGCCGAATCCAGGAAGCTGGCGGCGCGCTACCAGGACGCCGCGACCTATTGCGGCTGCGCCTTCTTCGACGTGTCGCGCGTGGCGGTGGCCTCCCCGATCGACGGCGTCCATCTGGATGCCGGGAACACCCGGGCCATCGGCAGCGCCCTGGTGCCCGTCGTGGCCGGCCTTCTCGGCCTGTGACCGGGACCTAGAGCAGGGCGCCGGCGGCGGTGGAGAGGATGAAGGCCTCGTCCTCGGCACCCAGGCCGGCGTCCCGGACCGTCCGCACCGGATCCGGGTCGGCCATGTCGAAGGGGTAGTCGGTGCCCAGCAGCACATGCCCCGGGGCGCTCTCGCCGACCAGGAAGGCCAGGGCGGAAGGGGAGTGGGTGACGCTGTCGAAATAGAGCCGGCGGAACGAGTCCGCGACCGATCCCTGCAGCCGCGCCCGGGCCTCCGGCCGCACCTCGTGGCCGTGGCGCAGGCGGCCGAGATTGTAGGGCAGCAGCCCGCCGCCATGCACCAGGCACAGGCGCAGCCGCGGGAACCGCTCCAGCACGCCGCCCAGGATCAGCCGCGCGCCGGCCACCGTTGTCTGCAGCGGGTTCTGGATCAGGTTGTTGAGGTAGTAGGCGCCGAACGGCCCGGTCGCCGGCTCCAGCGGCGGATGCACCATGATGAAGGCGCCCAGCGCCTCGGCCGCCTGCCACACCGGGTCCAGCGAGGGATCGTCGAGATAGAGGTCCGGGCCGACCGAGGTCGCGATCTCGATGCCGGCGAGGCCGAGATCGGTGACGGCCTCGTGCAGCATCGCCACGGCCAGGTCGGGGCTGTGCAGCGGCACGGTGCCGAGCCCGGCATAGAGCGTCGGCGCGGCCCGCACCACCGCCGCGATCTCCAGGTTCACGGCGCTGTGCAGCCACGCCGCGTCGGCCTCGCCCAGGCTGCAATCGCACAGCGCGATCCAGGGCGACAGGATCTGGGCGGCGACGCCCTGTTCGGCCATCGCCCGCTCGCGGATCGCCATGTCGTGCATGCCCGGCGCCAGCGGCACCCGCGCCGCCTTGCCGGCCAGGGTGACGCGGACGCCATCGGCGCCGCGCTGGACCGCGAAGCCGGCCCGCTCGCCGGCCTCGAACCGGCGCAGCAGCCCCTCGGGCACGATATGGGCGTGGGTGTCGATCGGGCCGGGGCGCAGACGGGTCATGCTTTCACGATTGTGAGTTCGAGCGGCCAGGTGTCGACGCATTCGCGGCCGTTTTCGGTGACGATGAAGGTGTGGCCGACGAACATGCCGAGAGTGCCGTCGGCGGTGATCGGGTTGGGCTCGGCCATGATCACCATGCCGGGCTTCATCACCGCCTCATAGGGCTCGACATCGATGTGGTCGGCATAGACATGCGGGCCGTCCGAGACGAAGTCGATGCCGTGGACATGGATCGGCCGCGACTGCACCCCGTTCTGGCGGAAGAACTCGCCGGCGGTGCGCAGCGCCTCGACCGGCCGGCCCGGGCCGATCTCGGCCACCATCTTGGTGTAGCCGGGCTCGGCGATCTCATCCCAGAACCGGCGGACCTGCGCCGGCGGCTCGCCCAGGCAGATCGGCTGGCCGATCTGGGCGCTGTAGCCGCGATAGCCGGCGGCCAGCTCCATCAGGATGATGTCGCCGGATTCGAGACGGCGGCTGGAGGGGCGGGGGTTGCCGAACACCATCGCCGGGTCGGCCATCGGGGTCGAGCCGATGATCAGGAAGTCGATGTCGCCATTGCCTTCCAGGATGGCGGCGCCGGCCGCGGCCCGCAGCTCGTATTCGGCCACGCCCGGCCGCACCCGCTCGGCGATCGCCTCCATCGCCCGGGTGCACAGCTTGCCGGCATGGCGGATGCAGTCCAGCTCCTCCTCGCTGTGCACCGACAGCAGCTCGTGCATTAGCCGCCGGGTGAACACCAACTCGGCCTCCGGCAGCTGCTCGCGCAGCACATTGTACTGGTTGACCGGCATGTAGTCGCCGTGGCGCGGGTCGATCTCCATCAGCCCGATGCGGCCGCGCTCCAGGCCGAGTTCGCGCAGCCGCTCGACCATGACCTCGGCGAACTTGCCGCTGCGGCTGGGGCGGACATCGGACAAGGCGCCGGCGGTCTCGCGCCGCACCGCTTCGATATGGGTGCCGCCCATCGAGTAGATCAGGGTCGGCTCGCCCTCGCGCGGGAACACCACGTAGTTGGCCAGGGCGTGCCATTCCCAATGGCCGGACAGCCACAGCATGCCGCCGCCGAAGCTCCAATGGCTGGGGCCGCCGCCGGCGATGACGCAGTCCAGCTCCAGCTCCTGCATCTTGGCGCGCAATGCGGTGTGGCGGCGGGCGTATTCCTGGGGCGAGAACTGCTCGTAGCGGGCGTGGCGGTAGTAGGGCGTGCCGCGCATGGCGTTGAAGGCGGGGCTCTGGTCGAGCCGCGTGCGCAGCTCCTCCCAGGGCAGGGCGGCGCGGGGCGTGGGGGTGTGGTTCATCGCGATGGTTCCCCGCTCAGGCCGAACAGCCGTTGATCTCGGTCGGGCCGCCGACCTTCTTCAGCGCGGCCTCGGCGATGGATTGGTCGACCAGCTGCTCATAGGTCAGGTTGCGGTCCGGCGGGATGTCGCCGAGCTCGACGCTGTTGGCGATGGTCCATTCCGTGCGCTTGCGGTCCAGCCCGATATTGACCGACCAGATGCAGTTCTTGGTCAGCTCGGCCCAGGCGAACTCGACCGCCTCCTTCGGCTTCTCGCTGGCCTCCATCATGATCGGGATGACCTTGTCCTTGTCGCGGTAGATCATCCGGTTGGCCTCGATCATCGCAGCGACGGCGTCGGTCAGCAGGTCGCGATCGTTCTTGATGAACTCGTCCGACGCGCCATAGATGTTGAACACATAGTCCGGCATCGCCTGGGCCAGCACCACCAGGACATGGGCCCCAGGCTTCTGCTGCGCCGCCAGGAACACGTCCTCGGGATGCAGCGACACGCCGTCGAGCTGGCCGGCGACCAGGCCGGGCAGGCGGCCGGCCAGGCCCTGGGACACGAACTGCGCGTCGTCGACGGTCAGGCCGGCATCGTGCAGCAGGGCCCGGGCCATCAGCCAGTTGAAGCCGCCGACGCCGCCGCCGGCCGCGCTGAGGCGCTTGCCCTTCAGGTCGGCCTTGGTCTTGATCTCCTCGGCCACGACGTAGGATTGCGGCAGCCGCGGCGCGAAGCCCCAGATCTGATGCGCCTTCATGCCGGACCCGACCATGGCGGCGGTGACGTTGGCGATGATCTTGCCCTGCTGCAGCGCGGCGATGACGGTGGCGGAGGATCCGCCCTCGAAGGCGATGATGTTGGCGTTGATGCAGTGCTTCTCGAACAGGCCCAAGCTCTTGGCGATGTAGGGCGTGGTGTGGACCACGTTCGGCGGCACCACCGACACGCCGATGTTCAGGTCGCGCAGCCCGTTGGGGCAGTCGGCCGCCTGCGCCCCGGCCGCGGCGCCGAACAGGGCGGCGGCGAAGGCGGACACGGCCAGGGTCGAGCGGATCCTTGGGAACGGCATCGTCATCGATTGTCCTCCCTGTGGCCCGGCCTCGGCCCGCGATGGTCGGGCTGCCGGGGCTGTCGACAGTTTCTTGTCCGCCAGCCTGTCCGGCCGGCGGTTACTCGCGGTGGGCGACGGTCCAGGGCGCGACCTTGCGCTCCAGCAGCCGCAGCAGGGCGGTGGTCAGCACGCCGAGCAGGCCGAGCGTGACGATCGGCACGAACATGCGGTCGATCTGGAAGGTGCTGGCGGTGCGCAGGATCAGGTAGCCGATGCCGGAGATCGCGGTGTAGAGGTCGGCCAGCACCATGCCGATCAGGCCGCGGCCGACGGCCAGGCGCAGGCCGGTGACGATGAAAGGCAACGCCGCCGGGATGATGATGTTGGTCCACAGCTGCCGTTCGGAGCAGCGGAAGGCGCGGCCGACATCGAGCAGGCCGGGGTCGACGTTCTTGACCCCCTGGTAGGTGTTGATCGCCAGCGGGAAGAAGGCGAACAGGAACAGGATCACCACCTTCGCCGTGGTGTCGAACCCGACCCACAGCACGATCAGCGGCACGATCGCCACCGTCGGGGTCGAGTAGAGGAAGGTGATGTACATGTCGAAGGCGGCGTCGAGCATGCGGTAGCGGGCCAGCGCCAGGCCAACGGTGATGCCGAACACGGCGGCCAGGGCCAGGCCGTAGACGAACACCAGCAGGCTGGGGCCGAGATAGCGCCACAGCTCGCCGCTGCCGATCATCAGCACCGCCGCCTTGGCCACGGCGATCGGGGTGGTGAACAGGATCGGGTCTATCCGGGCGCCGACCACCTGCCACAGCACCAGCATGATGGCGAGCGAGGTCAGGCGGATGGCCATGAGCTGCCGCCCCTGGCGCCGGCGGCGGCGGGCGCTGGCCTGCTTCGCCCGCGCCTGGTCGTCGGCGATGCCCTGGTCGGCCGGCGTCGCCGGCATGGGAACGGTCATGGTCACGCCACGGCCTCCTTAGCTCTGGCGCCCGCGCGCTGCGGGCGAAGCTGGTTCCAGATGTGCTCGCGCAGCGCGGCGAAGCGGGGGTCGGCGCGGACCGCGTCGACGTCGCGTGGCCAGCCGAAAGGCAGGTCGATGATCTCGGCGATGCGGGCCGGCCGCGCGCTCATCACCGCGATGCGGTCGCCGAGGATGATGGCCTCGTCGATCGAATGGGTGATGAACACCATGGTCTTGCGCTCGTCCGGCCGCTGCATCAGGGCCAGCAGCTCCTCCTGCAGCACTTCGCGGGTCTGGGCGTCCAGCGCGGCGAAGGGCTCGTCCATCAGCAGGACCGACGGGTTGGTGGCCAGGGCGCGGACCAGCCCGACCCGCTGCTGCATGCCGCCGGACAACTGGTAGGGATAGTGCTTCTCGAAGCCGGTCAGGCCGGCCAAAGCGAGATAGTGGTTTACCCGTTCGCGGATGATCGTCGACGACGTGCCGGCCATGGCGAGGCCGAAGGCGGCGTTGTCGTAGACCGTCTTCCATGGCAGCAGGCCGAAATGCTGGAACACGGTGGCGACGCCGTCGGGCGGGCCCTGGACCGGCTTGCCATGCACCACCAGCCGGCCGTCGCTGATGTCGGTCAGGCCGGCGATGCAGCGCAGCAGGGTGGTCTTGCCGCAGCCGCTGGGGCCGACGATGCACAGGATCTCCCGGCTGCGGACCTCCAGGCTCAGCCGCCGGAAGGCGACCACCGCGCCGTCTGCGAACAGCTTACTGGCATTGTCAGCCACGATGGCCGGGCCATGCTCCGTCATCGGATGTCCTCCCAATGGGCGCCTTGTGGCGTTCTTATGCGAACGATTGCAGGCTAATCGAACGAAACCCGGAGCGTCAATAGCCAACTCGGCGAAAATCGCAGGCAGGCGAGCTGCAGCCGCGAGAGTAAGCCGGTGTCAGGAGGGTTTCTGGTGGAGTTGCCAGCCGCTGGACCGCCCCGGGATCGGCAGGTTTCCGAGCTTCCAGGCCGCGGAGGCTCTTCGGTTTTGATAACGATTGCACAAGCCCCTATACTGGGGCCGGACCAGGGAGGCGCCAGGGGCGATGAGGAAGCGGGTGACGCTGAAGGATGTGGCTGCGGCGCTGGGGGTGCATGTCTCCACCGTGTCGCGGGCGCTCGACCCCAAGACCCGGCACCTGATCACGCCGGAGGTGGCCGAGCAGGTGGTGGCGGCCAGCGAGCGGCTGGGCTACCGGCCCAACGCGGCGGCCTATTCGCTGAAGACCAACCGCACCCGCACCATCGGTGTGATCGTGCCCGACATCACCAACCCGGTGTTCCCGCCGATCTTCCGCGGCGCCGACGACGCGCTGATGCGGCACAGCTACATCGCGATCCTCGGCAACACCGACAGCAGCCTGCGGCGGGAGGCGGCGATCGTCGACACGCTGCTGGCGCGGGGCGTCGAAGGCCTGATCATGGCCAGCGTCACGGCCAATGATTCCGTGGTCGGGCGGCTGGCGCAGGAAGGCCTGCCGATGGTCACCGTGAACCGCCGGGTCGACGATGCCGGCATCGCCTCGGTGGCGCATGACGAGCGCGAGGGGGTGCGGCGCATCCTGACCCACCTCGCGTCGCTGGGCCATCGCCGCATCGCCGCGATCGCCGGGCCGCAGGACCTGTCGACCGGGCGCAGCCGCCACCAGGCCTTCCTGGAGTACCGGGCGGCGATGGGGCTGGCCGAGGATGACGGGCTGGTGGTGTTCGCCGGCGGCTTCACCGATGCCGAGGGCGAGCGCTGCGCCGAAGAGCTGCTGGCCCGCGACCGCGGCTTCACCGCCCTGGTCTGCGCCAACGACCTGCTCGCCATCGGCGCCATCGCGGCGCTGCGGCGGCGGCGCCTGTCCTGCCCGGAGGACGTGTCGGTCACCGGCTACAACGACATGCCGCTGGCCGACCGGCTGTTCCCGCCGCTGACCACCATCCGGGTCGAGCAGTACAGGGCCGGCCACGCCGCCGCCGACCTGCTGATCGAGATGCTGGCCGAGCGCAGCGGCTCGGCCGAGCCGGCCCCGGCCCGCCACATCGTGCTGCCGGTCGAGATGGTGATCCGCGGCTCCACCCAGGCCCTGCCCGCGGTCAGCGTCGCCCGCGGCCGGGCCAAGGCGTAAGGCCGCGGTTGGTTCCTGCCGGCCTTATGACCCGGCGGCGACCTGCTGCTGGGGCTGCACCGGCATGCCGGGGTAGAAGATCTTCTGCAGGTTGCCGGTGATGACTTGGTCGCCCTCGGCCACGCCCTTCTCGATGGCGACCAGGTCGCCATCGGTCGGCCCCAGGGTCACCAGGCGCTGTTCCGCCCGGTTGTCCTTGCTGACGACATAGACGTAGCGCCCGAACTGGCTGGCGGCGACCGCGACCTGCGGCACCATCAGGGCGCCCGGCTGCGGCTCCAGATGGACCCGGACGCGGACATACTGGCCGGGCAGCACGCCGAAGTCGCCGTTGCCGACGGTGGCGCGCGCCAGGATCGTCCCGGTGCGGTTGTCGACGGAATTGTCCAGGAAGGTCAGCTCGCCCTTATGCGTCGCCTCGGTCTCGCCCGGTAGCAGCACGTCGATCGCGACCTTCCCCGCGGTCTTCGCGGCCCGGATCTTGGCCAGCTCGGCCTCGCTGGGGTTGAACGTCACATAGATCGGGTCGAGCTGCACCAGGGTGTTGACCGGGCTGCCGCCGTTGGCGATCAGCGTCCCCACCGGCGCCTGGTTGCGGCCGAGCCGCCCGGCGAAGGGGGCCCGGAGCTCGGTGTAGCCCAGGTTCAGCTCGGCCTGGCGCTGTGCCGCCTGGTCGCTGGCGAGGGTCGCCTGGGCCTGCTTCAGATTGCTCTGGCGCTGGTCGTAGGTGTCCTTGTCCAGCCAGCCGTTCTTGGTCAGCTCGCTGCCGCGGTCATAGTTCGAGCGCAGATAGTCGATGTTGGACTGGTCTCGCTGCAGCTGGGCATTGGCCTGGTCCAGCGCGGTCTGGAAGTCGCGCGGGTCGATCTTGTACAGCAGGTCGCCCTGCTTGACGTCGGTGCCGTCGGCTGCCGGCTGCGACAGGATATAGCCGGAGACCTTGGCCTGCAGGCTGATGGCGGCGATCGATTCGGTGCGCGCGGAGTAGTCGAGATAGATCGGCAGCGACCGCTTGAGCACCGCCGCCACCGGCACCGGCATGGCGGGGGGCGCCCCGGTCGGCGCCGCAGCTTCTGCCTGCACCGGGCTGCTGAGCAGCAAGCCCAGGGGCAGGTGGCCGGTCTGGTACAGGCCGGCAGCAACGGCGGCGACCACGGCAATCGATCCCAGGATGACGGTACGGACGCCCATGGCGCGGTTCTCCAGTGCTTATTCGGCCGGGCCGGCCTTCGGCTCGAGCCGATGGCCGTCGGTGGCATGGGGGCTGTTCGTGTCGCCGCGACGTTCGCGCAAGGATTCGATCACGGCGTAGAACACGGGGACGAAGATCAGGGTCAGGATGGTGGCGGCCAGCATGCCGCCGAACACGGTGGTGCCGATCGACTGGCGGCTGGCGGCGCCGGCACCGGTGGCGATCATCAGCGGCACTACGCCCAGGATGAAGGCGAAGGCCGTCATCAGGATGGGACGCAGCCGCAGCCGACCGGCTTCCGCCGCTGCTTCGACGATGCTGTGGCCTTCCTCGCGCAGCCGCTTGGCGAACTCCACGATCAGGATGGCGTTCTTGGCGGCCAGGCCGATCAGCATGACCAGGCCGATCTGCGAGTAGACGTCGATCTGCATCGACCGGGCCCACAGCGCGGCGAAGGCGCCGAACAGGGCCAGCGGCACCGCCAGCAGCACCATGAACGGCATCGACCAGCTTTCGTACTGGGCCGCCAGGATCAGGAACACGAAGATGATGGCCAGCCCGAACACCAGGGCCGCGACCGATCCTGCCTGCAACTCCTGGAAGGTGATGCCGGTCCATTCATAGGTGAAGTCGCGCGGCAGCGCCGTGGCGGCCGCCCGCTCCATCGCCGCGATCGCCTGGCCCGAGCTGTAGCCCGGCGCCGGGGCGCCGTTGATCTTCGCCGAGGTGTAGTTGTTGTAATGCGGCACCGTGTCCGGCCCCGCGATCGGCTTCAGGTCACCCAGCGTGCTCAGCGGCACCATCCCGCCCGAGGAATTGCGGACATACAGGCGGGTGATATCGGTCGCCGACCCGCGGGCATCCTTGTCCGCCTGGATGGTGACGCGGAAGGTGCGGCCGAACAGGTTGAAGTCGTTGATGTACAGCGACCCCAGATAGATCTGCAACGTGTTGAAGACGTCGGGCAGGGTCAGGCCCAGCATCTTCGCCTTGTTGCGGTCCAGGTCGTAATTGTACTGCGGCGTGGTGGTGCTGAAGCTGCTGAACATCTGCTGGGCATCCAGCTCGGGCTGCTTCCGGGCCTCGGCCAGCACCGCCTGGGTTGCCGCGTTCAGGGCTATGGCGCCCTGGCCGGACAGGTCCTCGATCTGGAATTCGAAACCACCCGTGGTGCTGATGCCGGGGATCGACGGCGGGTCGAAGGCCAGCGCGAAGGCGTCGGGGATCTGCCACAGCTGGGCGCCGACCTGCTTGGCGAGGGCCGATGCGCTCTGGTCCGGGCCGCGCTCGGACCAGGGCTTCAGGATGGCGAACTGGGCTGCGGAGTTCGACTGGGCGGCGCTGGTCAGGAAGTTCAGGCCGACGATCTCGCCGACCGTCTCGACACCCGGCGTCGCCTCCAGGATGGCTCGGGTCTTCTTCGCCACCGCCTCGGTGCGCTCCAGCGAAGCGCCGTCGGGCAGCTGGATGACGACGAAGAAATAGCCCTGGTCCTCGACCGGAAGGAAGGTCGAGGGCAGGCGCGTCGACACCCAATAGGTCAGGCCCAGCCCGGCCACGAACAGGATCATGACCAGCCAGCGGATCCGGATCAGGAACCGCACCAGCGCCGCATAGCCGTGCGACAGCGCGTTGAAGCCGGCGTTGAACCAGCGGAACAGGACGAAGGGGGTGTGCGGCCGGTGCCGCAGGAACGCGGCGCTCAGGGCCGGGCTCAGCGTCAGCGAGTTGAAGGCCGACAGGCCGACGGAGATGGCGACGGTCAGCGCGAACTGGTTGTACAGGCGGCCCGATACGCCGGGAATGAAGGCGACCGGGATGAACACCGCCATCAGCACCGCGGTGGTGGCGATGATCGGGCCGGTGACCTCGGTCATCGCTTTGCGCGTTGCCGCCAGCGGCGGCAGGCCGGCCTCGAGCTGGCGTTCGACGTTCTCCACCACAACGATGGCGTCGTCGACCACCAGGCCGATGGCGAGCACCATGCCGAGCAGGCTCAGCATGTTCAGCGAGAAGCCCATGCCCTCCATGATCACCAGCGTCGCGACCAGCGACACCGGGATGGCGATGACGGGGATCAGGGTGGTGCGCCAGTTCTGCAGGAAGATGAAGACCACCAGCACGACCAGCGCCAGCGCTTCGAGCAGCGTCTTCAGCACGTCTTCCATCGCCGCGGAGACGAAGCGGGTGGTGTCGTAGTGGATGCCGTATTCGATGCCCTTGGGGAAGCGCTGCTTCAGCTCATCCATCTTGGACTGCACGGCCTCCTGCAGCGCCAGGGCGTTCGACCCCGGCTGCTGGAAGACGGCCACGACCACGGCCGGCCGGCCGCCGAAATAGCCCGAGGACGAGTATTGCAGGGCGCCCAGCTCGATCCGGGCGACGTCGCGCAGCCGCACCACCGATCCGGTCGCCGGGTCGGCGCGGACGACGATGTCGCCGAACTGTGCCGGGTCGCTCAGGCGGCCGGTGGCGTTGACCTGCAGCTCGAAGGCGGTGCCTGCGGGGGCCGGCGACTGGCCGATCTTGCCGGCCGCCACCTGCACGTTCTGCTCGGCGACCGCGTTCTGCACGTCGACCGCGGTGACGCCCAGATTGGCCAGCTTGTCGGGGTCTAGCCAGATGCGCATGGAATAGCGCCGCTCGCCGAAGATCTGGACATTGCCGACGCCCGGCAGGCGCTTGATCGGGTCGACGATCTGCAGATAGGCGTAGTTGCTCAGCTCCACCGGGTCGACCGACCCGTCCGGCGAGGTCAGGTCGACGATCAGCACGAAATTCGGGTTCTGTTTCTGGATCGTCACGCCGCCCTGGTTGACGATCGCCGGCAGCGAGGAGGCCGCCTGCGACACGCGGTTCTGCACGTCGACCGCGGCGATGCTGAGGGGGTAGCCGACCTGGAAGGTGACGGTGATGTTCGAGGTGCCGTCATTCGACGAGGTCGACGACATGTACATCATGCCCTCGACGCCGTTGATCTGCTGCTCCAGCGGCGTCGTCACGGTGTCGGCCACCACCTGGGCGCTGGCGCCGGGATAGGCCGCGCTGACCACCACCTGCGGCGGCGTGATGTCGGGGAACTGCGACACCGGCAGCAGGAAGTAGGAGATGCCGCCCGCCAGCACCATGATGACGGCGATCGCCGAGGCGAAGATCGGGCGCTGGATAAAGAAGTTGATCATGACCCGTTCGACCTGGCCGCGTTGCAGTTGCAGAGGATCCAGGCATGATCGAGCCGTCCGGCGCCGGATCGACGCAGGCTGCACAAACGTGCCGAGGCCGTCGGGCGACGGGCCATAGTGAACCCCCAGGTTAATTAACCTTATGGTTGATTATCGTTCGGCCGGGGCGTCGTCAAGCGAAGCTTGAAGCCGCCCCCAACACCCTTGGCCGGATCAGGTCTTGACCCTGTTCCGCTGGGGTGTTACCGGTAAGTAACATGCATATTGGTCTAGACCGAGACTACGGTCAAGGACGTTTCAAGGCTATGACCACCATCACACCCCCGAAGGACGGCCTGCCAGGCCCCAGCGGCGAGCTCCGGCCCCGCGACCGGATCCTCGGCACCGCGCGCGACCTGTTCCACAAGCATGGCTTCCGGGGGGTCGGCGTCGATGCGATCGCCGAGGCCGCCGGCACCAACAAGATGACCCTGTATCGTCACTTCGGCTCGAAGGACGACCTGATCGTCGAGTGCCTGCACCGCTTCGCGACCGAAGCCGACGAGATCTGGGCCAGGTTCGAGGACGAGCATCCTGGCAACCCGCTGGCGCAGCTGCACGACTGGGTCCGGATGGGCGCCGAATGCGCGATCGCCGACAGCCGCGGCTGCGACATGGTCAACGCCGCGATCGAACTGACCGAGGATGGCCATCCCGCCCGGCGGGTGATCGAGGACTTCAAGACCGCCCAGCGCGACCGCCTGGTGCGGCTGTGCCGGGCCGCCGGCGCCACCCAGCCGGAACTGCTGGCCGACACGCTGTGGCTGCTGCTCGAAGGCGCCCGCGTCAGCCGGCAGAGCGTCGGCGCCGAGGGGCCGAGCGCGCGCTTCATCCGAATGGGCGAAGCCATCATCGCCGCCTTCCTGACACGCCAGCCCGCCACGGCCTGACCGGGGCTACTGCCTGTCGGGACCGTCCTCAGGCGGACCGGTCCGGCGTGGTGTTCGGCTCCAGCGGGGCCTCCGCCTCGTCCTCCTCCGGCAGCCTGTCGCCATGGATGGCCACGGGTGTGCCGATCCAGACCGCGTCGGCCAGGTGGTCGCGGCGCGGATTCGTGGTGTTGGGATGGACCAGGATGCTCAGGCCGCCATGGTTCAGCATCAGCCACGGCACCAGCGTCGCGAACGCCTCGGCGGTGAAGGCGATCTGGTACATCGCTTGGCCGTGCGGCCCGACCCTGACGTCGTGCCAGCGCCCCAGCCGCACCCGGAAGCGCTCGCCGATCCAGCCGCGCAGCCGCTCCGCCCGGTCGCGGGTGGCCGGGTCGTAGTAGACATGGGCGTGGTAGCTGGCGATCTCCGCGATCGGTCGTGGCGCCATCGGCCGGGTCTCCTCTCGTCCTTCGCTCGGGCCAAGCATGCTCGACCCGGCATCCCTCTGGGAAGGGATGAGATGGGTTTTCGGCCAGGCCTCAGATCAGGCCGAGCCGCAGCAGGATCCGGGCCAGGGCGTCGAAATGCTCGCCCGGAACCGCCTCGCCGGCCCGCGCCTTGGCGTGCAGCTGGCGGGCCAGCGACGGGGCGGTCTCCACCGGCACGGCGCTGCCGGCGACCCGATTCCGCGACTTGCTGACCAGCAGCGGCACCGGCGTGTCGCCGGGCACGAAGCGGATGCCGACCGTGACGGTGCCGTCGGTCAGGTACAGCGTGGCGGCGCCGGTGCCGGTCGCCATGGCCTGCTGCCGCCGCTTGCGGGCGCTGCGGATCTGCGGGTCGCCCTCCTGCTCCTTGCGCTCACGCTTCATGTCGGTGCGCGTCATCCGCTGGTCGCGCAGGAACAGCCAGCGCTGCAGGCCCATATCGGCCAGGGCGAAGACCAGCAGCACCGCGGCGATGCCGATCAGAACCGGCTTCAGCGTCGCCACCAGCACCTGCCCGATGCAGTCGCGGCCGCATTGCGGCGCGACCAGCAGCGCGTGCAGCGCCCCGATGGCCAGCAGCCCGATCACCGTCAGCAGGGCGCAGACCTTGAGGATCGCCTTCACGAACTCGATCACGTTGCGCAGGCTGAACAGCCGCTGGAAGCCGGTGACCGGATTGATCTTGTCGCCCCGCGGGACCAACGGGTCGAGCGACAGCGGGATGCCGCGCAGGAACGCGACGTTGGCGAGGATGCTGGCGACGATGACGATCGCGACCAGCGGCGCCACGATCCGCGCCGCCAGCGCCAGCATGGTCGGCAGGATGGTGTAGGTGTCGCGGAACGGCTTGCCGGTCAGCCCGATCGGCTCGACCAGGATGGCGCGCAGCGTCTCCATGATCGCCGAACCCTCGACGGCGAGGTACAGCCCGCCGGCGATCAGCGCCACCACGGTCACCAGGTCGCGGCTGTGGGCGACCTGGCCCTTGCGCCGCGCGTCGGTCAGCTTCTTGGCGCTGGCGGGAAGGCTTCTTTCCTCGCTCGGCTGGCTCATGGCAGCACCGTGCGGGCGAGGTCGAGCACGCCGTGGATCGAGCCGAGGCTCTCGGCGAAATAGGGCACCAGGAAGACGGCGTAGACCGGCAGCACCAGCAGCAGCGCCGCCGTCTTCACCGACAGCGACAGGTCGAAGACGTTGAGCTGCGGCGCCATCCGGCCGATCACCGCCAGGGTGATGTCGCCCAGCAGCATCACGATCACCAGCGGCGCCGCCAGCAGCAGCGCCAGCCGGACCACACGGTCCAGCAGCCCCAGCAGCAGTGCCGGGGTCTCGCCGGTGAAGGGCGGCAGCAGCGCCGTCACCGGCCACAGCGCGTAGCTGCGGTACAGCGCCTCCGCCAGCAGGCCCATGCCGTTGCCGGCGAAGAACAGCGCCAGCAGGACCATGACGAACAGCGTGCCGATCGGTGAGGCCTGGCCCGAGGCGTTGGGGTCCAGCAGATAGGCGCCGTTGACGCCGCGCTGCATGTCGACGATCTCGCCCGCCGCCTCCACCGCCCAGAAGGGCACGCCGAACAGCAGCCCCAGCAGCACGCCGATGATCGCCTCCTTGGCGACCAGGACCAGGGTCTGCGCCGGGCCCAGCGGGGTCAGCGCCGCCAGCTCCGCCGTCGCCTGGGGCAGCATCGGCAGGGCGATGGCGATCATCACCGCGTTGCGCAGCAGGCCCGTCAGGCCGAGCCGGCTGAAGATCGGCAGCACCGTCGCCATGGCGATGGCGCGGGCGACCGAGACCGCGAGGCCGTTGAGATAGGGGCCGAACAGGTCGACCAGACCGTTCAGCGAGTCGAGGTTCACGGCCGGTCCGCCGCCGGCGGCACGGCGCCGCGTGTGATCTGCGGGAAGTCGGTGAAGATGCGTTCGGTGTAGCGGACCAGCGGGCTGGCCAGCAGCGGGCCGAGCAGGACCAGGCTGAGGACGACGGCGATGACCTTGATCGCCATCGGCAGGGTCTGGTCCTGGATCTGGGTCACCGCCTGGAACAGGCCGACCAGCAGCCCGACCGCGGCGGCGATGCCCAGCGCCGGCAGCGACAGGAGCAGGGTGAGGCTCAGCGCCTCCTGCAGCAGATGCGCGATCACCGCCTGGTTCATCGCCGTCTCAGCTGTAGCTCAGGATCAGGCCGTGCAGCAGGCGCGACCAGCCGTCGACCATGACGAACAGGAACAGCTTGAACGGCACCGAGATGGCGAGCGGCGACACCATCATCATGCCCATCGCCATCAGGATCGCCGAGACGATCAGGTCGATGACGATGAAGGGCAGGTACAGCAGGAAGCCGATCTCGAAGGCGCGGGTCAGCTCCGAGATCACGAAGGACGGGATCAGGATGACGAGGTCGTTCGGCGTGGCGGCGGCGCTGGCCTCGGCCGGCCACACCTTAGCGGTGGCCGACAGCAGGAAGTCGCGCTCGGCCGGGTCGGTGAAGCGCAGCAGATAGGCGCGCACCGGCTCCGCCGCGGATTGCAGCGCCGCCTGCCAGTCGGTGACGCTGCGCAGGCTGAGCGACGGGTCGCTGACCCGGGCGTAGATCTCGGAGAACACCGGGCCGGTGATGTAGACGGTCAGCATCAGGGCGATGCCGTACAGCACCATGTTCGGCGGCGTCTGCTGGATGCCGAGCGCGTTGCGCAGCAGCACCATGACCACCGAGATCTTCAGGAAGGCGGTCAGGGTGACCATCAGGAACGGCATCAGCCCGACGATGGCGACGATGCCGAGCAGCGGCAGGATGTCGGGCTGCGCCTCAGTCATCGCCGAACAGCCGCACCACCCGCACGCCCAGGGCGTCCTCGATCCGCACGATCTCGCCGCGGCCGATGCGGCGCCCGTTGGCGACGATGTCCACGGCCTCGCCGGGATCGCGGCCGAGGTCCAGCACCGCGCCTGGCGCCAGCCCCTGCACCGCCGCGAGCGGCAATTCGCTGCGGCCCAGCTCGAACACCAGCGTCACCGGCAGATCGTCCAGCCGCTCCGCCGACGGCGCCTCGGCGCCGCTGTCGGGATCCGCCATCCATTGTCCTCCATCCTGCAGGTCCAGGCGCTGCCGCGGCGTCGTGATCACGATCGACGCCCGGTCGCGCTTGGCGGTGTGGGCCCAGCTGTCGCCGAACACCACCAGGGCCTCGCCGGCGCGGCAGGCGACGTCGGGGAACACCACGTCGCCCGGCTCGAGGCCCCTTAGATCGGCCAGGGCCAGGCGCACGGCGCCGATGCGGACCGCCAGCGGCACCGGCAGGCCGGCCAGCGGCGCGTCCTGCTTCGGCGCGGCGTCGATCAGGCGGCGCAGGGGCGGCCAAGCGGCGGCATCCGCGGCGACGTGCAGCGCCGCTTCGGAAAAGCCGTGGCGGAGCCCGACGCTGCAGTGGAAGGCCGCCGGCGGAGCTTCGGCCGGGGCCCAGCCGACCGCCTCGATCGCGATCGGGACGCCGCCGGCGGTTTCCAGCGCCGGCAGCAGCCCGGCCAGCAGGGCCTCCAGCAGCAGGGCCGCCAGATCGGGCTCCAGGTCGCGCGCCGGCAGGCCGGCCGCCTCGGTCAGCAGCGCATCGACCAGCATTCCGGGCGCCAGGATCACCACGCGGCCGGTGCCGAGCCGGCAGGTGATCGCCGCCGCCGTCGCATCCTGCGGCAGCCCGAGGGTCGGGGTGACGTGCAGCGGGGCCGCGATCTCCTGCCCGCCGATCTTGATCTCGAACGGCCGGCAGCGCCGGGCCGCGGCGTTGGCGTCGCCGGCCTGCGCGCTGGTCAGCCGGGGCGGGGTATAGGCGATGCCGGCGGCAGCCGGCGGCGACGTCAGAGCGTCGGCCTCGCGAATCTGCGCCGGCGGCGTGGCGGCGGTCATGTCCGGCCTCCCCGCGGTGCCATGCTCGCCTCGTCCTCGACCGCGAGGTCGTCGCGGATCTCGGTGGCCTTGCGCCGGGCGGCGCCCTGACGGTCGGCCAGCTGGTCCAGCCGGTCGGCGTCCCGGCGCCGGCCCCGCCAGCCCTGGCGCGCCGCCGCGGTGTCGGCCTCGGCCCGGGCGGTTTCGCCCTGGCGCTCCCGCACCGTCGCCGCCTGGCGCCGCGATCCCGCGGCCAGGCCGGACACCCGGTCGCCCAGCCGCTCCAGCGCATCGGCCCGCATCGGCTGCTCCAGCGCGGCGGAGTAGAGCCGGGCCTCCTGCTCGGCGCGGTCGCGCTCATAGGCGGCGCGGTCGGCCTCGGCCTGGCGCTCGCGGGCCTCGGCGGCGGCCAGCTCGGCGCGCTCGCGGCCCAGCGCCTCGATCGCCAGCCGTTCGCGGTCGTGGCGCAGCCGCCGCAGCCGGTCGAGGGGATCGGGCTTCATCGGGCCAGCCGCTCCAGCTGTTCGCGGGTCTGGCCATAGGGCGTGGCCTCGTCGAAATCCTGCTGCAGGAAGCGCCGGATGTCGCCGATCTTGGCCACCGCCTCGTCGGCCAGCGTGTCGCTGCCGGCCCGGTATTCGCCGACCTGCAGCAGCAGCTCGATGTCGGCATGCTTGGCCATCAGCCGGCGGACCTGCACCGCGGCGCGGCGATGGGGGGCGTCGATCACCGCGTCCATCACCCGGCTGCGGCTGTCCAGCACGTCGATCGCCGGGAAATGGCCGGCGCTGGCCAGGGCCTTGGACAGCACGACATGGCCGTCCAGCAGGCCGCGGGTCTCGTCGGCGATCGGGTCGGTGGCGGCGTCGCCTTCGACCAGCACGGTGTAGAAGCCGGTGATCGACCCCTTGGCCGCCGGCCCGGCGCGTTCCAGCAGCCGCGGCAGCATGGCGAAGAAGGAGGGCGGGAAGCCGCGGCGGGTCGGCGGCTCGCCCGCCGCCAGCCCGATCTCACGCACCGCGCGGGCGAAGCGGGTGATGCTGTCCATCAGCAGGGCGACGCGCATCCCCTGGTCGCGGAAGTATTCGGCGATGGCGGTGGCGACGAAGGCGGCCTTGACCCGCTCGATCGCCGGCCGGTCCGAGGTGGCGGTGACGATCACCGCCCGCCGCAGCGCCTCGGGCCCGAGATGGCGGTCGATGAATTCGCGCACCTCGCGGCCGCGCTCCCCGATCAGCCCGATGACGATGGCATCGGCGTCGGCGCCCTTGACGATCTGGGCCAGCAGCGAGGATTTGCCGGTGCCGGGCGACCCGTAGATGCCGATGCGCTGGCCCTCGCCGCAGGTCAGCAGCCCGTCGATGGCGCGGATGCCCAGCGGCATCGGCCGGGTGATCAGCGGGCGCAGCAGCGCCGGCGGCGCCTCGGCGTGCAGCGGATAGGTGGCGTCGGTGTCCAGCGGGCCGCGCTCGGCGGTGTCGAGCGGCCGGCCCAGGCTGTCCAGCACCCGCCCCAGCAGGCCGGGGCCGACGCCCAGCCGCAGCGATCGGCCGGTCGGGATCGCCTCGGTCCGGGTCGACAGGCCCTGCAGGCTGCCGATCGGGGTCAGCACCGCGGCGCCGTCGACCAGCCCGACCACCTCGGCCAGGATGACGTGCCCGGTCTGCGGGTCGCGCAGCTCGCAGATTTCGCCCAGCCGGGCGTCGTTGATCTCGGCATGGACGGTGACGCCGATCGCCTTGACCACGCGGCCCTTGACCGGGCGCGGGTCGGCCTCCTCCAGGCGCCGCCGCAGCGCCTGCAGCGGGTCGGCGCGGGGCTTCAGGGGGATGACCGGTGGCGGCTGGGTCATGGCGCGGCCTCGCCCGGCCCGGCGCGGCGCAGCCCGTCGCGCAGCGCCCGCAGCTGGGCGTCGATGCCCAGCTCGACATGGCCGTATCTGGTCACCATCACGCAGGTGTCGCCGGCCAGGCCGGGATCGGATTCGACGGTGACGCGGCGGGCGATGTCGCCCAGCTCCTGGCCCGGGTCGGCCAGCCGGTCGCGCAGCGCGGCCACCAGCTCCGGCGCCACCCGCAGCGTCGCCGCATGGTCCAGCCGGGCCTGGCGCAGGCCGTGGGCGACCGCCTGCAGCACCAGCTCGCGCCGGTCGAACCCGCCCAGGATGCGCTCGATGGTCTGCTGCACCAGGTCGGCCAGGGTCTGGTCCAGCCCGGCGAAGTAGCGGTCGATCTGCACGCCGGTGGCGGTCAGCAGCGTCGCCGCCTCCTGCTGCCCCGCGGCCAGCCCCTCGGCATGGCCGCGGGCCTTGCCGTCGGCGAAGGCGGCGTCGGCCTCGGCGCGCAGCCGCGCGGCATGGGCCTCGGCCTCGGCCAGGAAGCGCGTCGCGTCGTGCCATTGCCTGAGCGACGCGGCCTTCAGGACCGGGCGGCCGGCGCGGAAGGCGGGTCCGGGCGGGGTCGTCTCAGCCATGGGGCGCCACCGCCCGCGCGGCGGTTGCGAACCGTGCGGCGGTCGCGAACAGCGCGGCGGCGGCCGCCTGCTGGGGGACGGGGAGGGGGGCTGCGGGCCAGCGCTCCGGCGCCAGCCGCAGCCGCAGCCGTTCGCCCACGGCGGCGCCGGCCGTGGCGCACCAGGCGGCGAGGCACAGCAGGCCGGCCCGTTCCACGGCATCCTCGATCGGCGTCTCGTCCATGCCGTCGATCGCCGGCACCGTACCTTTGTGGCCGAGGCCGAAGCTGTAGGCCTCGGCGCCGATCCGGGTGGTGACGCGGCGGATCTCGGCGCCCAGCACCACGGTGCGCAGCCGGGCGGCCAGGGCCGCGGCACCGGCATGCAGAACGGCGCGATCCAGCTCGGCCGGCGCCAGCTGGGCGATGCGGGCGGTGTCGCCCTGCCAAGCCGCCGCGTCGCAGGGCATCAGGGACAGGCGCTGCCGCAGCAGGGCCGACAGGCGCGGCCGGATCCGCGGGGTGTCGAGCAGCAGCCGGGCGGCGGCGTCCGGCAGGCCGGGAAAGATCCGGCCCAGCTGCGCCGGATGGGCGTGCAGCGCCACCGCCTGGTCGAAGCGGCGCGGCGCCAGCCGGTCCTCGGCCGCCCGGCTCCCGGCCGCCACGCCCGAGGTCATTCCGCCGCCTGCGGGGCTGCGCCGCGCCGGCGCCACAGCATCCAGCCGACGGCGGCGGCCGCGGCCGCCAAAGCGAGGCCCAGCACCGTCAGCAGCCCCTCCAGCCAGGGGGCGCTGGACTGGTGCACCCAGACGCCGGCGATGTTGGTCAGCGGATCCTGGATCGGCGGCGTCGTGGCGCCGACGGCGGTCGGCAGGAACACCACCGAGACGTTCTCGTACAGCAGGCCCTTGATGCCGTTGGCCACCAGCATCTTGATCTCGGGCGTCAGCTTGGTCAGGTCGATGTCGGCGTGATGGCGGATGACGACCGAGGCGGAGGACGGCGTCGCCGACGCCTTCAGCCCCTCGGCATCCGGCAGCACGACATGGACGCGGGCGGAATAGACCCCGTCGATCTGCGAGATGGTGCGCGACAGCTCCTGGCTCAGCGCATAGATCAGCCGCGCCTGCTCCTCGACCGGTGACGACACCAGCCCGTCGCCCTTGAAGATCGTCGGGATCGAATCATAGTGCTCGCGGGGGTAGCCGTTGCGGCGCAGCAGGTCGACCGCATCGGCGAAGCGGTCCTCCTCGACCGACACCACCAGGCCGCGATCCTTGGTCGCCGTGCGTTCGGCCGGGATGCCCTGGTGCAGCAGGATCGCGACCATCTCGTTGGCTTCGCGCTCCTCCAGTCCGCTGTAGAGGTCGACCTTGCAGGCGGCGAGCAGCAGCAGCCCGGCAAGCGCCAGCCCGCGAAGCGGCTTCGCCCAGGCGGAGCGGTTCGGCGGAGTGCCGCGGTCGGCTCGGTTGCGCAAGGTGGTTCAGGCCTTCAGCAGGTCGGTGAAGCCGCTGGTGCCCTTCTGGACGACCGTGGTCATCAGGGCGGACCGGATCATCTGCCCGTTGAACTGCGCGGTCTTCTCCATCAGGGCGCTGATGTCCTTCCAGTGGCTGGCCTCGGGGCTCTCCTTGCCCGGATGCTGCGCCGCCGGGCCCGACGCCGTCGCGGGGCCGGGAGTCGAGGCCGCGGGCGGCTGGGGCGTGGTCGAGGCGCGCATGGCGAGCGTGTCCTTGTGGAAGGACTCGATCGACTGCAGCATCCGGTCGCCCATCGCCCCGGGATTGGCCAGCAGCTTGGCCTTGAGGCTGGGCGCGTAATCCGCGATCGACTTCTGGCTGGGCTGCAGCGGCAGGGCGTAGTCGAAGACGTTCGCCGCCTTCGGGTCCAGCGGCAGCGCGACCGGCTGGATCGCGGCCTTGGGCTCGATCGGCATCGGCGCGTGGAGGACGGCGGGCGAGATGACAACCATGGGTCAGCCTCGGCTTCTTGCGTGGGTCGGGTGGGGCTGCGGCGCGGTCACGATCCGGGTTTCCCGATTCGGCCGCGCACGATCGTGGTCTGGAACTGGTAGGCCTGCTGCAGCGCCTGCATCGTCTCCTTGACCAGGGCGACGTAGCGGGGCGGGCCGGAGACCAGCGCCACATTGGCGCGCAGCAGCGGCCGCAACGGGAAGCGGGGGTCGTCCAGGTGCAGGCTGGCCAGCGACGCCTGCAGGTCCTCGAACCCGATCGCGCCCAGTGGCACCATCTCCGACGCCGCCTCCTCGACCGTGGTGACGTAGAGCACCTGGCCGTCATAGTACCATTGCAGGCCGTAGCTGGCGGCGAGGTGGTCCAGCAGCTGCTGCGGCGTCAGCTGCGGCAGCCGGCCCCGGACGCGGCCCGTGACCTTGTCGCTGACCTTGACCGGGACGTCGAGATTGCTGCCGAAGGCGGCCAGCACATCGCGGATGTCCTGGTCCAGGATCACGTAGGGGTAGGGGCGGTCGGGCCACGGCATGGTGCCCCGGCCGGACACCGCGGCGGGGGCGGTCGAGGCAGGGGCGGGGATCGCTGCCGGCCCGGCCGGCGCCTGCTGCGCCAGCCCGGTCGCCGGGCCCAGCGCGGTCGCCATTCCCAGGATGGACAGCGCGACGGCCGCACGGCCCCAGCGCGGCGAAAAGCCGGTGATCAGCGCCGAGACGCGGGTCGCAATAGGTTTTGCCGCCTGCATCAAGACTTCCTGTCGATCCCCCAATCGCCAAGTCCGCGTCCAGCTTATATAGACCGCTGCCGCCGCGGGCGCAAAACCCAATCAAGACGGCGATCACAGCAGTCCAGACCAAGCGCGTCGTGCCCAAACGGCTGAACAGCCGATTCGGTTCCAGACTTTTTTGTTAAAGTTTTCGGCATGCGTTTGCATGACGAGACATGAGGCGTTGCTGGTCTAAATTGGGTTGACCTGTCCAGGTTTTGCTACATATTTTATCAGGCTCTTGGCTGAATGTGTCGAGAGCCTGGGGGTAATGCTGGTTCGTCGTGTTGAGATCGCTGCGGGATATCGAAGCGTCCGGCTCCTGTTAGAAAGCCGATGGGTCGACAATCCTGCAGGCATCTTCACGGCCGTCTGACGGCCCCTGGTTTGGAATTTGCCGCGTCGCCACTCGAAGGAGAACAGCATGTCCAACGTCCCAGCGCCGAGCGGAACCGGTACGGCCGCCGACTACGAGAAGCTCACCAACGACATGTCGAAGAAGAACTGGGAGAGCACTCTCAGGAACGCGCAGCTGCAGCAGACCCTCTCGGACAACGAGAAGGGCTCCCAGACGGCGCTGAAGGCCGCGGGCCAGGGCTGACCCGCGCTCTTCTGATCGTTCGTCAGGAACTTCTGTCGTCTTTTTTCGAGCGCGGCTGCAATGCAGTCGCGCTCGACTTCGCTGATGGTCGGGATGTCCGTGAGGTGTGCGATGCCCTCGAAACTCGGGACCGCCTTGTCCGAAGCGGCTACCTCCCTGGGGTTCCGGCGCCCGCCGCCCTCGGTCACCCTGTTCGTGGTCGAAGGCCCCAACGCCGGCACGGCCCAGAAGCTGGGACTCGCGACCTATCGGGTCGGTCGCGGGCTCGATTCGGACATCGTTCTCGCCGATGAGGCGCTGGCGCCGGTCCACACCCTGATCGATATCGACCGACGGCGCGTTCGGATCGAACCGCTGGCCGGTCCCGTCTCGGTGCCGGGACGGGCCGAGGCGGTGGAGCCGGGGTCGGCGCTGAGCCTGGCCCTGCCGGCCGAGCTGACCCTGGGGTCGTCCCGCATCGTGCTGCGCAGCCCGGTCGAGGTCGGCGGCCGGGTGCCGCGCCTGCACGCCATCGCCGCCGTCGCGGCGCTGATGGTGGCGCTGGGCGGCCTGTCCGGCATCGCGCTGTCCTCCGGCAGCTCCCGCACCGATGGCGACGACCGCGCCGTGGCGCCGGCCGCGGATGCGGCCAGTGCCGAGAAGCGGGTGATCCAGACGGCCGCCCTGACCCCGGTCGTGCCGCGGCAGCAGACGCCGGCGGAGGCGCTGCAGGAGCGGATCGATTCGGCCCATCTCGCCGGCCTCACCCTGGCGGTGAATGACAGCCGCATCGTCGCCTCCGGCCGCCTCTCGGCGGCGGACATGGTGCAGTGGCGCGAGATCCAGGCCTGGTTCGACCGCACCTTCGCGGCCTCTGCCCAGCTGGCGTCCGAGGTGGCGACCGGGCAGTCGAGCGGCGCGCCCGAGATCGTGATCCAGGCGGTCTGGACCGGCGCCAACCCCTATCTCATCACCCACACCGGCTCGAAGTACTTCGAAGGCGCGGACCTCGGCGGCGGCTGGTCCGTGGCCACGATCCGCGCCGATGCCGTGACCCTGCGCAGCCGAACCGGTCAGAGCTTCGTGATGGCCCTGACCGACCCCGCCAAGCCTTAGCGGGCCGGCCGGGGCAATGGGGGAAGCGAGATGACGACGATCCGGGCACGCACCGAACCCCTCGACGGGATCCGGGCGGGCGACCCGTCCGAAGGCGCCGCCACCGCCCGGCCGGCCGGGCCGGTTGGCACCGCGGCACCTCGCCGGGCCGGGGCCGCCCGGTCGCGTCGCGGCCGCACCTCGCGGCTGCGCGAGGAGGTGCTGGACTACATCCGCCCGGCCGATGGCGGCGAGATCTCGACCAACCCGTTCGGCCAGGCCGAGACCCTGGCCGGGATCATCGACCTGCTGCAGGCCGAGGCGCCGGACGACCGGCTGGCGCGCTGGGGCAGCGCCGTGCTGCTGCAGGAACTGCGCAAGCACGACCTGCTGCGGGTCCGCCTCAACGACCTGATCGGCGGGTGACACGGATGACGCCCGCCCAGCGCGACGCCCTGCACCGGCTCGTCTTCGACTATCTCCGGCACGGCCAGAATCGGCGGGCGCTGGCCCTGGCGCTGCTGCTGGCCTCACGCGACGACCGGCCCGACCCGGCGGCGCTGCGGGCGGTGGCCGTGGCCTCGCTTGCGGTCGGCCGGCCGGACCGCGCCATCGCCGTCCTCGACCGGCTCGACCAGGAAGAGGCGCCGGTCGCGGCGCGGCACCTGCTGCGCAGCCGCGCCCTGCACCAGCTGGGCGAAATCGAGGCCGCGCGGCGCGCCTTCCGCGACTATCTCGACGCGCCGGACCGGCGGGTGGCGGCATGACCGCGCGGCTGCAATCCGCCCTGACCGCCGCCACCGGCCGGCAGGACCTGATGATCGTCGCGCTGCTGGTCGCGACCATCTTCCTGATGATCCTGCCGCTGCCGACCGTGGTGGTGGACGTGCTGATCGCCTGCAACATGACCTTCGCGGTCCTGCTGCTGATGGTGTCGGTCTATCTGCGCAGCCCGCTCGAACTGTCTGTGCTGCCCTCGGTGATCCTGATCGCCACGGTGTTCCGCCTGGCGCTGTCGATCGGCGTCACCCGGCTGGTGCTGCTGCAGGCCGACGCCGGCTCGATCATCCAGACCTTCGGCGAATTCGTCATCGGCGGCAGCCTGGCGGTCGGGCTGGTGATCTTCCTGATCATCACCGTGGTCCAGTTCGTGGTGGTGGTGAAGGGCGCCGAGCGGGTGGCCGAGGTCGCGGCGCGCTTCACCCTCGACGCGCTGCCCGGCAAGCAGATGAGCATCGACGGCGAGCTGCGCGCCGGCGACATCGACCTGGCCGAGGCGACGCGCCGGCGGCAGACGCTGGAGAAGGAAAGCCAGCTCTACGGCGCCATGGACGGCGCCATGAAGTTCGTGAAGGGCGACGCCATCGCCGGACTGGTGATCGTCGCCGTCAACCTGATCGGCGGCCTCGCCATCGGCATGCTGTCGCACGGCATGTCGCTGGGCCAGGCGCTGCACGTCTATTCGCTGCTGACCATCGGCGACGGGCTGGTGGCGCA
The DNA here is from genome assembly GCF_031453975.1 of Inquilinus ginsengisoli. Classification (NCBI taxonomy): domain Bacteria; kingdom Pseudomonadati; phylum Pseudomonadota; class Alphaproteobacteria; order Rhodospirillales; family Rhodospirillaceae; genus Inquilinus; species Inquilinus ginsengisoli. The sequence continues at coordinate 197,695 of NZ_JAVDPW010000011.1, forward strand.
GATCCCGGCCCTGTTCGTTGCCATCACCGCCGGCACCGTCGTCACCCGGGTGACCACCGCCGAAAGCGGCAATCTCGGCGCCGACATCACCCGCCAGATGGGCGCCAACCCCACCGCGCTGCTGATGGCCGCCGGGGTGGTGGCGCTGCTCGGCTTCATCCCCGGCTTCCCGACCGCGATCTTCCTGGCCATCGCCGCGGTGATGGCCGGCGGCGTGCTGCTGCGCCGGCGCCGCCAGGCGGCTTCGGCCGCGGTGGCGGCCGGCGACGAGGAGCGGCGGGTCGCGGCGGAGACCGTGGCGGACGACACCGTGACCCTGCATCTCGGCGCCGACCTGGCGGCGGGGCTGGGCCAGCCCGCGGCGGAGCGCCTGGCGCAGGACGCGGCGACGGGGCTGGAGCTGGCGCTCGGCGTGCCCTTCCCGGTCGCCCGGGTGGTGCCGGACGGGGCGCTGGCGCCGGACCGCTTCCGGATCGACCTCGACGGGGTGCCGGTCGACGCCGGGGCGGCCCGCCCGGGCCGGCTGCTGCTGCGCGACGATCCGATGCATCTCGACCTGCTGGATCTCGAAGCGGAGTCCGACGACGGCGAGGGCGGCGCGCCGGCGCACTGGATCGACGCCCGGCACGAGGCGGCGCTGGCCGAGGCCGGGGTCGGCCATGCCACGGCGGAGGAGATCGTGGCCGAGGCGCTGACCCGGGCGCTGCGCCGCTACGCCCCGCATTTCCTCGGCATCCAGGAGACCCAGGCCTTCCTCAGGGGCATCGAGGCGACGCGCGGCGACCTGGTGCGTGAGGCCCAGCGCAACCTGTCGATCAACCAGGTCGCCGACGTCTTCCGCCGGCTGCTGGAGGAGGGCGTGTCGCTGCGCAACCACCGGCTGGTGCTGGAGACGCTGGCCGAGTGGGGACCGAAGGAGCAGGACGTGATCCTGCTGACCGAATATGTCCGCGGTGGGCTGAAGCGGCAGATCTGCCACGCCCATGCCGACGAACGGAAGGTGATCCACGCGCTGATCCTCGACCGCGGCGCCGAGGACCTGGTCCGCCAGTCGATCCGGCAGACCTCGGTCGGCGCCTATCTCGCCCTGCCGGAAGGCCAGGCCGAGGAGCTGGTCGACACCATCCGCGGCCACCTCGCCCGGGTCGGGGCCGCCGGCCGGCCGCCGGCGATCCTGACCGCGCTCGACACCCGCCGCTTCCTGCGCCAGACCCTGGCCCGCAACCAGATCGACGCGGCGGTCCTGTCCTATGCCGAGATCGCGCCGGACTACACGGTGCAGCCGGTGGCGGTGGTCCGCCTGACCGGTCGGCGCGGCCGCACGGACGCGGAGGCCGGGCTCGACCGGGCGGCCGCGGAATGAGGGGGGATATGGACGGATCACGATCCCTGGGTCGATTGCGCCGCGCCCTGCTTCCGACCGGCCTGCTGATCGCGCTTGCGGCCGCCACGGTCACGGGCGTCACGGTCAACGACGCCTGGGCCCAGACCGAAACGCCCGGCATGACGGTCCAGCCGGCGCCGGCCCAGCCGGTGTCGCCGACCATGTCGGCCCAGGCCGCGCCCGGCATGCCGGGTGAGGACGTCACCGCGATGCGGGCTCCCGCCACCGCGCCGAAGATCGTCACCGCGCCGCCGGAACCGCCGCCGTCTGCGGTGCCGCAGGCCGTGCCGGGCGAGCCGCTGCCCACCGTCCCCGGAACCCCGGCGCCTGGAACCTCGGGCATGACGGTGTCGCCGGCGCCGCCGCGGGCGATGACGGTCTCGCCGGTGGTGACGCCCAGCCGGTCGATGCTGGAGATGAAGGTCGGGCAGGGCAACCTGCTGACCTTCTCGCAGCCGGTGCAGACCGTGCTGGTGGCCAACCCCAACGTGCTCGACGTCGAGATGGTGTCGGCCCGGTCGGCCTACATCTACGGCGTGTCCACCGGCACCACCAACCTGTTCGCCCTCAGCGGCGCCGACCAGGTGGTGGCGGCGGCCAATGTCCGGGTCAGCCAGGACGAGATGGCGGCCCAGCGCGAGGCGGCACGGGTGGCGCCCGCCGGCTCCGGCCAGCTGGGCTACATCCAGGACCGGCCGGTGACGTCAGGCACGGCGCCGGATCTCGGCAGCGCGATGAAGCTCGACGCCCTGGCCCAGCAACTCGGCAGCAACGCCGGCGGCGCGATGAACCTCAACACGGTGCAGGGGTCGCAGCAGGTCGGCATCCGCGTCCGCTTCGCCGAGGTCCAACGCAACGCGGTGCAGAATCTCGGCGTCAACTGGCAGTCGATGTTCGACATCGGCAAGTTCAACATCGGCCTGGTCAGCGGCGGCTTCCCCGGGGTCGGCGGGGTCGGCACCGCCACCGCGGGGTACCACAGCGGCGGCTACAACGTGGACGCCGTGATCGACGCGCTGCAGCGCGAAGGCGTGGTCAACATCCTGGCCGAGCCGACCCTGACCGCGGTCAGCGGCGAGACCGCGAACTTCCTGGCCGGCGGCGAATTCCCGATCCCGGTGCCGCAGGGCAACGAGACGGTGACCATCCAGTACAAGCAGTTCGGCGTGTCGCTGTCCTTCACCCCGACCGTGCTGCCGGGCGAGCGCATCGCGATGCGGGTGAAGCCCGAGGTCAGCGAGCTCAGCGACGACGCCCGGGTGGAGAGCGGCGGCTTTTCGGTGCCGTCGCTGATCGTTCGCCGGGCCGAGACCACGATCGAGCTGGGCTCGGGCCAGACCTTCGCCCTGGCCGGGATGTTCCAGCGCAACATGTCGAACGTGGCCGACCAGATCCCGGTGCTCGGCGACATCCCGATCATCGGCAAGCTGTTCCAGTCGAGCCGGTACAAGCGCAACGAGACCGAGCTGGTGATCCTGATCACCCCGTTCCTGATGAAGCCGACCGACACGCCGAAGGCGCTCGCCTTGCCGGCCCAGCGCACCGAGCCGACGGTGCGGCGCGCGCGCTCGTCCCCCTCCATGACCGGCGGCAGCGCCGGCTTCGTGCTCGAATAGGACTCGCGATGACGTTCCCGCTCCGACCGCACCATGTGGCGGCCCTGGTCCTGGCCGGTTTCCTGGCGGCCTGCGACCACAAGATTCCGGACTGGCCGGAGGACGGCTACACCACCCTGTCGACCCCGGTGGCGCATCCGGTGCTGTTCGCGCCACAGGCGTCGAGCCTGAGCGCAACCGAGCGCACGCGCCTGGTCGACTTCATCCGCGGCGCCGGGCTCAGCCCCGGGGCGACAGTCACGGTGGCGGCCGGCGGGCCGCGGGCCGCGGCGCGGCAGCAGGCGGTGTCGGCGGTGCTGCGCGGCGCGGGGCGCTACAACGTCGCGCTGGTCGACGACCCCGGCGTCGGCGACGAGGTGCAGGTGGCCGCGGCGGGGCAGGGGGTGCTGTGGCCCAAGCGCTGCCTGAACCCGGACGGATCGCTGCCGGAGGACCTGCCGCTGGGCTGCTCCAGCGACATCAACATGGCGCTGCAGGTCGAGCGCAAGGGCGACCTGTTCCGCGGGCGGCCGACCGGGCCGGCCTTCGCCAACCCCTCGGTGCGCGCGGCCGAACGCTACCTGCAACTGCCGGGCGCCGGCGAGGCCAACGGGCTGTCCAGCCCGGACGACGCCGGCAGCCAAGCGGGGGCGGTGCTGCCGCCCAGCGACACGACCGGGGCCGGCAGCGGGGCCACCACCGGCGGCACCACGTCTCCCTGATCCGCCCGGCCGGCCACGCCCCGGCGGGCGTCCGGACCTATCCGATGGTACCGATCGCCTGGGCCCGGCGCGCCGGGTCCTTGATTCCGCGGATCCGGCGCGCGGCGTTCAGCAGGCTACGCGCCTCCTTCGCCGGCAGGGCCGCGGCCGCGACGCTGCGGGCATCCTGGGTCTTGCCGTCCAGGGCCAGGACCAGGGCCAGGTTGCGCTGCTGCACCGTGGTGGCGTCGGCCGCCGCCGCCGCCTCGCGCATCACCCGCACCGCCTCGCCGGTCTCGCCGGCCAGGGCGTAGGACAAGGCGAGGTTGGTCTTCAGGCTGACATTGCTCGGCGCCTTGGTCAGCGCCCGCTGATACAGCACTTGCGCCTCCTTCGGCCGGCCCAGCAGGGCCAGGGCCGTGCCCTTGGCCAGGACCGTTGGCACGTCGTCCGGCTTCTTCGCCAGGGCCTGGTCCAGCACCGCGATGGCTTCTTGCGGCCTGCCCTGGGCCAGTTGCACCTTGCCCAGGCCGCGCAGCGCATCGACATTGTCGGAATCGATCGCCAGGGCGGCGTTGTAGTAGCCCGCGGCCCGCGCCGGGTCGCCGGTCTGCACCAGCGCGTCGCCCAGCTTGACCATCGGCTGCGGGTTGCTGGGGTCCTCCGTCGCCGCCTTCTGGTACAGGGTGATGGCGGTGTCGGGGTCGCCGGCCGTGCGGATGTTGTCGCCCATCCGCAGCAGTGACGTGGTCGAGGATTCACCGCATCCCACAACGATTAGGGTGGCGGCGACAACGGCGGCACGGGCGAGGTGGAATGTCATGGCGGCGGGCTCCCCCTTGAAGCAGCGAGTCCGGTGCGCCTCTGGCGGGCGCGCTTGGAAAGGTCACGAATCCCTGGCTCATGGATAGAACGATCCCGCCGCCGCGTCGACCCTGGGATTGGGAATCCGGTCCGGCATCCGCGCCCGGGCGCCGCGCGTCCTGGGGACCGCGGGCGGCGGTCAGCCTTCCCAGGTGCGCAGGTTGCCGGAATCGATATGGGTGAAGCCGGGATACTGCCCGACGCCGCCGATCTGCAGCGCCAGGGCGCAGCCGACCAGCTGGCTCGGCGGCACCTTCTCGAAGGTCAGGTCGATGGCGCGGCCGGCCATGTGCAGCGAATTCCGCGCGGTGCCTTCGAGCGAGGAGTTGGTCTGCAGCGTGCGGTAGCCGGAATTGATCGTCGCCTTGCCGCTGAAGCCGGCGCGCTGGCACACCGTGCGGATCACCGCCAGGGCCCAGAACAGCCGGGGGTCCATCTGCACGCTCTGCTTCTGGCGCCAGTCGCGCAGGAACCAGTCCAGCTTCTGCAGCTCGGTGACGTCGTAGCCGCCGGCGCCGTAGAACTGGCCGACATAGCTCTCGCCGGTGTGGGCGTGGCCCAGCTCCAGATACGGCGTCACCCGGTCGTGCAACTCGTCCAGCAGCGATCCCGGGCGGGCTGCCGGGGGCAGGGCACGGGCGGCCGGGCCGGCCAGCGCGATGCCGCCGACGACCCCCAGCGCGGCACGCCGGGTCAGGGTCGGGCCGAAGGCCCGGGACGGAAGAGACGCGGTCATACGAAAACCATCCTCGACAGGCGAAGATACTTCAGCCCGGTTTTGTATAGCATTTTGCCGGGCCGGCGACGGATTGCAATCCCGCCGCACGTGTGTTGCAGACCGGAGGCTGGAGCATCGGCGGCATGCTGAGATCATAGCGGATCATTCGCAAGGGATGGTTTAGAGACAATTGAGGCCCCCAAATTGGAAGGCGGAAGGCCCTCAAAAGGGGGGCTTGGAGGTAGCGGAACCGGATGAGCCACGACACCCTGATCCATCGCATCGTTCGTCCCCTGGTCCGGCGGATCGCGCCGACCGGCGTCACCCCCAACCAGCTGACCACGGTGCGGTTGGTCACGGGCATCGCCGCGGCGGTCGCCTTCGCCCAGGGCGGCGGCCTCTGGGTCGATCTCGGCGGGGTGCTCTTCCTGGTGTCGATGCTGTTCGATCGGGCCGATGGCGAACTGGCCCGGCAGACCGGCCGGATGACCCCCGGCGGCCACCGCTACGACCTGGTCACCGACTGCTTCTCCGAGGCGATCGCCTTCATCGGCATCGGCATCGGGCTGGCGCGGGACGGGGGCGGCGTCGAGCCGATCCTGCTCGGGCTTGCGGCCGGGATCAGCATCGCGGTGCTGTTCTGGCAGCTCAACGTGATCAAGGTGGTCGAGCTGTCGCGCTACGCCATGCGCCGTCGCGGCGTGGTGCTCGACCCCGACGATGCCCTGGCGGTGGTGCCGGTGCTGGTGTGGGTGGACCTGACCTGGCCGATGCTGATCGCGGCCGCGGTGATCACCCCGGCGATCGCGGCCGGGCTGGGCCTGCTGTCGCGCCGGACGCGGGAGGGCGCGCCGGAGTCGGGTGCGCCATCGGGGGCTCAGAAGTAGCGCAGGCGGACGCTGATCAGCGCTTCGCGGGGGCCGACGGTGAACGAGGCGTCCTTAAAGTCCGGCGGCGAGAACAGATAGGACGGATTGCGCGAGAAGGCGACGCCCTCTTCCGGAACGCCCAGCAGGGTGCGGTCGATCTCGTGGTTGTCGTTGACGTCCTGGTAGCCCTGGGCGGCGTAGATCCCGGGCTGGACGTTGGTGATCACGACGGTGGTCTGCCCGGCGACCGCCGGGGCGCTGCCGCTGTAGGGGCAGTTGTCCTTCAGGAACAGCGCCTCCGGGCACAGCGACATCCGGATGGTGCCCTTGGCCTCATGGATGTTGGTGACGGTGATCTCGACCGTTGCCGCGGCGACCACGCCGCTGCCCAGGACCAGCAGGGCGGCGGTGGCGAAGGCAAGAGCATGCAGGGCCTTCATCGGCGCAACTCCCCCAATGCCTCTTCGACGGCGACCAGCAGGGCCTCGAAGTCGGCGCGGCCCAGGGCGCCGATGCAGCCGATGCGGAAGCTCTCGGCCTTGGTCAGCTTCCCTGGATAGATCAGGAAGCCGCGCGCCGCCAGCGCCGTGTAGAAGCGATCGAAGGCAAAGTGCGGATCGTCCAGCGGATGGAAGGTGGCGATGATCGGCGCCTGCTCCTCCGGGTCGAGGAACAGGTGGAAGCCCAGCCGCGCCATGCCCTCGGCCAGCGTGTCGAAATTGTCCTGGTAGCGCCGCAGCCGCGCGGGGGCGCCGCCCTCCGCCTCCAGCAGGCGCAGTGCCTCGACCAGCGCCGCCACCACCTGCACCGGCGGGGTGAAGCGCCACTGGCCGTTGCCCTCGAAGCCGCGCCACTGGTCGTGCAGGTCGAAGCTCAGCGACGGGCTGTTGCCCTTCGCCGCCACGATGGTGGCGCGCTCGACCAGGGCGAAGCCCAGGCCGGGCACGCCTTCCAGGCCCTTGTTGCTCGACGCCAGCACCGCCGCGACCTTCGTCGTCGACAGGTCGATCGGCAGGACGCCGAAGCTGCTCATGGCGTCCAGGATCAGCGCCCGGCCATGGTCGGCGACGACCTCGGCCACCGGCTCGAGCGGGTTCAGCAGGCCCGAAGTGGTCTCGCAATGCACCAGCGCGATATGGGTGATCTTGGGATCCGCCGCCAGCGCCCGGTCCAGCTTGGCCGGGTCGACCGGGCGGTCCTCCGGCCAGCGCAGGGCCTCGACCGAGCGGCCCAGGCGCCGCGCGATCTCGACCATGCGCTCGCCATAGGCGCCGTTGACCAGCACCAGCAGCTTGTCCGCCGGCCGCAGCAGCGTGGCGATCGCGGCCTCGACGATGAAGGTGCCGCTGCCCTGCAGCGGGATGGCGACATGGCTGGTCCCGCCATGGGCAACGTCCAGCAGCCGCTGCCGCAGCTCGGCGGTCATGGCGATGAAGGCGCGGTCGCGCGAGCCCCAGTCGCGCAGCATGGCGCGGCGGGTCTCGATCGCGGTGGTCAGCGGCCCCGGGGTCAGCAGAATCGGGTCTTCCGGGCTGCGCGTCATGACGACGCCTCCGATGCCGCACGGGCCCGGGCGCGGCGCCGGGCCAGGTGCTTGCCTTCCATGATCTGCCAGGCGACCAGGCCGGGGACGCCCAGCGCGATCTCGCGGATGCGGCGGATCAGGGCCATGGCCACGGCGCTGTGCGGCGGGATGCCCAGCAGGCCGCAGATGACGATGAAGCCGCCCTCCTGCACCCCCAGCGCGCCCGGCACCAGCACCCCGGCGACGCGGACGGCCTGGGCCAGGCTCTCGATGATGACCGCCTCGCGCAGGCTGGGCTCGAGACCCAGCGCCCACATCGTCGCCCAGATCTCCAGGCAGCCCAGCAGCCAGGACACCAGGTGGTGGCCGCCCGAGGTCCAGACCCGGCGGGCATGGTCGCCATACAGCGACACGATCGAATCGTGCAGGCCGGAGACCTCGCCCAGCGACGACCAGCCGAACTTGTCGGCCAAGCGGATCAGGGCCCGTTCCAGCACCTTGAACATGCCGAAGCGCTGGGCGCCGACGAACAGTACCACCAGCACGAGGCCGACGCCGGCGCCGGCGATGATCCAGGGCGTCATCGCCCCGTCATGGGCGCCCAGGAACAGCAGCACCAGGCCGAACACGGTGAACACCACCTGGCTGGCCATCTGCGTCGTCAGGTCGACGACGATGGCGGCGCCGGACCGGTTCAGCGGCACGCCGCGCATGGCCAGCAGCCGGGCGGTGATCAGCTCGCCGCCGATCTGCGCCACCGGCAGCAGCGAATTGATCGCCTCGCGGATCCAGCGCAGCCGGATGAAGAAGGTCAAGGGCGGCACCGGCCGCTCCGGCACCAGCACCCGCCAACCCAGTGACGAGAACAGGAATTGCGGGAAGTGCAGGGCGATGACGGCCAGGATGCCCCAGCCGGCGCCGGCCAGCGCCGCCCAGATCTCCGCCGCGCCGGTCAGCCAGACCAGCACGACCGCGACCGTCAGGCCGACGGCGATCCCGATGCAGGCGGGCCATTTCATGATGCGGCGCCGACACTCGCTGCGGCCGGGCGGATGCCGGCAAGGAAGTCTTTAAAGCGCCGGGCGACGTCGACCGGCCCGACTGTCGGGCGGCCAAGCTTCTCCATCGATCCCGGGGCGATGCGGACATGGATCAGAGCGGGGCGCGGGGATTCGGACGCGGCGCGGAACGCCGCCTCGAAACCGTCCAGGCTGCTGCAGGACGCGGCGAATTGATAGCCGCAAGCCAGCGCGACGGCGGCGAAATCGACCGAGGCGGAGACGGTGGCCTGGCCACCAGTCGAATCATGCACGCCGTTGTCGAGCAGGATGTGGATCAGATTGTCAGGCGCCTGGGCGCCGATGGTGGCGAAGGTGCCCAGCTTCATCAGCGCGGCACCGTCGCCATCCAGCACCACCATCGGTGCCTTGGTGTTCAGCGCCACGCCCAGCGCCATGCCGGAGGCACCGCCCATCGACCCGACCTGGTAGATGTGCTGCTTCCGGTCGGCCAGGGTGAACAACTCGCGGCCGGCCTTGCCGGTGGTGGCGACCACGGCGGTACGGTCGTCGGTCAGGGTCAGGAAGCGCTCCAGCACCGCAGCGCGGGTCGGGCGCGGTCCGGCCTCCGGCCAGTCGGCGCGGCGGCCGGGGCGCGGCAGGGTGCGGGGCAGCGCCTGCAGGTCCTCGTCGCGCACATCGCCCTTCTTCATCACGAAGGCATAGGGGATGCCGCCGGCCATCTCCGCCACGGCCTCGTCCAGCGCCGGGCCCAGGGCCTCCGGCGTGGCCGGGAACGGCGCCTGCGGGATCTCCATCAGGCTCAGCAGGTCCTGGGTGATGCGGCCCATCACCTCGTGCTGCGGCTCGTCCGGCTGGCCGGGCTGGCCGCGCCAGGTGGTGACGAACAGCGTCGGGATGCGGAACGGCGCGTTCAGCGAGGTCAGCGGGTTGACCGCGTTGCCCAGGCCGGAGTTCTGGCACATGACCACGGTGTTGCGGCCGGCCAGCCAGGCGCCGGCGGCAATCGCCACCGCCTCGCCCTCGCTGGCCGCACCGACATAGGTCAGGGCTTGGCTCGACAGCACGCCGTTGATCAGCGGGGTCAGGAAGCTGCACGGCACGCCGGTGTAGAAGTCGTGGCCACGCGTCTTCGCCGCCGCGATGAAATCGTCTGCGGTGATCATGCCGACGTTCTAGAGCGCCAGGACCCGGGATGGAAGCGCATCTGCTTGCATTTCCGGTACGGGCTGGGTTGTGGGCGACGCCCACCACGCGACCTTATGTATCATTCGGACCCATATCAGGTCTTGGAAAGCGCCCTCGACTTCTATTGTCATGCCACGGTCGAGCCGGGCAATGACAATAAAAGCTGATAGTTGGGGTGGCCGGCTCTAGGTGAAGTTGCGCGCGTCGGCCAGGTCGCTCAGCGTGTCGACATCCAGCCAATGGGCGGTGAAGTACTGCACCACCACCGGATGCTTGGCCGCCAGGCGGGTCAGCAGCAGCGGCAAATCCGCCGTCTCCAGCAGCCCTTCGGCCTCGATCAGGTCGATCTCCTCGCGCAGCCAGGCGGCGCCTTGGGTGCTGAACCGGGCCAGGCCGATCCATTCGCCGCTGACCTCGGCCGACGGGATCGACTCGGACATCGACTTCAGATGCACCGGCGTGTCGTCGAGATAGCTGCCGGAATAGGGCCGGTCGGCGGCCACCAGGTCGCGCACGGTCTTCTTCGGGTCCTTGACCGACAGGCTCAACCCGTCGACGGCGACGACGATATCGCCCTCGCTCGACATCAGCCCGTCCAGGATGTAGCGGCGGAACAGCACGTCGCCATAGGCGACCACCGCCTCGCCATCCAGCGCCTTGCGCGCCTGGGCCAGCGAGAACACCTCGCCGGTCTCGGCGAAGCGGTCGTTGTCGACGGTCTTGATGCCGGGGACGGCCACGGCCTCCTTGCGGTAGCCGCGGACCACGGTGACGTCGCGCAGGCCGCTGTCGCCCAGCGTCGAGACCAGGCGCTGCAGCAGCGACTGGCCGCGCACGTCGATCATGCATTTCGGCTGGTCGCGGGTGAGGTCGCCGAGGTCGCCGCGCGACGCCGCCAGCACCACGGCCTTGGGCGCCGCCTTGCCGGGGAGGTAGCGGCGCTCCGCCGCCTCCAGCTCGGCATTGCCGACCAGGGCGAAGATGTCGCGGACGCTGGCCACCCGGCCTTCGACCTCGCGCAACGACTGGTCCTCGAAGATCCGCCGGGCGGTTTCGCGCATCGCGGTCATCGACGACCGCAGCAGGTGGTTGGCCCAGATGATGGTCGAGATGCCGGCCTGGCGGAACAGGTCGGTCGAGGTGGCGTAGTACATGGTCGGCACGATCACCACCGGCGACCGGTTGGCCCAGCGCTCGGTGAACTCGAAGATCTCGGTCGCGGTCGACTTCTTGGAATGGATCAGGATCGCATCGGCCCCGGCCGCGTGATAGGCCTCGGCCCGGCGCAGCGCCTCTTCCATGCCGCGGCCGGAGATCAGGGCCTCGACCCGGGCGACCAGGATGAAGTCGTCGTCGGTCTGGCTGTCCTTGCCGGCCTTGATGCGGCCGCAGAACTCATCGATGTCCGCCAGCGGCTGGGCTTCGCCGATGAAGGAGTTGGTCTTCGGGAACAGCTTGTCCTCGATGCAGACCCCGGCGATGCCGCGCTCGCACAGCTTGCGCACCAGGCGGCGGACATTGTTGAAGTTGCCGTAGCCGGTGTCGCCGTCGACCAGGATCGGCAGGCTGGTGGCATCCGCCATGTATTCGAGGGTGTCCAGCACCTGGGTCCAGGACGCCTCGTTGCTGTCGCGCAGCCCCAGGCTGGCCGATCCGGTCAGGCCGGACGCCCAGATGCCGCGGAAGCCGGCTTCCTCGACGATCTTGGCCGACAGGCCGTTATGGGCCTCCATCAGGAAGGACAGCGACGGGGAGGCGATCTCCTCGCGCAGCGCCGCGAACACCGTCTTCGGGCGTCCATTCCGCTCGGCGGCAGCGCCGCTGGACGGGCCCGCCGAGGCGGTCTCTTCGAAAGCCTTCATCGCGTCTTCAGTCCTGAACCGGATGTCCGGGTTGCGGAATCTCAGACGTCCAGCGCCTTGCCGGGCCGCCATATCGGCCTGTATCTTCATCCTGCGTCCGAAAAATGCAACCGGAGCATCACGGTCTTGTCATATAGCGATGGGCGTTCGACCGCCGCGATCATCCTCGCGGCCGGGGTCGGGCGACGCCTGGGAACGGCCGTGGACGGCCCAAAAATCCTCCTTCAGTTCGGCGGCCGATCGCTGCTGGAACGGCATATCGCCGCGCTTCACGCCAATGGGGTCGAAGACATCTCGATCACCATCGGGCATGAGGGCGACTCGATCCGGCATGAGATCGAGCGGCTCGGCCTCACCAGCCGCATCCGCTTCGTCGAGAACCCGCGCTACCGCGAGGGCAGCCTGGTCTCGCTGTGGGCCCAGCGCGACCTGTTGTCGTCCGGCGCCCCGGTCGTGCTGATGGATGGCGACGTGCTGTACGGCGCCGCCATGATCGGCCGGCTGCTGGCCGCGGCGCCGGAGAACACGCTGCTGGTCGACCGCGAGATCGAGCCGGGCGACGAGCCGGTGAAGATCTGCTTCCGCGGCGACGTCATCGTCGACTTCCGCAAGAAGCCCGAGCACGCCCATGACTGGCACGGGGAATCGGTCGGCTTTTTCCGCTTCTCGCCCGATATGGCGCGTGCGCTCGGTGAGCGCACCGACTGGTATGTCGGCCAGGGCATCACCACTGTGGAGTATGAGGAAGCGATCCGCGACCTGATCCTGGCCGAGCCCGGCCGTTTCGGCGTCGCCGACATCAGCGACCTGCCCTGGACCGAGATCGACTTCGACGTGGATGTCACCCGCGCGCGACAGGAGATCCTGCCGCAGTTGGAGCGTTGAGAATGCCCGATTCCCTGCCCCCCGGCCGCACCGGCGCAGCCGGCCCGCTTTCCGCCGAAGACCTTGCGGCCTACGGGCGCACCGGCTGGGTCGCCGCCCGCGGCTTCTTCGACGCGGCCGAGACCGCGGCGATCACCCGCTGGACCGACGAGCTCAGCGCCATGCCCGAAGAGCCGGGCAAGCACATGGTCTATTACGAGCCCAGCCTGCTGGACCCGAACCAGCGCGTGGTGCAGCGGATCGAGAACTTCTGCCCCTACCACCCGCAGTTCGACGGGCTGGTCCGCGGCGGCCGGCTGTTCCAGGCGGTGGAGCAGCTGCTCGAAGGTCCCTCCTGCCTGTACAAGGAGAAGATCAACTTCAAGATGGCGGGCGGCGCCGGGTTCGAGCCGCACCAGGACCAGCAGGCCGGCTGGTCGCGCTACGCCCCGATCTTCCTCACCGTGATGGTCTCGGTCGACCGCGCCACGGTCGAGAACGGCTGCCTGGAGATGGCGGACACGCCGCGCCTGACGGGGATGATCGGCGAGGAGTGGAAGCCGCTGACCGACGCCCAGATGGCGGGCTTCACGCTGGACCCGGTGACGACCGAACCGGGCGACGTGCTGTTCTTCGACAGCTACGCCCCGCACGCCTCGAAGCCGAACCTGACCGACAAGGCGCGGCGCATCCTGTACCTGACCTACAACCGCCTGGCCGATGGCGACCACCGCGAGCGCTACTTTGCGGAGAAGCGGGCCAACTTCCCGCCCGACATCGAGCGCGAGCCGGGCAAGGCCTACAAGTTCCGGGTGTAGTCGCGGCTTCCTCTTCCTATCATTGCCCGGCTCGACCGGGGCAATCCAGGAGCCACCGAGAGCTGCTCTGGCCGCCCCTGGATGCCACGGTCAAGCCGTGGCATGACAATTGGGGAGCGCTGCGACGGAGCGCGCGGGCGAGAAGATCCATCCGTAGGACAGTCTGTTTCCGCGGGCGCCGTTGACCGGCCGCGCCCGGGGGCCATCTCTGCGGTGACGATTCCCGCGACCTAGAGACCCTGATGGCACAGCCCCTCGAACTCGGCCTGGACACTTTCGGCGACGTCACCACTGGTGCGGACGGCGCCTTGCTGCCGCACGGGCAGGTGCTGCGCGACGTCATCGAGGAAGGCGTGCTGGCCGACCAGCTCGGCATCGACTATTTCGGCGTCGGCGAGCATCACCGCGCCGATTTCGCGGTGTCCGCGCCCGAGGTGCTGCTGGCGGCGATCGCCGGCCGCACCAGCCGGATCCATCTCGGCTCCGCGGTCACGGTGCTCAGCTCCGACGACCCGATCCGCGTCTTCCAACGCTTCTCCACCCTCGATGCCGCGTCGAACGGGCGGGCCGAGGTCATCCTCGGTCGCGGCTCCTTCACCGAATCCTTCCCGCTGTTCGGCTTCGCGCTGAGCGACTACGAGACGCTGTTCGAGGAGAAGCTGGACCTGTTCGCGGCGCTGCTGCGGCAGGAGCCGGTGACCTGGCAGGGCACCACCCGCCCGCCGCTGCGCAACCAGAGCGTGTTTCCGCCGGTCGAGACCGGGCGGCTGAAGACCTGGATCGGCGTCGGCGGCAGCCCGGAATCGGTGGTCCGCGCCGCGCGCTACGAGCTGCCGCTGGCGCTGGCCATCATCGGCGGCGACCCCAAGCGCTTCCGGCCCTATGTCGACCTGTACCACCGCGCCTTTGCGCAGCTGGGCAAGCCGGTGCTGCCGATCGGCATCCACTCGCCCGGCTATGTCGCCGACACCGACGCCCAGGCGCGCGAGGAGTTGTACCCCGACTACAAGCGTATGCGCGACCGCATCGGCGGCGAGCGCGGCTGGCCGCCGATGGGGCAGGACGAGTTCGAGCGCGAGGCCGAGCACGGCTCGCTCTATGTCGGGTCGCCGGAGACGGTCGCCCGCAAGATCGTCGCCACGGTCACGGCGCTGGGCGCCGCGCGCTTCCAGATGAAGTACAGCGCCGGCACCCTGCCGCACCCCAAGCTGATGCGCAGCATCGAGCTGTTCGGCAGCAAGGTGGCGCCGCTGGTGCGGGACATGCTGGCCTCGGCATGATGCGTAGGGCGCCGGCCCACCATCCCCATCACTGTCATTGCCCGGCTTGACCGGGCAATCCAGGGGCCATCGAGAGCCGCTCTGGCCGTCCCTGGATGCCACGGTCAAGCCGTGGCATGACAATAAAAATTAAACCCGCAACAGAACCCAACGATCACCGCTTCCGGCCACGGGCCGTGCCGCGGCCGCGGATGTGCTCGGCGGCGCGGAAGCCGGACAGCAGGCTGCCTTCGATCGTCGCCGGCAAGCCGGTCGCGGTCCAGTCGCCCGCCAGCCACAGATTGGCGAAGCCGGTGGAGCAGGGCGGACGCCGGGCCTCGTCGGCCGGGGTCTGGCGGATGGTCGCCCGCTTCTCCTTGATGATTCGGTACAGCGGCAGGTCGCCGGCCAGGTCCGGGAAGGCCCGCACCACATCGGCCCACAGAAGCGCCGCGATCGCCTCCGCCGGCGCGTCCACCAGGTCGCGGGCGGCGCTGACCGTGGTGCTGGCGATGCCGGGGCGGCGGAACACCCAATGCGCCGTGCCGCCGACGATGCCGGCGATGTCGTGCGGCTCGTCCCGCAGCGGGATGGCGAAATGGCCGTTGACGATCGGCTCGTCCGCCTCCGGCACCACCAACCCCGGCACCAGCCGGGCGGCGATCGCCGGCGGCACCGCCAGCACCACCTGGTCGTCCGGCGCCAGCGGCAGCAGCCCCTGGTCCAGCTCCAGCGCCTCGACCCGGCCGTCGTCGAGATGCAGCGCCTTGATCCGGGTCCCGGTCCGCACCGTGACGCGGCGGCGGTGCAGGAAGTCCAGCGCCGGGTTGATGAAGGTGTCGGCCAGGTCGTTGCGGGCGATCAGCGGAATGGTCTGGGCGCCGCCCTTGGCCAGGGTCTGCTCCACCACCGCCCACAGGCCGCGGGCCGAGGCCTCGTCGGCGGGGGTGTTGAGGGCCGAGACCGCCAGCGGCTCGATCAGGCAGCGATACAGCTCGCCGGCCGGGAAGGCCTGGGCCACGGTGTCGGCCGGCCCGGCCTTGGACAGGCGGCGCAGCGCCAGATAGTCGCCGGCCCGGGTGTCCGGCACCCGGCGCCCGGCGCGCAGGATCCACCACGGCAGCGACCCGCGGTTGGGCCGCAGGGTGAACTCGCGGCCGCGGGTCAGGTCGACGAAGCGGAAGCCCGGCCGGGCCGGGGCGGCCAGCCGGTCGGCCGCGCCGATCAGCTCGAGATAGCGCCGCACGTTGCGGTTGCCCGACAGCACCAAGTGGTTGCCGTTGTCGATGATGCGGTCCAGCACCGGCTCGTGGAAGGCGCGGCAGCGGCCGCCGGGGCGTGCCGTGGCCTCGTACACCACGGCGGGGATGCCGGTGCGGGCGAGCTCGACCGCGGCGGCCAGCCCGGCGAGGCCGCCGCCGATCACATGCGCCGTCACTTCAGCAGGGCCGACAGCAGGATGCCGAGCTTCTCGCGCTTCGACAGGCGCGGCCGGACGCGGCGGTCGGTGTAGCCGCGGGCCTGCAGCATCTCGAAGATGCGGCGATAGCTGTGCTGCATGATCAGCGCCGCCTTCATCCGCTTCTCGGTGCCCGGCGGCATCAGGCCGGGCAGGGCGGCGTAGAGCGGCACGATGTCGGCCGCCAGCCGGGCGCAGACCTGGGCGATCCGTGGGTCGGCGACGATGGTGGGGATCGGCGCGTCGGTCGAGATGCCGGCTTCGCGCAGCCAGCTCTCCGGCAGGTACAGCCGGCCCAGCCCGGCATCCTCGTCGACGTCGCGCAGGATGTTGGTCAGCTGCAGCGCCTCGCCCTGGGCCACGGCGAAGGCCTCGCTGGCCGCATCGGGGCAGCCGAAGATCTTGACCGCCAGGACGCCGACGGTGCCGGCGACGCAGCGGGCGTAATGCGCCAGCCCGGCGCGGTCGGCGATCCGCACCTCCGCCGCGGCGTCGATGGTCATGCCGTCGAGCATGCCGTCGAATTCGGCGCGCGGCAGGTCGAAGCGCCGGATCGCCCAGATCATCTCGCGGTCCAGCGGGTCTTCGCCCCGGCCGGCGAAGATGCGGTCCAGCCGTTCGCGCCAGGCGGCGAGGTCGGCGATCTTCTCCTCGACCGTCGCGGTGGAATCGGCGATGTCGTCGACCTGGCGGCAGAAGCCGTAGACGGCGTAGATGGCGCGGCGGCCGTCCGGCGGCAGGATGCGCATGCCGGCGGCGAAGGAGGATTTGGCGCGGAAGACCGCCATCCGCACCAGCGTCGCATCGTCCAGCGGCCTGGCGCCGAAGGCCATCACCGACAGGCCGGGGCGCAGCGCCCTGGCGAAGTCGCTCTTGCCCAGCGCCACCCGGCCCAGCAGCGGGTCGCCGGCGCGCAGCCTGGCGGCCAGCCGGCGCGCCAGCCACAGCATGACGCTGACCTCCGCCGCCAGCGGCCGCGAGGTCAGTTGGCCGGGCAGGGTGGTGGCGGTGTCGAGCATGGCGTCGACCAGGTCGAGGCAGCGGTCCAGCACCGGACGGCGCAGCCGGGCCGAGGCCTCGTCGGCGGTGAAGAAGCGGTCGATGCCGCCGGCCGCCGCGATCCAGTCGGTCGGCACATAGATGCGGCGCAGCTTGCGCCAGTCGTCGCCGCAATCCTGCAGGTGGTTCAGGATCTGCAGCACGGTGCACAGCGCGTCGCCGGCCGGGAAGGTCGATTCCGCCTGGCCGTGCAGCCGCAGCAGGTAGCGCCCGACCGGGTTGGCGGAGTAGCGGCAATAGTCGATCAGGTCGTCCCAGCTGGCGCAGCTGCGATTCTCGGAATCGCGGCGGAAGGCGGTGAGGATGTCGCGGCAATCCACCAGCCCGACGCCGGTCGCGGCGATCGAGGCGCGGATCGCGGTGGTGGAGTCGGGCCCCGGCCCGGTCAGCCCCGCCTCCAGCGCGTCCAGCCGGGCCAGCTTCTCCGCCGGTGCCAGGTCGGGGTCGTCGCCGATGTCGTCGGCGGTGCGGGCGAAGCGGTAGAAGGCGGCGATATGCGGCCGCAGCGCCTTGGGCAGCAGCCAGGACCCGACGGGGAAGTTCTCCTGGCGCGAGGTCTTGGACGCCGCCACCTCCACGGCAGTGGGCGCACCGCCGGCGGGCGGAGAAGAGTCGGCAATGGCTCGGTCGGCCGGCACGGTCATGATCGCCTGTCTACTATCGGCCAGGGCCGATCGGGAAACGACGGCGCGACGGCTGAACCGTCGCGCGGCCCTGAACCGGGCCACCAGATCGCAGACCCCCCGGAATTGTCAAGGCAAAGGCCGGCGGACCAAGCGCCGCACTGTCCCCTGTCCCGCACTCTTCTTCGTCATTGCGAGGAGGCGCAGCCGACGCAGCAATCCATGTCAGGCGGCGCCATGGATTGCTTCGCTGCGCTCGCAATGACGAAGGGGGAGGCGGGGGAGGCGACACGCCATGGCCGCTTGACGGTCGGGCTCCCCAGGCGTTAACCATCCGCCCGCAGCCGCCTCGATGGCGCTGCCGTAGGCGTTACCGTCATCCAACGCGTCCTTGGTCGAGAAGGTCCCAGCAGGGAGATCTCGAGGCAAAAGGCGCGACGGTATGTCCTCACTCTCCTGCTCTGCGGCTCGCCCGCTCGACACATCCATCCTGGCCGGGCCTGTCCCCGCCGCGACGTCGGCTGTCGTCCCGGGATGGCTCGCGGCAGGGGCCGCCGTCGCCTTTCTCATGACGAAAGGCAGCAATCATGAAGATCACCGGCAACACGATCCTGATCGCCGGCGGCACCAGCGGCATCGGCCGGGCACTGGCCGAGGCCCTGCACCAGCGCGGCAACCGCGTCATCGTCACCGGGCGGCGGCAGGCCCTGCTGGACGAAGTCACGGCCGGTCGCCCCGGCCTGGTCGGGATGTCGCTCGACCTCAATGACCCGGCCGCGCTGTCCCGCCTCGCGACCGAAATTCGCGCGCGCTTTCCCGACCTCAATGTGCTGATCGCCAACGCCGGCATCTCGCGGGCGGAGGACATGGCGGCAGACGGCTGGGATGCCGCCGACGCCCAGGCGATCGTGGAGACCAACATCCTGGGCGTGCTGCGCGTGACGGCGGCGCTGCTGCCGGTGCTGAAAGGACGGCCGGACGCGACCATCATCGCCACCAGCTCCAACCTCGCCTTCGTGCCCCGTGCCGACTTCCCGGCCTACTGCGCCAGCAAGGCGTTCCTGCACTCCTGGCTCCAGTCGCTGCGTCACCAGCTCCGCAGCGTCCCCGTCGAAGTGCTCGAACTCGCGCCGCCCTATGTGCAGACGGCGCTGACCGGCGCCCGCCGGGCCTCCGACCCGCGCGCCATGCCGGTCGCCGCCTATGTCGCGGAGGTGATGCAGCTGCTGGAGCGGGGAGACCATCCCCGGGGCGAGGTGCTGGTCGAGCGCGACCGCGCTCGGCGCTGGGCCGAGCGGGACGGTCGCTACGACGCCACCTTCGCGGCGATGAACCCGGACTGAAGACGTGGTCGGCCACCGCAGCCCTTCGCGTCGCCTTTCAGCCGCGCCACACCCCTCTTCGTCATTGCGAGGAGGCGAGCCGACGAAGCAATCCATGCCAGGCGGCGCCATGGATTGCTTCGCTGCGCTCGCAATGACGAAAGGGGGTGGAGAGGCCATGCAAGGTGCCAGCTTTCATCCGCCGACCCCCCGCATGCAGCAGGGGCCGGGGAGGGCTACGTCCTTTTAAGTTGCGGTGGCGGGCCCGCTTCGACAGTCTCGCCGCCATGATGACACTGCCGAGACAGGTCCCGCGTTCGACGGGCGGGCGTTCAATCGGCGGCCGCGGGGCCGCATGAGCGAGATCGCCCTCGTCACCGGGGCCACCGGCTTCGTCGGCTCGGCGGTCGCCCGCGCGCTGCTGGCTCAGGGCCACCGGGTCAAGGCGCTGGTCCGCCCGGCCAGCGACCGGCGCAACCTCGCCGGGCTGGAGGTCGAGCCGGTCGAGGGCGACCTCGCCGATCCTGCCACCCTGGCCCCGGCGCTGGCCGGCTGCACCGCCCTGTTCCATGTCGCGGCCGACTATCGCCTGTGGGTCCGCGACCCGCAGGCGATGTACCGGGCCAATGTCGACGGCACCGCCGCGATCCTGCGCGCCGCCGCCGCCGCCGGGGTGGCCCGCGCCGTCTACACCTCCAGCGTGGCGACGCTGGGCCACCGGCCCGACGGCCGGCCGGCCGACGAGACCACGCTGGCGACCGCGGCCGAGATGATCGGCCCCTACAAGCGTTCGAAGTTCCTGGCCGAGGATGCGGCGCGGCTGGCGGCCGCCGAGACCGGCCTGCCGGTGGTGATCGTCAACCCCTCGACCCCGATCGGGCCGCGCGACGTCAAGCCGACCCCGACCGGCCGGATCATCGTCGAGGCCGCGACCGGGCGGATCCCCGCCTTCGTCGACACCGGCCTCAACCTGGTCCATGTCGACGACGTCGCCCAGGGCCACCTGGCCGCCTTCGCCCGGGGCGCACCCGGCGAGCGCTACATCCTGGGCGGCGAGGATTTCACCCTGTCCGCCATCCTGGCCGAGATCGCCGTCCTGGTGGGGCGCCGGGCGCCGAAGATCCGGCTGCCGCTCGGCCCGATCTGGCCGGTGGCGCTGGTGGCCGAGGCGGTGTCGCGCCTGACCGGCAAGGAGCCGATGGTGACCCGCGACGCGCTGCGCATGGCGCGGCACACCATGTTCTTCTCCTCCGACAAGGCCAGGGGTGCGTTGGACTACCGGCCGCGCCCGGCGGGGCAGGCTCTGGTCGATGCGCTCGACTGGTTCCGGACCAACGGCTACCTGAAATGATCGGCCTGGTGCTCGCGATTGCCAGCCTCGTCGTCTGGCTCAACCTGTGGCTGTTCCGCGGCCGGTTCTGGGAGACCGCGACCGCGCCCGAGGCGCCGCTGCCGTCCAGCTGGCCCGATGTCGTGGTGGTGATCCCGGCGCGCAACGAGGCCGAGGGCATCGGCGGCACCGTCGGCTCGCTGCTGCGCCAGGCCTATGCCGGCCGGCTGCAGGTGGTGGTGGTCGACGACCAGTCGACCGACGGCACCGCCGACCTGGCCCGCGCCGCGGCGGCGGAGGTCGGCGCCGCCGACCGGCTGACCGTCATTTTCGGCACGCCGCTGCAGCCCGGCTGGGTCGGCAAGATGTGGGCGGTGTCGCAGGGCGTGGCGGCGGCGGAGCGGGTGGCGCCGGACGCGCGCTGGGTCCTGCTGACCGACGGCGACATCATCCACCGGCCGGGCAATCTGGCGCAGCTGGTGGCGCGGGGCGAGATCGACCGGCTCGACCTGGTGTCGCAGATGGTGCGGCTGCGCTGCGTCGCCGCCGCCGAACGCTGGCTGATCCCGCCCTTCGTGTTCTTCTTCAAGATGCTGTACCCCTTCGCCTGGGTGAACCGCGCCGACCGGCCGACCGCCGGCGCCGGCGGCGGCTGCATGCTGGTGCGGCGCACCGCCCTGGCCCGGATCGGCGGCATCGAGTCCATCCGCGACGCGCTGATCGACGACTGCACCCTGGCGGCAGCGCTGAAGCGCCACGGCCGGATCCGGCTCGACCTCACCGACGAGGCGGAAAGCCTGCGCGATTACGGTCATGTCGGCGAGATCTGGCGCATGGTGGCCCGGACGGCCTATACCCAGCTGCGCTATTCGCCCTGGCTGCTGGCCGGGACCGTCGCCGGCCTGGTCGTCACCTACCTGGTGCCGCCGGTCGTGACGATCGCGGGGCAGGGGGCGGCGCGATATGTCGCCCTGGCCGCCTGGGCGATCATGAGCGGGTGCTACCTGCCCATGCTGCTGTTCTACCGGCGCTCGCCTTTGTGGGCGCCGTTCCTGCCGGTCGCGGCGCTGGTCTATCTCGGCGCCACGATCGATTCGGCGCGGCGCCACTGGGCCGGCGTCGGCGGGGCCTGGAAGGGCCGCGTCTACGACCAGCCCGGCGCCTCGCCCGCCCCGTCCCGTCAGCCCCGAAACCCCTCGCCATGACCATGCACAGCCCCCAGACCGCCGACCTCGCCACGCCCACGCGCACCACCCTCGACGAGGCGATCGGCCGCGGCGTGGACGGGCTGCTCGGCCTGCAGCGCGAGGACGGCCACTGGGCGTTCATCCTCGAGGCCGACGCCACCATCCCGGCCGAATACATCCTGCTGAAGCACTTCCTCGGCGTGGTCGACCGCGAGAAGGAGGCGCTGCTGGCCACCTACATCCGCGGCATCCAGTCGGCCACGCATGACGGCTGGCCGCTGTGGCATGACGGGCCGTTCAACATCAGCGCCAGCGTGAAGGCCTATTTCGCGCTGAAGGCGGCGGGCGACGATGTCGACGCGCCGCACATGGCCCGCGCCCGCGCCGCCATCCTGGCCGCCGGCGGCGCCGCCCGCGCCAATGTCTTCACCCGCATCCTGCTGGCCCTGTTCGAGCAGGTGCCGTGGCGGGCGGTGCCGGTGATGCCGGTGCAGATCATGGTGCTGCCCTCCTGGTTCCCGTTCCAGCTCAATAAGGTGTCGTACTGGAGCCGGACGGTGATCGTGCCGCTGCTGGTGCTGATGGCGAAGAAGCCGCGGCCGGCCTCACCCGGCGCGCTGTCGATCCAGGAGTTGATGGTCGAGCCGCCGGAGAACGTGAAGAACTGGCACGTCCATGCCGACGGCACCTTCTGGGGCCGGTTCTTCCGCCGCCTGGACGGCATGCTGCGGCCGATCGAGCCGTTCTTCCCGCGGCGGCGTAAGTCGGTCGACAAGGCCGTGGCCTTCGTCACCGAGCGGCTGAACGGCGAGGACGGGCTGGGCGCGATCTACCCGGCCATGGCCAATTCCGTGATGATGTTCAAATGCCTGGGCTATCCGGACGACCATCCGGACCTCAAGACCGCCTGGGCCTCGGTCGAGAAGCTGGTCGAGACCGTCGACGGCGTCACCTACGCCCAGCCCTGCCTGTCGCCGGTGTGGGACACCGCCCTGACCGCCCATGCGCTGCTGGATGCCGGCGACCCTGAGGCGGTGGCGCGGGCGAAGCGGGGCCTCGACTGGCTGGTCGGCAAGCAGGTGCTGGACGTCAAGGGCGACTGGGCCGACCGACGGCCGGATGTGCGGCCCGGCGGCTGGGCCTTCCAGTACGCCAACCCGCACTATCCCGACCTCGACGACACCGCGGTGGTGGTGATGGCGATGCACCGCGCCGACCCGGAGCGCTACCGCGAGGCGATCGACCGCGGCGTCGAATGGTTGGTCGGGCTGCAGAGCAAGAATGGCGGCTGGGCGGCGTTCGAGGTCGACAACACCTACCACTACCTCAACCACATCCCCTTCGCCGACCACGGCGCGCTGCTCGACCCGCCGACATCGGATGTCACGGCGCGCTGCCTCAGCATGCTCGGCCAGCTAGGTAGGCGCGCAGACGATCCGGTGGTGGCGCGCGGGCTGGAGTTCCTGCGGCGCGAGCAGGAGGCCGACGGCTCCTGGTTCGGGCGCTGGGGCACCAACTATATCTACGGCACCTGGTCGGTGCTGTGCGCCCTCAACGCGGTCGCGGCCGACATGCAAGCGCCCTATATCCGCCGCGCCGTGGCCTGGCTGCTGGCGCAGCAGCGCGAGGATGGCGGCTGGGGCGAATCCGGCGACAGCTATTATGCCGGCAAGCCGGAGATGACGCCGGCCACCTCGACCGCGTCGCAGACCGCCTGGGCGGTGCTGGCGCTGATGGCGGCGGGCGAGACCGACCATCCCGCGGTGGCCCGGGGCATCGCCTGGATCTCGGCGCAGCAGCGCCCCGACGGGCTGTGGGACGAGCCCAGCTTCACCGCGGTCGGCTTCCCCCGGGTGTTCTACCTGCGCTATCACGGCTACCCCGCCTTCTTCCCGACCTGGGCCCTGTCCCGCTACCGCCGCCTGCGCGACAGCAACAGCGGCCGGATCGAGGTCGGGATGTGAGAGACCGCTTGGAAGCGCGCCGGCGCGGCCGTCTGATGGCGGCGCCTGCGCTTCCGGTGCTCACGGACCAAACGTCCGCTGCGCGCCGGTTCTCGGCGCCACCACCAGCCGACTCACGCCAACGCGCTTCCAGACGGTCTCTGCAGAGGGAAATCCTACCTCTCCCCCTCATCGTCATCCCCGCGAAAGCGGGGATCTCCTCTGGGCCGCGACGGGATCCCGTGTCTGCGCAGCGGCACTTCGCGCCGCAGCGCGCACGGGATGACGGGCTGGTCTGGATGAGGAGCGACCCATGCTCGGCATCCTGACCGGCCTGGCCAGGGAGGCGGAGATCGCACGGGCGATCTCGCCGCTGGTGCTGTGCTCGGCCAGCGATCCGGCGCGGGCGGAGGCGCTGGCACGGGACCTGGTGGCGCAGGGCGCCACGGCGCTGCTCAGCTTCGGCATCGCCGGCGGACTGGCGCCGGGCCTGCGCAGCGGCGACCTGGTGATCGGCACCGCGGTCCGTACCCGCGCCGGCGATCACGCCTGCGATCCCGGCTTGGCGGTGCAGCTGGCGGCCGCCCTGCCGGGCGCCTCACGGGGTGTGGTCTGGGGCGGGGACGTCATCGTCGACACCTCGGCGGCCAAGGCCGCGCTGCACCGCGACAGCGGCGCCGACATCGTCGATCTGGAGAGTGCTGCGCTCGCAGCCGCCGCCGTGGCGGCCGGGCTGCCCTTCGGCGTGCTGCGGGCCGTGGCGGACCCGGCGGCGCATGGGCTGCCGCCGGCCGCGCTGGTCGGTCTGGATGCGGAGGGAAGGCCCGCGGTGGGGCCGGTGCTGCGGGCCCTGGCCCGCAGCCCTGGTCAGTTACCGGCGCTCATCCGCCTGGGGCGGCAGAGCGGTGCGGCAATGGCGGCGCTACTTGCCGCCGCCGGCGCCCTTCGCCGCGGCCACCTTCGGGGTGTGGCGTAGCTTGTCCAGCGCCTTCTGGACGTGGGACGAGAACACGAACTCGGCGGGACGCTGACGGTCGAGCGAGATCTCGGGCGCCATCTTCCCTTCGGTGCGGATGCCGCGCATGCTGACCAGGAAGGCCTTCAGCGGGTTGCGGAACATGTCCTTGACCGCGCTGGCCTCGTAGCCGGAATGCACCATGCAGTTGGCGCACTTCTCGTAGTTGCCGGTGCCGTACTTGTCCCAGTCGGTGTCTTCCATCAGCTCCTTGTAGGTCTGGGCATAGCCCTCGCCCAGGAGGTAGCAGGGCCGCTGCCAGCCGAAATAGGTGCGCGTCGGGTTGCCCCAGGGCGTGCAGTGATAGGTCTGGTTGCCGGCCAGGAAGTCGAGGAACATCGTGGACTGGCTGAACGACCAGCGCTTGCCGTTCTCGCCGCGCTTGAAGATGTCGCGGAACAGCTGCTTGGTGGTCTGACGGCTCAGGAAATGCTCCTGGTCCGGCGCCCGCTCATAGGCATAGCCGGGCGAGACCGTGATGGCGTCGACGCCCATCTCCTTGACGTCGTCGAAGAAGGCCGCGACGCGCTCCGGCACGGCGTTGTTGAACAGCGTGCAGTTGATGTTGACGCGGAAGCCGCGGGCCTTGGCGGCCTTGATCGCCTTGACCGCGCGGTCATAGACGCCGTCCTGGCACACCGACCGGTCGTGGTCCTCCTGGTCGCCGTCGAGATGGACCGACCAGATCAGGAATGGACTCGGCTTGTACTGGTCGAGCTTCTTCTCCATCAGCAGCGCATTGGTGCACAGGTAGACGTACTTCTTGCGGTCGATGATGCCCTGCACCACCTCCGCCATCTCCTTGTGCAGCAGCGGCTCGCCGCCGGCGATCGAGACCACGGGCACGCCCGAATCATCCACCGCCTGCAGGCAGTCGGCCACCGACAGGCGCTGGTTCAGGATCTCGTCGGGATAGTCGATCTTGCCGCAGCCGGCGCAAGCCAGGTTGCACCGGAACAGCGGTTCCAGCATCAGGACCATCGGATAGCGCTTGGTTCCCAAGACGTGCTGCTTGAGAAGATAAGCGCCAATACGGATCTGCTGTTGAAGCGGAATACCCATGGGACCTTCACAGACTTTCAGCCGAAACCCAGGCCGTGCGGCCCTGCCTACTCGGCAGGGACCGGCACGGTCAACTGGGAGGGCAGGCGGAAGCGGATGTTTTCGGCGACGCCCTGCAGGGTCGAGACCTCGACCTCACCGAAGCGTTGCAGAGTTTCGACGAGTTCCTGCACCAGGCTGTCCGGTGCGGAGGCGCCGGCGGTGACGCCGACGGTATTCTTGCCGACCAGCCATTCCGGGTCCAGGCCCGAGGCGTCGTCGATCAGGTAGCTCGGCACGCCGAGCTCGTCGCCGATCTCGCGCAGCCGATTGGAATTGGAGCTGTTGCGGGCCCCGATCACCAAGAGGACATCGACGATCTGCGCCAGTTCCCGCACCGCGCCCTGGCGGTTCTGGGTGGCGTAGCAGATGTCCCTGGTGTCCGGCCCGACGATCGCCGGGAACTTGACCTTCAGCGCGTCGATGACGGCCTTGGTGTCGTCGACGCTCAGCGTGGTCTGGGTGATGTAGGACACCTTGTCCGGGTCCGGCACCTGCAGCGTGGCCACATCCTCGACCGACGAGATCAGGGTCACGCCGCCGGGGATCTGCCCCGTGGTGCCCTCGACCTCGGCGTGGCCGGCATGGCCGATCAGGATGACGGTGCGATCCTGTGCCGCATAACGCCGGCCCTCGATATGGACCTTCGAGACCAGCGGGCAGGTGGCGTCGATCACCTGCAGCCCCCGCTGCTCGGCATCCGCCTCGACCGCCTGGGCGACACCATGCGCGCTGAAGATCGTGATGCTGCCGGCCGGAACCTCGTCGAGCTCGTCGACGAACCGGGCGCCCTTGGCGCGCAGGCTCTCGACCACGTGCCGGTTGTGCACGATCTCGTGGCGGACATACACGGGCTGGCCGTAGATCTCCAACGCCCGCTCGACAATTTCTATGGCTCGCTCAACGCCGGCGCAAAAGCCTCGGGGTTGGGCCAAGATGATCCGCATACGGCACCTTTGGGTCTGGCTTGGAAGCAGGGGGACGCCAGAGTGAATCGCTCTCATTTGAAACATACAACGCGTCAACTTCGTGTGTCACTACGCGTGACCATGACGGAACCGCAACGGAGATGCCCTCTTGCCAATCGTCAAATTGCTCGCCACCCGCAGATGTGCTTACTCTGTAGGCCGCCGGAGCGCGATATCGGGACGATGCCTCCGCCGAGGAGATTTGGGAGCGACGTTTGATGGGACGACCCGGGACGGATAGTCGAACACCGCTCCTCGATCAGCTTCAGGGACCTGCCAGCCTCCGCAACCTCAATGACGACGACGCGCTCAAGCAGATCGCGGACGAGCTGCGCACCGAGCTGTTGGATGCCGTCTCGGTCACCGGCGGTCATCTCGGCGCCGGCCTCGGCGTGGTCGAGCTGACCGTCGCCCTGCATGCCGTGTTCGACACGCCGAACGACCGGCTGATCTGGGATGTGGGGCACCAGGCCTACCCGCACAAGATCCTGACCGACCGGCGGGACCGTATTCGCACATTGCGTCAGGGCGGCGGGCTGTCCGGCTTCACCCGGCGGTCGGAGAGCGAATACGACCCGTTCGGCGCCGCCCACAGCTCGACCTCGATCTCCGCCGCGCTCGGCATGGCCGTGGCCCGCGACGCGAAGGGCGAGCAGCGCAACGTCATCGCCGTGATCGGCGACGGGTCGATGAGCGCCGGGATGGCCTATGAGGCGATGAACAATGCCGGGGCGATGGCGTCGCGGCTGATCGTCGTGCTCAACGACAACGACATGTCGATCGCGCCGCCGGTGGGGGCCATGAGCGCGTATTTGTCGCGGCTGATCTCGTCGCGACCCTACCGCTCGCTGCGGCACCTGGTGCGTGATGTCACCGCCATGATGCCGTCGCCGGTGGCCCGGGCGGCGAAGAAGGCCGAGGAGTATGCCCGCGGCTTCGTCACCGGCGGCACGTTGTTCGAGGAGATGGGCTTTTCCTATGTCGGCCCGATCGACGGGCACAATCTCGACCACCTGCTGCCGGTGCTGCGCAATGTGCGCGACTGGCGCGACCCGGGGCCGATCCTGGTCCATGTCGTGACCGAGAAGGGCCATGGCTACGCTCCGGCCGCCCAGACCGCGGACAAGCTGCACGCCGTCGCCAGGTTCGACGTGGTCACCGGCACCCAGGTCAAGGCGACGCCGGCCGCGCCCAGCTACACCGCGGTGTTCGGCCGCGCCCTGGTGGCCGAGGCCGAGGCGGACCCGCTGGTGGTCGGCATCACCGCCGCGATGCCCTCGGGCACCGGCATCGATGCCTTCGCCAAGCGCTTCCCCGACCGCACCTTCGATGTCGGCATCGCCGAGCAGCATGCGGTCACTTTCGCCGCCGGCCTGGCGGCGGAGGGGATGAAGCCGTTCTGCGCGATCTATTCGACCTTCCTGCAGCGCGCCTACGACCAGGTGATCCACGACGTCGCCATCCAGTCGCTGCCGGTCCGCTTCGCCATCGACCGGGCCGGGCTGGTCGGCGCCGACGGCGCCACCCATGCCGGTAGCTTCGACATCGGCTATCTCGGCATGGTGCCGGGCATCGTGATCATGGCGCCGGCCGACGAGGCCGAGCTGATGCACATGGTCGCGACCGCGGCGGCGATCGACGACCGGCCCTCGGCGGTGCGCTATCCCCGCGGCGAGGGCACCGGTGCCGCGTTGCCGGCGCGGGGCGAGCCGCTGGAGATCGGCCGCGGCCGAATCATCCGCGAGGGCGGCGGCCCGATCGCCATCCTCAGCCTCGGCACCCGGCTGCAGGAGAGCCTGAAGGCGGCGGAGGAGCTGGACGCGCTCGGCCTGCGCACCACGGTCGCCGACGCCCGATTCGCCAAGCCGCTGGACGCCGCGCTGGTCGATCGGCTGGCCCGTGAGCACGAGGTGCTGATCGTGATCGAGGAAGGCGCGATCGGCGGCTTCGGGTCACATGTGCTGCACCATCTCGCGGTCAGCGGGGCGCTCGACGCCGGGTTGAAGATCCGGCCGATGGTGCTGCCCGACCGCTTCATCGACCACGACACGCCGGCCGCCCAGTACGAAGCCGCGGCGTTGAACGCCGCCCACATCGTGGCGACGGCGCTCACGGCGCTCGGAACTTCTCGGCACGAGGCCGGGTTGAAACCATCATTGGTTGGCTAAACCGCTTCGTGAACTTCGGTGGCGACCGTCCACAACCGTCCCAGATCGGAAGAAGACCATGCGCTCGCCTGTCCTTCCCCGCCTCGCCGTGGCCCTCGCGCTGCTGCTCCCGCTTCCGCTCGCCGCAGCACCGGCGGCGTCCCAGCAGGCCGCGGCGGCCACCTCGCCGCGCCAGGTCATCGACACCCTCGACCAAGCCCTGCTCGACGTCATGAAGAATGCCGATTCGCTGGGGTTCCAGGGCCGTTATCAGAAGCTCGCTCCGGTGCTCGACCAGGTGTTCAACCTGCCGCTGATGGCGCGGATCTCCGTCGGTCCGGACTGGGCGTCCCTGAAGCCGGACCAGCAGCAGAAGATCGTCGACGTGTTCCGCCGCTTCAGCATCACGACCTATGCCGCCCGCTTCGCCGGCTATAACGGTGAGAAGTTTGAAAGCGCCGCCGCCACGTCGGTCACCGGCGGCGACCAGGTGGTCGCGACCAAGCTGGTCATGGCCAATGGCGGCGCGGTGGCGCTGAACTACCGCCTGCGGGCCAACGGGCCGAGCTGGCAGATCATCGACGTGTATCTGAACGGCACCATCAGCCAACTCGCCAACTACCGCTCCGATTTCGGGGCGACGCTGCGCAGCGGCGGCGGCGATGGGCTGGTCAAGATGATCGAAAGCAAGATCGTCGAGCTGACGCCGAAAAAGTGATCCCCGGCCGGTTTCCGGCGGAGGCGATGCCTCCGCCGGGACGGCCTGGTCAGGGAATGGTCGGCAGCTGGGACGACGGCAAGGTGCCGCCACCGGCGCCGGCGGCCGGGTCGTTGTAGAGATCGCCGTCGGCCGGGGCCTTGTTGCCGTCGAGCTCGGCCTGGCGGTACTGCCGGAACACGCTGCGCAGCGTCGCATAGTAGTCGACCGAGTTGCGCTCCAGCTCGTCGCTGGCATCGACCGTGCGCGACCGGATGTCGATGCCCTTGGCCACGAACATGCCGACGCTCGCCTCGGTCGGGATGTTGACGATGTAGCCCCAGGGGCTGCTGACCGAATCGACCGCGAAGCCGACCGTGTCGCGCGGGTTGGACGGGCCGAGCAGCGGCAGCACCAGATAGGGGCCTTCGCCGATGCCCCAGCTGTACAGCGTCGCGCCGAAATCGCCGGCCGGCTGGTGGGTCACGCCGCGCGGGGTGGCGACGTCGAACAGGCCGCCGAGGCCGAAGGTGGAATTCGCCAGGAACCGCAGCAGCGTCTTGCCAGCCGCGCCGGGATCGCCCTGCAGCACCTTGTTCAGGAACACCACCGGCTCGCCGAAATTCCGCATCGCGTTGTGCAGGCCGTCACGGGCGAATTCGGGCACCACGTCGCGATAGGCGATCGCCACCGGGCGGATCGCATTCTTGTCGATCGCCTGGTTGATGTCGAAGATGGTGCGGTTCATCGGCTCGAGCGGATCGTTGATCCGGTCGAACTCGGCCCGCTGGACCGGGTCTGTCGGCGGCGTGGCGCAGCCGCTCAACGCCGTCGCGGCGAGGAGGGCGGCGACGCCGAAGGCGAAGGGGCGAGAGGATCCACGTGAGCGCGTCGGCATGTCCGGTTCGATCCCGTAAGCACAATCAAAAAGTCGATGATCTATACGTAACGGACCGCCATTGGGATCGACGGTTTCGCACGTGCTCTGCCGCAATCTGGCGCGAGGCCGGGATCGCAACGGAAAGATTAACACATTGTGAATAGTATCCCGCCAATTGTCGGGCAACAACCTTAGAGCGAAACGCCTCGCTCCGGGTGGTGCCGAGGCTAGGCGCGTCGCGCCGTTCCGGTCAGCGGCCATGATCGGCACGGCGTGTGAAGATGGGCTTCATGATTCGCGACTCCCCCGGGTCGTGGCCACCGGGCCCAGCAGCGCCGGCATGAACACCAGCACGGCCAGCAGCGTATAGCCCAGCTCGATCGACAACAGCTCTCCCATCCCGGCAGTTCCAGGGTGGGGTGAAAGCCACAGGCTGCCGAAGGCCGAGGCCGTGGTCAGGGCGCTGAACACGACCGCGCGGGTGGTGCTGGACTGCAGCGGATTGCCGCGCCCGGCGCGCCAGTTCATCACGAAGTAGATGTCGAAGGCGACGCCGATGCCCAGCAGCAGCGGCAGGGCGATGATGTTGGCGAAGTTGATCGGCAGGCCGATGACGACGGTGGTGGCCAGGGTCAGCAGCCCGGCCAGCATCAGCGGCACCAGCGCCAGCAGCACGTCGCGCAGCCGGCGCAGCGTGACCGCCAGCAGCAGCGCGATCATCGCGGTCGCCAGGATGCCGGCTGTGATGAAGGCGCCGACGATGGTGCGGCTGGACTGCTGGATCGTCACCGCCGTCCCGGTGGCATGCGGCGCGACCGCGAGCACCGCGTCGACGAAGCGCTCCATCACGGCATTGTCCGCGGCATTGCCCTTGGGGAAGACCGACAGCCGGGCCTGGCCGTCGGGGGCGACCCAGCTCTCCTTCAGGTCCTTCGGCAGGTCGGCCAGCGCGACCGGCTGCACCGACAGGATCAGCCGCAGCCGGTCCAGCGTCAGCGGCAGGTGGACCAGCAGCGCCTCGCCGACCCGCGCCAGGGTCGCGGCATCCGCCTTGGACAGGCGGTCCAGCCCGTCGGCCAGCCGCCGTTCCGGGCTGTCCGGCTCCGGGGCGATCTGCCGCAGCGTCGCCGCGGTCTTGGCGGCCGCCGCGCGCAGTGCGTCGTCGGTGGGTGGGGTCGTGGCGGCGGGCGTGTCCAGGGTCGGGCCGATCAGCAAAGCGAGGTCCGACAGGATCGCCAGCTTCTCCGGCTGGTCGGCGGGGACGAAGCTGTTCAGCGACAGCACGTTCGCCACCTCCGGCAGCTTCTCCAGCTGGGGCGTCAGCGCCGCCGCGGCCTCGACCGACGGGGTCAGGACGTCGATGGTGTTCGGCGTGGTCAGCGGATCATGCATCAGCTCCAGCATCGTCGATGCCGATTCGGTGCGCGGATCCACCAGGTTGAGCGGGTTGAAGTCGAAGCTCAGCCGCGGCAGCAGCGCCAGCGCGCCCAGTGCCACCACCACGCCGCCGGCCATCACCAGGCGACGATGCGCCAGCAGGAAGCGGTCGACCGGCGCCAGCGTCGTCCAGCCGACCTCCCGGCGCTCGGCCCGCACCGGCAGCAGTGCCAGCAGGGCCGGCAGCAGGGTCAGGTTCAGCGCCACGGCGATCAGCATGCCGAAGCCGGCGATCAGCCCGAGTTCGGAGACGCCGCGATAGGCGGTCGGCAGGAAGGCGAAGAAGCCGCTGGCCGCGGCCAGCGAGGCCAGCACCAGGGCGCCGCCGATCCGGCGGATGGCGGCGCTGGTGGCGGCCCGGGCGTCCGGGGCGTGGCTGCGCTCGGCCCGGAAGGCGACGCAGAGCTGGACGCCGAAATCGACGGCGATGCCGACGAACAGCACGGCGAAGGCGACCGAGATCAGGTTCAGCGCACCGACGGTCAGGGCGGCGAAGGCCGCGGTCATCAGCAGGCCGACGAACAGCGTGATCATGATCGCGGCGGTCATGGTCACCGAGCGCAGGGCCAGCAGCAGCAGCCCCAGCACCAGCACCACCGCCAGGGTGGTCGACACGCCGATGCCCTCGCTGACCGAGGCGAACTGGTCGTCATTGATCGCGATGTTGCCGGTCTGCCGCACGGTGACGCCGTAATCCGGGGTCAGATGCAGCTTCTCCGCCGTGGCGCGGACGAAGTCGGTGGCCTTCTTGCCGGGCTGCAGCGCGCCGTAATCCTGCACCGGCTGGGCCAGGACGAAGCGCCGCAGCGCCCGCGGCGACGGCGGCCCCGAGGACAGCAGCGACTGCCAGGATAGCGGCTGGACCACATGGGCCGAGGCCAGGTTGGCGTCGATCGTCGCCGCCATGCGGCCGAAGGCCTCCTGCGACTGCGACCGCTGGGCCTGGCCGTTCTGGATGCCCTGCAGCACCAGGTCGATGACGCCGAGCAGCCCGCGCAGCGTCGGGTCCGCGGCTAGGCCGCCGAGCAGCGGCTGGGCGGCGATGACGTCGTCCGCGGTCTGCTGGACCTCCTTGGTCGACAGGAACAGGATGCCGTTCTGGTCGAAGAACGGCCCGCCATCCGGCCGCCGGGCGGTGGTGAACAGCGACGGCTCGGCGATCAGGGCGGCGGTCAGCTGGGACGCCGCCGAATCGGCCAGCTCCGGCGTCTGGCCGTCGATCACGATGGCCAGCAGGCCGCGATTCTGCGGGAAGGCCGCGTCCAGGGCCGCGTTGTCCTGCTGCCAGGGCAGGTTGGGGTCGATCAGCGTGCCGGTGTCGGTGTTGATCGACAGATGCCGCATCACCACCAGCACGGCGCAGACCGACAGAACCAGCGCCGCGCCGATCACCCACAGCGCATGGCGCTGACAGAAGGCGCCGAGGCGGACAAGGGCTCGGGTCGGGGACAGATCGGAGGCAGGCACGCGGTCCGCTTTGCGATGGTGGGAAGGGCAGGCGGGCGCTGTTGTATCCTGCTTCGCCGATGCGAGAAAGCTGCCCGGTGACTCGGGCCGTTTTAAGGCGCGGGCGTGGGCGCCGGGGCGACGAGGCGGGCGACGCCCAGCCAGGCCAGCGCCGCGGCGGCGATGCCGGCCATCAGCAGCCAGGGTTCGGCGCCGGTGACGCGCAGCGCCCAGGGGATCAGGGCGGTGGTGCCGGCCAAGCCGACGAAGGCCATCAGGAAGGCGTAGCCGGCCTGGGCCATGTAGTGCAACTCGGGCCGGATCCGGGTGCGGATCACGGTCTGGGCCACGAGATAGGCGCCGCCGAAGGTCATGGCGTGGCCGACCTGGCTGACCACGATCAGGACGAAGGGCGGATCGAAGGCCAGCAGCAGCCAACGGCCCATCGCCACCAGGCAGCAGATCGCCAGCAGCGTGGCCGGCGGGATCCGCTCCAGCCGCCGGGCGGCATAGCGGTAGACCACGATCTCGGCGGCGACGGCGGCGCCCCAGATCAGGCCGGTGCTGCCCTGGGCGACGCCATGGTCGATCCACCAGATGGTGCCGAAGGAATAGTAGAAGGCGTGCGAGGCCTGCAGCAGCAGCGACGGCATCAGCATCGGCGCGGCCACGGCCAGGGCCGAAGCCGCGGCGCGCGGGTCGATGCGCTGCGCCGGCGGCTGCCAGGACGGGCCCAGCACCGACAGGCCGAGGCAGGCCAGCAGGCCGGCGGCGACGAAGGGCAGCAGGGCGATGCCGTTCGGCAGCAGCAGCAGCGCGCCCATGCCGAGATTGCCCAGCATGAAGGCGAAGGACCCCCAGGACCGCATCCGGCCATAGCCATGGCCGCTGCGCAGCGCCACGGTGTTGGCGAAGCTCTCGATCAGCGGGATCGACCCGTAGATCAGCCCGACGACGACGATCGAGAGCAGGCCGATGGTGGCGGGGTCGGCGATCAGCGCCGCGCCCAGCAGCACCAGCGCCGCGGTGAAGGCGGCGCCGGCCGCCAGGGTGCCGGCGGGCAGCAGCAGCGTCGCCACCGTGCCGAAGGCGAGGATGCATAGCGCGCGCAGGGCGAAGCTTGAGGCCATGGTCCAGCCGACCGCATCGGCCGCCAGCCCGCTCGCCGCCAGCCACACCGGCAGATACGGCGTCAGGATGCCGCTGACCCCATAATGCGCCGACAGGGCGGCCACGGCGCGCAGCCGGCCATGGTCCGGCCGCGTCTCCGCCCCGCCCACCGTGCCGTCGCTCACGCCCGTCCCGTCACAGCCGGACCACGGTGCCGGTGCGGCGCGAGCGTTCGGCGGCGAAGGCCATGAAGTGGCTGTCGAGCGATTCCTCCAGCGAGGCCAGGGCGACATTGACCTGGCTACGGCCGCGGCGCTGGACCTGCCGGCCCAGGAACTCCGCCATCAGCCGGTCGTCGCCGCCGGCATGGCGGCCCACCATGGTCATGCCCAGCCGGATGGTGGTGACATCGTCGGTGCGGAAGTCGGTCACCACGATCTCGTTCTTCTCCAGGTTCCCGGCGATCTCGCCATGGGTGCCCATCAGGTGCAAGGTCCGGGTGTTGTCGGCGGTGAAGGCGCTGACATTCAGCGTGGCGCTGACCCCGTTGGCGAAGCGCATCGCCACCACCTGGTTGTCGACCACGTCGTTGTCGCAGCGATAGACGCAGCGGCCATAGGGGCCGTCCTGCAGCGCCGCCAGGATGCCGTCGGACGAGGTGTCGAGGCTCAGCACCGTGTGCGGCCAGCCATTGCCCGGCTTGAACTTCTCGAGATAGATGCGCTGGGCGGAGTAGGGGCAGCTGCGCTCGACTTTGCAGCCGTCGTCGCAGCGGTCGGTCGACCCGTCGGGCGCGTTCTCGCGCCGGAAATGGGCCAGCGACCCGACCGAGGACAGCTCGGTGCAGGGCGCCCCGACCAGCCAGCGGACGATGTCCAGGTCGTGGCAGGTCTTGGCCAGGATCAGCGGGCTCGACTCCGCCTCGCGCCGCCAGTTGCCGCGCACGAAGCTGTGGGCGAAGTGCCAGTAGCCGATGTGCTCGGTCTGGCGCAGCGTCACCAGCCGGCCGATGGTGCCGCGCTCCAGGATCTCCTTGATCCGCGAGAAGAACGCCGTGTAGCGCAGCACATGGGCGACGGTGATGTCGGCGCCGCTTTCCCGCGCGGCCTCCGCCAGGATCCGCGTCTCCTCCTCGGTCGGCGAGATCGGCTTCTCCAGCAGGATGCCCAGCCCGCGGCGGATGGCGGCCAGGGCCGGCTCCAGATGCAGCGTGTCCGGCGTGGTGATCAGCACCGCGTCCAGCCCGGTCTCGCGCTCCAGCAGGTCGCGCCAGTCGGCGTAGAGGTGCTCGGGGCCAAGCCCGTGGCGGGCGGCGGCGTCCTGCAGCCGGTCGGCCCGGGGGTCGGCGATGGCGACGATCCGCGCCATGTCCGGCCGGCGGCGGATGTAGTCGCCATAGGCTTCGATGCCGCGGTTGCCGGCGCCGATGACGGCGACGCGGATCTGCGGGGCTTTCGGGGGCTGGGACATCGGTCTTGGCTTTCAGGCTCGGACGATGGCCAAGGCTTACCTTTTTGCCGCACCCTCGGCCAGCCCGTCGCGAGCCTGCGCCCGGCCCAGGTCAGGGGGCCCGGAACAGCGTCCCCACCAGCGCGTCGGCGATCCGCTGCAGATGGGCCGAGTCCTGGTAGACCCGCTCCATCACCGCGAGGCCGCGGGTGAAGGTGACGACCAGGTCGGCGGCTTGATCCGGCGTCACCCGGCACGGGTGATCGCCCGGCGTCACCGCCAGCCGGTCCGGCGCGGCCGATAGCGCCGCGGCGATGATGCGGTGCAGCGCGTCCAGCATGCCCCGTAGCCGGTCCCGCACCCGCGGGTCGTCCAGGGCGGCCTCCGTCGCTGTCTTGGTGCTCAGGCAGCCGCGGGCGGGCGTTCCGTTGGTCATGCTGGCGATGGTGAAGGCGAACAGCGCCTTCAGCCCATCCCGCGGGTCCGGCGCGGCCAGGGCCTCCGCGGCCGAGGCCAGGAACCGGGCGACATAGCCGTCGAAGGCCAGCAGGAAGATGTCCTCCTTGCCGCCATAGGCGTTGTACAGCGACCCGCGCTGCACGCCGGTGGCCTCCGCCAGGTCGGCCATCGTGGTCGCCCGCATGCCCTTGCGCCAGAACACCTCCAACGCACCCGCAAGCATCTCGCCTTCATCGAACTGCCGGACACCGGCCATGGTCGCCTCGGATCATTCTTGACAATGGTGTCAAATTTGACGTTGATGTCAAACATAGCCGATCGACTCCCCGACGGCTACCCCGCCTGCAAGGACATGGCGATGATCGACCTGCACTACTGGACCACGCCCAACGGCCACAAGGTGACGATCGCGCTGGAGGAGCTGGGGCTGCCCTACCGCATCGTGCCGGTGAACATCTCGACCGGCGACCAGTTCAAGCCCGACTTCCTGGCGATCGCCCCGAACAACCGCATCCCCGCCATCGTCGATCACGACCCGGCGGAAGGCGGCGCGCCGATCTCGATCTTCGAATCCGGCGCCATCCTGGAATACCTCGCCGACAAGGCCGGCCGCCTGCTGCCCAAGGCGCCGCGCGCGCGGTTCGAAGTACTGCAGTGGCTGTACTGGCAGATGGGCGGCCTCGGCCCGATGGCCGGGCAGAACCACCATTTCTCGGCCTATGCGCCGGAGCGCATCCCCTATGCCACCGAGCGCTACGTCAAGGAGACCGGGCGGCTCTACGGCGTGCTCGACCGCCGGCTGGCCGATCGGGAGTTCGTCGCCGGCGAATACTCGGTGGCGGATATCGCGATCTATCCCTGGATCGTGCCCTATCAGCGGCAGCAGCAGCGGCTCGAGGATTTCCCGAATGTCGCCCGCTGGTTCGCCGCCATGGCGGCCCGGCCGGCAGTGGTCCGCGCCTATGAGATCGCCGCGGAGATCAACACCGTGCCGACCGTCACGGCTGAATCGAAGTCGGTGCTGTTTGGCCAGTCGGCCACGACAGTGTCGGGCCGCGCCTGACCATGGCGACCGCCGCGCTGACCCTCTACGAGCTCGCCGCGGCCGACGCCGCGCTACGCTTCAGCCCGCACTGCTGGAAGACCCGCATGGCCCTGGCGCACAAGGGGCTGGAGGCCGAGCGCGTGCCCTGGCGCTTCACCGAGAAGGCGGCCATCGCCTTCTCCGGCCAGGGCATGGTCCCGGTGCTGGTGCATGACGGCGAGACGGTCACGGATTCCTGGGCGATCGCGCTGCATCTGGAGCAGCGCTTCCCGGACCGGCCGTCGCTGTTCGGGGGTAACGGGGCGATGCCGCTGGCGCGCTTCGTCAATGGCTGGGCCGACACCGTGCTGTCCCCGGCGATCGCGCGGATCATCGTGGCCGATGTCCATGGCCGCGTGCACGCGGCCGACCGCGACTATTTCCGCACCTCGCGGGAGCAGCGGTTCGGCCAGGCGCTGGAGGATGTCGTCGCCGACCGGCCGGCCAATCTCGCGGCGTTCCGCCGGGCGCTGCAGCCGCTGCGGCGGGCCCTGGCCGGGGATGCCTTCATCGCCGGGCCGGCGCCCGCCTATGCCGATTACTGCGTGTTCGGCATGCTGATGTGGGCCCGCTGCATCAGCGATGTCGAACTGCTGGAGCCCGACGATCCGGTCTCGGCCTGGCGCGACCGGCTGCTCGACGCCTTCGGCGGCCTGGCCCGATCGGCCCCGACGGCGCGGGGCTGATCAGCTGTTCGGCGCATGCCCGCCCGGGCACCGGCGGCGCGTGGGCGGGGTCTCTTCCGCGTCGATAATTCATCTTGACCCGATATGGCACATCGGGGTGCTTGGGGGTGTTCAGCAGGGGCGGGATGCCGAAGGCCCCGCACCGCAATTTTCCCCAACGCCTTCTGACGATCGATCGAGGAGAGCGACCATGAAGAAATCCGGATCCGCCATCTGGCAGGGTGGCCTCAAGGACGGCAAGGGCGCCATTTCCACCGAGAGCGGCGCGCTGAAGGAATACCCCTACGGCTTCGCCAGCCGGTTCGACGGTCAGCCGGGCACCAACCCGGAGGAGCTGATCGGCGCCGCCCATGCCGGCTGCTTCTCGATGGCGCTGTCGCTGATCCTGGGCGAGGCCAATCTGAAGGCCGACCGGCTGGACACCAAGGCGGTGGTCACGCTGGAGAAGGTCGATGACGGCTTCGCCATCACCGCCGTGCACCTGACGCTGACGGCCAAGATCCCCGGCGCCGACCAGGCGACCTTCGAAGCGCTGACCGCCAAGGCCAAGGCCGGCTGCCCGGTGTCGAAGGTGCTCAACGCCCAGATCACCCTGGACGCCACGCTGGTGGCCTGACCCGAACCGCGGCCGGCGTGGCGGGCGACCTCAGGGGTCGCGCGCCGCGCCGGCCGCGGACTCAGTCGGCGAGCATCGCCAGGGCGGCGCGGCGGTCGCTCGGCTTCAGCTTCAGGAACAGTGCCCGGGCCTTCTTGATGTCGCGCTCGGTGCCGCTGTCCGCCGCGGCCTTGAGGGCCACGGTGGTCGCATGCTCCGGGCCGCAGATGAAGGCCACGGCCTTGGCCAAGCGCCCCATCGCCGCGCGGTCGATCGTCGTCTCGTCCATTCCGGTCTCGTCTCCGTCCGCCGGGCTCGTTTCCCGGGTTCTGGACCATCACGCGACCGTTGCACAGAATATTCCGCCGGGCTGCCATGCCCGGGCGGCGCCGGTCAGGCGGCGATCCGGGTGAACCGCATGTCCCAGTTGGTCTCCCAGCTCGCGCCGGCATCGGTCGAGAATGCCTGCTGCCAGCGTGCCGACCGTTCCGTGATCTCCGACCAGATGTAGCGGACGATGATCGGCGTGCCCTCCCAGTTGTCGTCGCCCAGGAAGGTGCCGATCCCGGCCTCGAACCGGCCCTGCACTGGCGGCTCCAGGGTGGGGAAGCGGCTGTCGATCCACCAGATCGACCACAGCCGGGTCGCGGGGTCGAACAGCTTCAGCCCGCCGCCGCGATAGGGCCCGGCCGGGGTCTCCAGCAGGTTGTCGTCGGCATGGGCCAGGCCGCCGACGATCGGCCGCACCTCGCTCCAGCCGTCGAATTCGGCCCAGTCGGTGTCGCCGACCAGGCGCTTGCGCAGCTTGCGGTGCGACACCGACCAACGGCCGTCGAGCCAGTCGAAATCATGGCGGCCGTCGTGCGGGATCTCCGCCGCGGCGGTGTCGGATCTGGCGAACAATGCCGGCATCGTCGTCTCCTGTGGGTTGCGATCCGGGATCAACCGACGCGGTCGAAGCGCATGATCCAGTTGGTTTCCCAGGTCGCGCCGGCATCGGTCGAGAACGCCTGCTCCCAGCGCGCCGAGCGCTCCGCGATCTCCGACCAGATGAAGCGGACCACGATCGGCCGGCCCTCCCAGGTATCTTCGGCGACGAAGGTGCCGACGCCGTTCTCGAACCGGCCCCGCACCGGCGTGTCCAGGCCGGGGATCCGGCTGTCGATCCACCAGATCGACCACAGCTTCTCCACCGGGTCGAACAGCCGCAGCGCCCCGCCGCGATAGGTGCCGGACGGCTGCTCCAGGAGGTTGTCGTCGACATTGGCCAGGCCGCCGACGATCTGCCGCATCTCGCATTGGCCGGCGAACTCGTCCCAATGGGTGTCGCCGGCCAGGCGCTTGCGCAGCTTGCGGTGCGACACCGCCCAGCGCCCGGCGAGCCAGTCGAAATCGTCGCGGCCGTCGCGCGGCGCGGTGGTCGAAGCCTGGTCGGTGGTGATGGCGGGCTTGGTGAACAAGGCGGACATGACCGTCTCCCGTTGGATGTGAACGGGAGGAGCATGAGGCCCACATCCTGACATCTCGTGTCAGGATTTTTTCGGCTATATTGGGTTCATGCGCGCCAACCGCCTGCTGTCGATCCTGCTCCTGCTGCAATCGCGTGGCCGCCTGACCGCGCAGGCGCTGGCGGAGGAGTTCGAGGTGTCGGTGCGGACGGTCTATCGCGACATCGACGAACTCAGCGCCGCCGGCGTCCCGGTCTATGCCGATCGGGGTCCGGGAGGCGGCTTCCAGCTGCTCGACGGCTACCGCACCAAGCTGACCGGGATGACGTCGGGCGAGGCCGAGACCCTGCTGCTGGCGGGCCTGCCGGGGCCGGCGGCCGAGCTGGGCCTGGCCGAGCCGCTGGCGATGGCGCGGCTCAAGCTACTCGCGGCGGTGCCGGCGGCGGCGGGCGAGGGGGCGACGCGGGTCGGCGACCGCTTCCATCTCGACCCGGTCGACTGGTATCGCCGCACCGCGCCGCCGCCGCCGCATCTGCAGGCGATCGCGCAGGCGGTGTGGCGGCAGCGGCGCCTGGTCATCCGCTACGAAAGCTGGTCGGCCACGGTGCGGCGGACGGTCGATCCGCTCGGCCTCGTGCTCAAGGCCGCCACCTGGTACCTGATGGCCCGGATCGATCGCGACATCCGCACCTACAAGGTCGCCAAGGTGCTGGACCTCGACATGCTGGAGGAGGGCTTCGATCACCCCGCCGGCTTCGACCTGGCGGCGCATTGGCGCGGCACGCTGCAGCGCTTCGAGCGCGAGCTGCGGCGGGCCGAGGCGGTGCTGCGTGTGTCGCCGGCGGCGCTGCCGGGGCTCGACCGCCTCGGCGCCGATGCGGCGGAGGCGGTGCGGCAGGCGCCGCCGGACGCGGCGGGATGGCGCCAGGCGACGGTGCCGATCGAGGGCATCGACCACGCCGCCGGCCTGCTGCTCGGCTTCGCCGACGGGATCGAGGTGCTGGATCCGCCGGCCCTGCGCCAGGCCCTGGCCGACCGCGCCCGCCGGGTGGCGGCGCTGTATCGCGACGAGGCGGCCGGCTGAGCGTCAGGCGGCGTCGTCCGGCGGCGGCTCCTTGTCCGGGCGCTGCCCGGCCAGAGAGAGGTAGTCGAGCTTGCTGGGCTGGAGGTGGTCGACGCACAGCTGCGCCAGCGCCCAGTTGTCCCGGCCCTTCAGCATCTCGATCATCATCCGGTGGTGGCCGCGCGACACCTCCAACATCGTCCCGTCGGCCAGGGTCTTGGCCCGGACCGGCAGGCTCAGCCGCATGTAGTGCTCGATCGAGGCGACGAGGTAGTCGTTGCCGCAGGCGCCGAACAGGGTCAGGTGGAAGCGGTCGTTGCACTCGTGCACGCCGCGCAGGAAGCCGCGCGCGACATGGCCTTCATATTCCGTCTGGATGTCGAGCAGCCGGGCGATCAGCTCGGCCGGGGCGGGCAGGGGGATGGCCAGCGCCGCCTGGCGCTGCAGCAGCTCGCGCACCGCGTAGATCTGGCGCACCTCGTCCGGCGTCAGCGACCGCACCATGGCACCCTTGTTGCGCTCGCGGGTGACCACGCCCAGCCGCTCCAGCTGGTACAGCGCCTGGCGGATGAAGTGGCGGGTGACCGGGAAGCGGGCCAGCAGCACGTCCTCGACCAGCCGCGTCCCGGGCGGCAGCCGGCCGAAGATGATGTCCTCCTCCAGCGCCCGGACGATCGCGGCCTCCTTGCCGCCATAGGCCATGGTCTCGGTCATCGTGGGCTAGGGCCGGGCGGCCGCATAGACGGCCTCGACCAGACGCAGCGTCTCGAGGTTGTCGGCCGGGCCGGTCTCGAACGGCGCGCCGGTCTCCAGCCCGTCCAGGAAATGCCCGATCGCGTCGTCATAGGCGGTCTGGTAGGCCTCGACCAGGTCGTAGGCGATGCTCTCCGGCTGCGCTCCGGCCAGGGCCAGCACCCCGTCGCGCAGCGTGATCGCGCCGGCATCGCCCAGGAACTCCGCCCGGTCGGTCAGCACCGGCCCGTGGCCGTAAGCCGCCAGGTTGCCGGCCAGAATCGCGGTGCCGTCCGCGCTGCGCAGCATCAGCAAGGCGCTGTCCTCGCCGCGCAGCTCCGCCGTGCTGCGCCCGATCGCCGAGGCCGCCAGCGTCAGGGGGCCCAGCAGATAGCGCAGCGTGTCGATGTGGTGAATCAGGATCTCCATCACCAGCAGCCGGTCGAGCCCGGCGAAGAAGGGCTGGCGCACCAGGGCGGGCCGCGCCCCGTCGGCGTCGGCGATCATGCCGCTGCTCAGCAGGTCCATCCGCGCCTGCCGCACTTTGCCGATGCGGCCTTCCTCGATCCAGCGCCGGGCCTGGCGGTAATAGGGCCGGAACCGCCAGTTCTCATGCACCATCAGCTTGACGCGGCCGTCGACCGCCCGGACCAGCGCCTCGGCCTCGGCCAGCACCGGGGCCAGCGGCTTCTGGCACAGGACCGGCAGGCCGCGCTCCGCCGCCAGCGTCACCAGCTCGACATGGGTCTCGCGCGGGGCGCAGATGTCGAGGGCGTCGAGCGGAACGGTGTCCAGCATGGTCCGCAGATCGGGGAAGTTGCGCTCGATGCCGAAGGCCTCGACCCGGGCGACCCGGCTTTCCCGCGACGGGTCGGCGATCGCCACCACCTGGGCCCGCCGCGCCTGCGCCTGCCAGCCCAGCAGGTGATGGCGGCTGACCCAGCCGGCGCCGACGAGGCCGATCCTGAGGCGCTGGGCAGTCATTCGGAAACCCCGCTTGCGATGTTGGCCGGATGAGAACCCGGCCTCTCGATGATTGTCAATAATCACGGCGGGATTCCGGCGAGCCCGAGCGGAACCCAAGGTAGCTTTGTACGATTATTGACAATCCTTCGCCGCGGGCTAGGGTAGGGCGGCCGCGCGGATCGTCCGCCGGCCATCGGCCTTGGGCCGATATCCAGTCGGAAGGATGCCCCATGGTACAGCGTGGCCTGCGGAAGGGCCTGACCAGCTACGGCGATCCCGGCTTCTCCTTATTCCTGCGCAAGGCCTTCATCAAGGCCATGGGCTATTCCGACGATGCGCTGGACCGGCCGATCATCGGCATCACCGACACCTACAGCGACTTCAACCCGTGCCACGGCAACGTGCCGGCGCTGATCGAGGCGGTGAAGCGCGGGGTGATGCTGGCCGGCGGCATGCCGATGGTGTTCCCCACCATCTCGATCGCCGAATCCTTCGCCTATCCCACCAGCATGTTCCTGCGGAACCTGATGGCGATGGACACGGAGGAGATGATCAAGGCCCAGCCGATGGATTCGGTGGTCCTGATCGGCGGCTGCGACAAGACCTTGCCGGCCCAGATCATGGCGGCGGCCAGCGCCGACCTGCCGGCGATCGTGCTGCCGGTCGGGCCGATGGTGGTGGGCCACCACAAGGGCGAGGTGCTGGGCGCCTGCACCGATTGCCGGCGGCTGTGGGGCCGTCATCGCGCCGGCGAGATCGACGAGGTGGAGATCGAGACGGTGAACGGCCGGCTGGCCCCGTCGGTCGGCACCTGCATGGTGATGGGCACGGCCAGCACCATGGCGATCATGACCGAGGCCATGGGCCTTTCACTTCCGGGAAGTGCGGCGATCCCGGCCACCCATGCCGACCGCATCCGCTGCGCCGAGGCCACCGGCAAGGCAGCGGCGCAGATGGCGGTGACCGGTGGCCCGCGCCCGTCCGAGATCCTGGTGCCGGGCGCCTTCCGCAACGCCATGGTGGCGCTGCAGGCGATCGGCG
Organism: Inquilinus ginsengisoli; assembly: GCF_031453975.1. Taxonomy (NCBI): domain Bacteria; kingdom Pseudomonadati; phylum Pseudomonadota; class Alphaproteobacteria; order Rhodospirillales; family Rhodospirillaceae; genus Inquilinus; species Inquilinus ginsengisoli. Next base: position 241,608 of record NZ_JAVDPW010000011.1, read on the forward strand.
GGTCGACCAACGGGCTGGTCCATCTCGCCGCCATCGCCGGCCGGGCCGGCCAGCCGCTGGACTATGCCGAATTCGACCGGATCGGCCGCGACACCCCGGTGCTGATCGACCTCAAGCCCTCCGGCGCGCACTACATGGAGCATTTCCACCATGCCGGCGGCGTGCCGCATCTGCTGGCCGAGATCCGCGACCTGCTGGACCTGACCGTGCCGAATGTCGGCGGCGGCACCCTGGGCGACACCCTGCCGGCGCCGGGCGAATGGCACGACGCGGAGGTGATCCGGCCGCGCAGCAACCCGCTGAAGGCCCAAGGCGCCATGGCGGTGCTGCAGGGCAATCTGTGCCCGCGCGGCGCGGTGATCAAGCAGTCGGCGGCGACGCCGGCCCTGCTGCAGCACACCGGCCGGGCGGTGGTGTTCGAATCGGTCGAGGACATGACGGAACGGGTCGACGACCCCGATCTCGACGTCACGGCCGACGACGTGCTGGTGCTGCGCAGCGCCGGGCCGAAGGGCGCGCCGGGCATGCCGGAGGCCGGCTACCTGCCGATCCCGCGCAAGCTGGCGCAGCAGGGCGTCAAGGACATGGTTCGCCTGTCCGATGCGCGGATGAGCGGCACCGCCTTCGGCACCATCGTGCTGCACATCACCCCGGAATCAGCGGTCGGCGGGCCGCTGGCCCTGGTCCGCACCGGCGACCTGATTCGCCTGGACACCGCCGGCCGGCGCCTCGACCTGCTGGTCGACGACGCCGAGCTGGCCCGCCGTGCCGCCGCGGCACCGCCCCCGCAACCGGCCCCGTCGCGCGGCTATGCCAAGCTGTTCCACGACAGCGTGCTCCAGGCCGATGAAGGCTGCGACTTCGATTTCCTGGTTCCCGACCGGGGCGCGCGATGAGCCGCGCCCCGATTTGCCCGAGAGGACATCTGCCATGCCGAGACTGACCGGCGTCATCGCCGCCGCCGCCACGCCGCTGCGCGACGATCTCACCATCGACCTCGACCGGCTGATCGCGCATTGCCACTGGCTGCTCGTCGAGGGCGGCTGCGACGCCGTCAACCTGCTCGGCACCACCGGCGAGGCCACGTCCTTCTCGGTCGAGCAGCGGCTGGCGGCGATGAAGGCGGTGGCCGAGGCCGGCCTGCCGCTGCACCGCTTCATGGTCGGCACCGGGGCCTCGGCGCTGGAGGATGCGGTGCGGCTGACCGGCACGGCCAAGGCGCTGGGCTTCGCCGGCGCGCTGTTGCTGCCACCCTTCTACTACAAGGGCATCGATGACGAGAGCCTGGGCGCCTATGTCGACACGGTGATCGGCAAGGTCGGCGCCGATGGCCTGGGCCTCTACCTCTACCACATCCCCCAGAACACCGGCGTGCCGTGGCCGATCGAGGTGGTGTCCCGGCTGGCCGAGCGCCACCCCGGCACCCTGGCCGGGCTGAAGGATTCCTCCGGCGACATCGCCTATTCCACCGACCTGGCCAAGCGGGTTCCCGGCATCGCCGTGTTCCCCAGCTCCGAGGCCACGCTGGGCCTGGCGAAGGCGCGCGGCTTCGCCGGCTGCATCAGTGCCACCACCAATGTCACCGGCCCGCTGGCCCGGATCGCGTTCCACCAGGCCGGCAGCCCGGAGGCGGAGGCCGCGGTGGCCGCCGCCGGCGCGCTGCGGGCGGCGCTCAGCAGCGTCACCTTGGTCGCCGCGGTCAAGGACACGCTGGCCGAGATCCATGGCGACGCCGCCTGGCGCCGGCTGCATCCGCCGCTGCGCGCCCTGACCGAGGCCGAGCGGCAGACGCTGCGCGCCGCCCTGGCGAAGACGGAGTATGCGCGGATCCATTCGGTCTGACGCCTCAACGCCACCCAGCCTGACACCGCCGTCCGACCCTCCCATCACCATGGGAGGGTCATTGTTGCGAATCGCATAAGTATCGGCTTATATGATTCCCATGACCGCGACCGCGATCCTCCAGGCCCTGGCCGACCCGACCCGCCGTGCCGTGTTCGAGCGGCTGTCCGATGGCGAGATGAGTGTGTCGGAGCTGAAGTCCGGCTTCGCCGTGTCGCAGCCGGCGATCTCGCAGCATCTCGCCGCCCTGCGCCGCGCCGGACTGGTGGCGGAACGGCGCGAGGGCCGCTTCGCCTATTACCGGGCGGCGCCGGAAGGCCTGGCCCCGCTCGGCGACTGGATCGACCGCTACCGCGCCTTCTGGCCGGAGCGGGTGGCGCGCCTCAAGACCCTGCTCGAGGACATGGACCCATGACCGACCTGAAGGACCGGGCCGACGACATCGTCGTCGACTGTGATCTGGACCACCCGCCGGAGAAGGTGTGGCGGGCGCTGACCGAGCCGAAGCTGCTCGGCGTCTGGCTGCTGCCGAACGACATCCGGGCCGAGGCGGGGCAGCGCTTCACGCTGCGCGACGGGCCGGGTGCGAGGCAGCCGATCGACTGCGAGGTGCTGGCGGCCGAACCGCACCGGCTGCTGCGCTACAGCTGGCGCGGCCGCGACCGCGATGCCGGCGGCAAGCCGCTGGACACGGTGGTGACCTTCACCCTGACCGACACCGCGACCGGCGGCACGCGGCTGCGGGTGGTGCACAGCGGCTTCCGCATCGGCGCCCGCGCGACGGCGCTGTGGACGGGCACGCCGGCGCCGCGGTGCTCCGGCGGCCGACGCCTCCCGATGCGGCCTCGGATCACGGCCTCCGCGGTCGGTGGAGGCCTGCGATGGGCGGCATGACCATGTCCCTGGTGCCGATGGTGGTGGAGCAGTCGGGCCGCGGCGAGCGCGCCTTCGACATCTTCTCGCGCATGCTGCGCGACCGGATCGTGTTCCTGAACGGCCCGATCGACGACACCGTCTCCGCTCTGGTCTGCGCCCAGCTGCTGTTCCTGGAATCGGAGGATCCGCGGCGCGAGATCGCGATGTACATCAACTCGCCCGGCGGGGTGGTCAGCAGCGGGCTCGCGATCTACGACACGATGCAATATATCAAGAGCCCGGTGTCGACCGTGTGCATGGGCTCGGCGGGATCGATGGGGTCCTTCCTGCTGATGGCCGGCGCGCCCGGCCGGCGCATCGCCCTGCCCAACGCCCGGGTGGTGCTGCACCAGCCCTCCGGCGGCTTCCAGGGCCAGGCCTCGGACATCGAGCGCCATGCCGAGGACATCGTGAAGCTCAAGCGCCAGTTGAACCTGCTCTACGCCAAGCATTGCGGCCGCACCTATGACGAGGTCGAGCGCACCCTGGACCGCGACCGCTTCATGACCGCGGAAGAGGCGAAAGCCTGGGGCATCATCGACCATGTGACGGAGCGGCGGGAGGAGGCGGCCTAACCTGCCGCCGCCGCCAGCACCCGGTCGATGAAGGCATCGGCCGCGCCCAGGTGGCGGGCGGGGTCGCGCAGGGCGGGCCAGTCGACCGGGACGTCGGAGGTCTCGGCCAGCAGGTCGAACAGGTGGCGGCCGGTGGCGGTGGCCCGGGTCGCCGCCGCCTTCACCAGCCGCTGCGCCTCCGGCCGCGGCATGTGGGCGGACAGGGCGAAGCTGGCGGCCTCGGCCAGCAGCAGGCCGTGCGACGCTTCCAGCTGCGCCGCCATCCGCACCGCGTCAACCTTCAAGCTGCCGGACAGGGCGACGGCATGGTTCAGCGCCGCGCCGGTGGCGACCAGCATCTGCGGCAGGGCCAGCCATTCGATCTGCCAGGCGGCGCCGTCGCGCTCATGCTCGTGCAGCATCGCGTGGTGCAACTGCCCGACCATGCCGGCGTTGAAGCGGGCCAGGGCGACCAGCGCCTCTGGCCCGACCGGGTTCGACTTCTGCGGCATGGTCGACGACCCGCCGCCGGCGCCCGGCCGCACCTCCGCCACCTCGTTCTGGGCCAGCAGGATCAGGTCGCGGCCGATCTTGCCCAAGGTTCCGGTCACCAGCGCCAGCCAGCCGGCGAATTCGGCAATGCCGTCGCGCTGGGCGTGCCACGGCATCGGCGACACGGCGAGGTCCAGGACCTCGGCCAGCGCCGCCTCGACCGCGATGCCGTCCCCGCCCAGCGCACCCAGCGTCCCGCTGGCGCCGCCGAAGGACAGCAGCAGCAGGCGGGGCTTCAACTCACGCAGCCGGTCGCGGTCGCGCAGCAGCGGCGCCAGCCAGCCGGCGACCTTGAGGCCGAAGGAAATCGGCGTCGCCTGCTGCGACCGGGTGCGGCCCGGCATCACCGTGCCGCGATGGGCGTCGGCCAAGCCGGCCAGCGCCGTCACCAGCGCCGCGATCCGGCCGTCGAGGATGCCGATCGCCCGGCGCAGCCGCAGCACCAGGCCGGTGTCGATGATGTCCTGGCTGGTGGCACCCCAATGCACCGCCTGGGCCGCCTCGTCTCCCGCCGACGCCGCCACGGCCTGGCGCAGCGTGGCGACCAGGGCCGGCAGCGGCACGCCGTCCTCCGCCGTGCGCGCGGCCAGCGCCGCCGGGTCGGGGTCGAGCGCGCCGGCCGCCGCGGCGATGGCGCTGGCGGCCCCGGCGCCGATCACGCCGCAGCGCGCCTGCGCCTCGGCCAGCGCCGCCTCGACCTTCAGCATCGTCCGCAGCACCGTCCGGTCGGTGAACAGGGCGGCGGTCTCGGCATCCGATAGCAGCGGGCCGGTCAGGGCGGAATCGAATGGCGAGACGGTCATCGGGGAGCCTCAGAGTCTGCGGCGGACCGCGGATCGCTTTCGCCTTCGGCCCAAGGGCCGGGTCCGACGGCCGATGACGCCGCCGGCCCAGCTGAAAGTCAAGGAGGCCCCGCCGCTATTCGCTGCGGCGGTCGGCGCCCAGCAGCCGGATCGAGCTCGCCTGCGGCCCCATCGGGCCTTCGCCGGTGGCCAGGGTGAGATGCACGATGGTGCCGACCGTCAGCTCGTCGAAGCGGCCATCGACCACGGCGTTGCGGGTGAAGTACAGGTTGCCGGCCGCCTTGGCCTCGACGAAGCCATAGCCCTGCTCCGGAAACACCCGGGTGACGCTGCCGCTCTCCCCGGCCGCCTCATGCGTCTTCACCTCGCCATGCGCGATCCTGGTGGCGTCGTCCAGCTGGCGTTCGACCACGTCGAAAGTGCGGTTGACGATGGTGCCCTGGTCCGCCGCGCTCCTGTGCTCCTCCGCGTCCCTGGCCACGATCATCGGCTTGCCCGGGATCTCGGCCTCGATCGAGATGCCCAGCGGCGGCCGGCTGCCCTGGGCGCTGCGGTGCGGCGCCTCGATCACCACGCGGCAGCCGATCAGGCTGGGATACATCCGGTCCAGCCGGTCCACGCGCTCACGCACGACCGCCTTCATCGCGTCGGACCCGTCGATGTTCTTGAACGAGAGCTGCAAGGGCTTCTGCATGGGGGAACCTCCTTGGCGGTGGGTGCAGCCGCCTTCCGGAGCCGGCGGCTGCATACCCTGGCGAACCGCCCGAGCCGGATGGGAGTTCCCCCTAAACTGCCTCGAGCGCCAGGGCGATGCCCTGGCCGACGCCGATGCACATGGTGGCCAAAGCGCGCTTGCCGCCGGTCAGCTTCAGCTGCAGCGCCGCGGTACCGGCGATGCGGGCGCCGGACATGCCGAGCGGGTGGCCGAGCGCGATGGCGCCGCCATTCGGGTTCACATGCGCCGCATCGTCGGGCAGGCCGAGGTCGCGGGTCACCGCCAGCGCTTGGCTGGCGAAGGCCTCGTTCAGCTCGATCACGTCGAAATCGCCGATCGTCAGGCCCAGCCGGGCCATCAGCTTGCGGCTGGCGGGGGAAGGGCCGAAGCCCATGATCCGCGGCGCCACGCCGGCGGCGGCCCCGCCCAGGATGCGGGCGATCGGGGTCAGCCCGTGCCGAGCCGCCGCCGCCTCCGACGCCACGATCAGCGCCGCGGCGCCGTCATTGACGCCGGAGGAATTGCCGGCGGTCACGGTGCCGCCCTTGCGGAACGGCGTCGGCAGGGCGGCCAGCTTGTCCAGCGAGGTCTGGCGCGGATGTTCGTCGCGATCGACCACCATGGCCTCGCCCTTGCGCTGTGGGATGGTGACCGGGACGATCTCGCGCGCCAGCCGGCCGCTGGCCTGGGCGGCCAGCGCCTTCTCCTGGCTGCGCAGGGCGAAGCCGTCCTGGTCGGCGCGGGACACGCGGAACTCCTCGGCCACGTTCTCGCCGGTCTCCGGCATCGAATCCGTGCCGTACATCTCCTCCATCCGCGGGTTGACGAAGCGCCAGCCGATGGTGGTGTCGTAGACGGCATTGCTGCGGGAGAAGGCGCTCTCGGCCTTCGGCATGACAAACGGAGCGCGCGACATGCTCTCGGCGCCGCCGGCCAGCATCAGCTCGGCCTCGCCGGCCTTGATGGCGCGGGCGGCGATGGTCAAAGCGTCGAGGCCGGAGCCGCACAGGCGGTTCACGGTCGACCCCGGGATCGCCGCCGGCAGCCCGGCCAGCAGCAGCGCCATGCGGGCGATGTTGCGGTTGTCCTCGCCGGCCTGGTTGGCGCAGCCCAGCACGACGTCGTCCACCGCCTCCCAGTCGACCTTGCTGTGGCGCTCCATCAGCGCCTTCAGCGGGATCGCGGCGAGGTCGTCGGGGCGGACGGCGGACAGGGCACCGGCATAGCGGCCGATCGGGGTGCGCAGATAGGCGCAGAGAAAGGCGTCGCGGCTCATGCGGCTTCTCCATGGGCGATGCGCGTGCGTTCCTGCAGGTCGCGCAGCGTCTTCAATTCCAGCGCCGAGGGCGGCGGGGTCTGTTCCAGCGTGTCGGCGAAGCGGACGGTCCAGCCGCAGCTCTCCTGCACCTGCTCGCGGGTCACGCCGGGGTGCAGCGAGACCACGGTGAATTCCTTCGTCGCAGGGTCGAGGCGCCAGACGGCGAGGTCGGTGACCAGCAGGGTCGGGCCCTTGGTGGTGACGCCGTGGCGGGCGCGGTCGTCACCGCCGCTGCCATGGCCGAGCGAGGTGAAGAAGTCGATCTTGTCGACCATGCCGCGCTTGCCCTGCTTCATGGTGATGAAGATCTCGCCGCAGGAGGTCGCGATCTCCGGCGCGCCGCCGCCGCCGGGCAGCCGCACCGTCGGCTTGTGGTAGTCGCCGATCACGGTGGTGTTGATGTTGCCGAAGCGGTCGAGTTGGGCGGCGCCGAGGAAGCCGACCGTGACCCGACCGCCCTGCAGCCAGTAGCGGAACATCTCCGGCACCGACACGGTGGTGACGGCGGTGTCGCACAGCTCGCCGTCGCCGATCGACAGCGGCAGCACCTCCGGCGCGGTGCCGATGGTGCCGGATTCATAGATCAGGGTGATGTCGGGGGCGTGGGTCAGCCTCGCCACGTTACAGGCGGCCGAGGGCGCGCCGATGCCGACGAAGCAGACATCCTCGTTGCGCAAGGCTCGGGCCGCCGCGATCGTCATCATCTCATCAGGGGTGAAGTCAGGCATGGTCAGCCCCTCCCGTTCAGCGCCGCGACCCGGCCGGCGAAGGCGCCGGGACCGCTTTCGAGCACATTGGTCTTCATCCAGGCCAGGAAGCCGTCGCGGTCGGTCGCGATCTTGTCCCAGGCCAAATAGAAGGCGTTGTCGCGGGGATAATAGCCATGGGCGTAGGACGGGTGGGCGCCGCCCGGGATCTCGACGATCGAGGTCACGGTCCAGTGCGGCAGCACGCAGGCGTTCGGGTGAACGTCGTCGAAATCCGCGACGATCTCCTCCACCGTCACCACCGACCGCCTGGCCGCCAGCACCGTTTCCTTCTGCACCCCGACGATGCCTTCGATCAGCACGTCGCCGCGGCGGTTCGCCTTCTGGGCGTGGATGAAGGCGACGTCGGGGCGGATCGCCGGCACCGCCGCCAGCGTCTCGCCGGTGAAGGGGCAGGTGATCGACCTGATGTTCGGGTTGACCTCGGCCAGGCCGGCGCCGCGATAGCCGCGGAACACGGCGCAGGGCAGGCCGGCCGCCCCGGCCTCATAGGCATTGGCCATGGCAGCGTGGGAGTGCTCCTCGATCTCGACCGGGTTGGGCCAGCCCTTCTCGATCGCGTCGCGCACGCGGCGCAGCAGGCCGACGCCGGGGTTGCCGGCATAGGAGAAGATCAGCTTCCGGGCCATGCCCATGCCGACCATCTGGTCGTAGACCAGGTCGGGCGTCATCCGCACCAGGGTCAGGTCACGCCGTCCCTGGCGGATCGCCTCATGCGCGGCGGCGTGCGGGATCAGATGGGTGAACCCTTCGAAGGCGGCGGTGTCGCCGTCCCTTAGGTTCTCGGCCACCGCCTCGGCCAGGGTCTGGAATTTGGCCATGAACTCTCTCGGTCAGATGTCGAAGAACACGGTTTCGTCGGCACCCTGCATGCGGATGTCGAAGCGGTAGCGGCCGGGCCCGTCCGGCCGGGCGACCAGGGTGTTACGTCGCACCTCGGGCACGGCATTCAGCACCGGGTCGCTTGCATTGGCCGCCGCCTCGTCCGGGAAGTAGATCCGGGTGTAGACGTGGACCAGCATGCCGCGCATGAAGACGATGACGCTGAGATGCGGCGCCTCGCCGGGCGCGGCGATGCCCGGCTTGATCGTGTCGAACACGAAGCGCCGCTCCGGGTCGGTGCCGGTGCCGCAGCGGCCGAAGCCGGCGAAGCCGTCATTGGCGGTGCGCTGCGGCCCGGCGAAGACGCCCTTGGAATCCGCCTGCCAGATCTCGACCAGCGCGTCCTCGATCGGCTGGCCCTGGCCGTCCAGCACCAGTCCGGCGACGCGGATGCGGTCGCCCGGCACGGCGTCGCCGGCGATGGTGCCGTCGGCGATCTGCGGGAAGTCGTAGCCGTATTGGCGCGGCACCAGCCCATAGGCGAAGAAGGGGCCGACGGTCTGCGACCCGGTCTGGGGAAGCTTGCTCATCGGTGGCCCTCTTCCATCGGCGTCGCCAGGCGTCCGCGCAGGACGATGTCGAACTGATAGCCCAGCGCGAATTCCGGCTCGGTGATGTCGATGTCGAAGCGCGATACCAGGCGCTGCTGCGCCGCGGGGTCGGCGATGCTGTTGAACATCGGGTCCAGCGTGTGCAGCGGGTCGCCCGGGAAGTACATCTGGGTCACCAGCCGGGTGGCGAAGGCCGGGCCGAACACCGAGAAGTGGATGTGCTGCGGCCGCCAGGCATTGGCGTGGTTGCGCCAGGGGTAGGCGCCGGGCTTGATCGTCAGGAAGCGGTAGCGGCCCTCGGCGTCGGTGACGCAGCGGCCGGCGCCCAGGAAGTTCGGGTCCAGCGGCGCATCGTGCTGGTCGACCTTGTGGATGTAGCGGCCGGCGGCATTGGCCTGCCACAGTTCGACCAGCGTGCCGGCGACCGGCCTGGCATCCTCGTCCAGCACCTGGCCGGTGACGATGATGCGCTCGCCCAGCGGCTCGCCGTTGACGCGGCCGTTGCGGGTCAGGTCGGACTCGCCGGGCGGGGCGGCCGCCGCGGTGAAGGCCGGGCCCTGGTGTTCCGACAGGGAACCGGTCAGTGGGATCAGCTTCTGCGACGGCGCCCGCAGCACGGTCGAGCGGTAGCCTTCGAACAGATGGGGCGGATGGATCCGCCAGTCGCGTGGCTGGAAGCTCACTTGTTCTCCTCCCGGTCCACGCCGTCGCGTTCGGCGAAGACCTGCTTGGCGATGGCGAAGGCGGCGTTGGCGGCCGGCACCCCGGCATAGACCGCGACATGCAGCAGCGCCTCGCGGATGTCCTCCGCCGTGGCGCCGGTGTTCGCGGTGGCGCGGATGTGCATCGCCAGCTCGTCGTGATGGCCCAGCGCGGCCAAGAGCGCGATGGTCAGCATCGACCGCTCGCGATGGGTCAGCTGCGGCCGGGTCCACACCCCGCCCCAGGCGCCGTTGGTGATGAACTCCTGGAACGGCGCGTCGAAGGCCGTGGTCCGGGCCTGGGCGCGGTCGACATGGGCGTCGCCCAGCACCTGGCGGCGGACCTTCATGCCCGCGTCGTACGATGTCTCAGCCACGGGGCGCCTCCTCGATGAATCCGCGGATCAGCCGGGCCAGGGTGTCCGGCGCCTCGACGCAGGGGATATGGCCGGCGCCCGGGATGTCCGCGTAGCGCGCGCCGGGGATCAGCGCCGCCAGCGACCGCACCAGCTCCGGCGTCGTCGCGGTGTCCGCGGTGCCGCACAGGCACAAGGCCGGCACCGCCACCGCCTGCGCCACCGCGGTCAAGTCGCCGTCGCGCAACGCGGCGCAGGCGCTGAGATAGCCGTCGGCCGGGGTGCGGCTGAGCATATTTCGGGCGATCGCCACCCGCTCCGGCTGCTCCGCCCGGAAGGCGGCGGAGAACCAGCGCTCCATCGTCGCCTCGGCGATGCTGGCGACGCCGGCGGTGCGGATCGCATCGATGCGGGCCTGCCAGCTCTCGGTGGTGCCGATGCGGTGGGCGGTGTCGCACAGGATCAGGCGGTCGACCAGGTCCGGCCGCAGGTGGCTCAAGGCCAGCGCGATCATGCCGCCGATCGACAGGCCGACGATGGTGGCGCGGCCGATGCCCCTGGCGTCCAGCAGCGCCGCGAGATCGGCGGCGTGGGCGTCGATGCTGTCGCCGCCTTCGCTGGCGGACAGGCCGTGGCCGCGCTTGTCGTAGCGCAGGGTCCGATGGTCGGGGAACTGCGGCACCACCGCATCCCAGATGCGGAAATCGGTGCCGACCGAATTGACGAAGACCAGGGCGGGCGCGTCGCGCGGACCCCTGTCCTCGATGTGCAGCACGATGCCGTTTGCCTTGACCGCGTCCATCCCCGATCCCTGGTCCTGCCTGGGTGTCCTGATGCGACTGTGCTCGGCGGCAACGGTTATGTAAAATGACGAATTGGCCGAGAAACATAACCGGACGAGTATGGCGGAACGCGGCGACAGCGCGGCGGGGATCGAGCGGCGGATCAAGTTCCGGCACCTGCAGTGCTTCCTGGAGGCGGCGCGGCTGCGCAGCGTGGTCGCGGCGGCCGATGCGCTGTCGATCAGCCAGCCCGCGGTGTCCAAGACCCTGCGCGAGCTGGAGGAGGCGCTGGGCGCGCCGCTGTTCGACCGCAGCCGCAAGGGCGTGGTGCTGACCGCCTTCGGCAAGACCTTCCTGCATCATGCCGGCACCAGCGTCACCGCCCTGCGCCAGGGCATCGAAAGCGTGGTGCGGGCCCGCGCGGCGGGGGAGGAGCTGCTGCGCGTCGGGGTGCTGCCGACCGTGGCGGCGCAGATGATGCCGGCGGCGCTGCAGCGCTTCCGCGAAGCCTGCCCTGGCGTGGTGGTGCGGGTGGTCGACGGCCCGAACCAGATGCTGCTGGGCCAGCTGCGCGTCGGCGAGCTCGACCTCGTGCTCGGCCGGCTGGCGGAGCCGGAGCAGATGACCGGCCTGTCCTTCGAGCATCTCTATTCCGAACGCATCGCCTTCGCCGTCCGCCCCGGCCATCCGCTGCTGAGCCGCCCGTCTCTCGCCATCCGCGACATCGGCGCCTTCCCGGTGATCGCGCCGCCGCCCGGCTCGGTGATCGGGCCGACGGTCGACAAGCTCTTGATCGCCGCCGGGGTCGGGGCGCTGCCCGACCGGATCGAGAGCGTCTCGCCGACCTTCGGCCGGTCCTACACCCGCCTCACTGATGCGGTCTGGATCATATCGCGCGGCGCCATCGTCCAGGATGTGGAGGAGGGCGTGCTGGCCGAGTTGCCGATCGACGACGGCGATTCCACCGGCCCGGTCGGCCTGACCATGCGGGCCGAGGTGCCGGCCACCGCCGCGGGCCAGGTGTTCATGGCCATGGTGCGCGACGAGGCCCGGGACATGCGGTCGGCCATGCCGGGCTGAGCTGCCGGCGGGAACCAGCGTTGCACGCCAACCGCTTGCCCGACGGGCCGGTTGTGGCCGAAGCTCATCCTGTTTCTCATGATCCCCGCAGGGGCGGGCAGCACTCGACCGGCATCGTCGCCCCAGGGCGGTGGTGCGGGCCGGGCCATGCCGCGTGGCACGAGACCGGACCGAATGTCCTTCATCAAGACGACGAACGCGGACACCGCGACCGGCACCACGGCGGCCAGGCCGGCCCGCCGGGCGACGCCGGAGCCGGGCTTCGTCGAGTTCGTCGGCCTGATCGCCTTCATGATGGCGCTGATCTCGCTGTCGATCGACAACCTGCTGCCGGCCTTCGGCGCCATCCAGGCCGATCTCGGCATCGCCGACCCCAACGCGCTGCAATATGTGCTGACCGCCTACATGGCCGGCTTCGGCGTGATGCAGCTGGTCTACGGCCCGGTCTCCGACGTCATCGGCCGGCGGCCGACGCTGATGATCGGCCTGTCGGTCTATTGCGTCGGCAGCGTGCTGGCGATCGCCGCCCACGGCTTCGAATGGCTGCTGGTCGCCCGCGCGGTGCAGGGCATGGGCGCCGCCGCCGCCCGCGTCCTGACCGTCACCATCGTCCGCGACCGCTTCTCCGGCCGCGAGATGGCGCGGGTGATGTCGCTGACCATGATGGTCTTCATCATCGTCCCGATCTTCGCCCCGGCGATCGGCCAGCTGTTCCTGTTCGTGGGCAGCTGGCACATGATCTTCGTCAGCATGCTCGGCCTCGCGCTGGTGCAGATCGTCTGGTTCAACCGCCGGATGCCGGAGACGCTGCACCCGGAATACCGCCGGCCCTTCTCGGTGGCCCGCATTCGCGACGGCGTGCGCACCTGCGTCACCACCCGCGTCTCGATCGGCTACGCCACCGCCATGGGCCTGATGATGGGGTCGCTGATGGGCTATCTCGGCTCGTCCCAGGCGATCTTCGAGGTCGACGTCTACGCCCTCGGCCCGATGTTCCCGATGGCCTTCGGGCTGATCGCGATGGTGATGGGCTTCGCCTCCTTCCTCAACTCCCGGCTGGTGCGCCGGCTGGGCATGCGGCGGATGTCGCACACCGGGATCTGCGGCTTCGTCGCGGTCGGCGCGGTCCAGCTGGCGCTCGCCTTCGCCTTCGACGGCCGGCCGCCGCTATTCCTGTTCGGCGTGGTGCTGGCCGCCAACATGTTCCTGTTCAGCCTGACCGTGCCGAACTTCAACGCCATGGCAATGGAGCCCTTGGGCGCCATCGCCGGCACCGCGTCATCGGTGATCGGCAGCTACACCACCATCGCCAGCGCCGCGCTGGGCGCCCTGGTCGGCCAGGCCTTCGACGGCACGGTGGTGCCGCTCGGCTTCGGCTATTTCGGGCTCGGCGCCTGCGCCCTGCTGGTGGTGCTGTGGACCGAGCGCTTCCGGCTGTTCGTGCCGCACCACCCCGATCCCGTCCGCTGAACCCAGGAGAGCCCGCATGCGCCAGCAGACCTCGTTCCTGTTCGACCTCGACGGCACGCTGGTCGACAGCGTCTACTACCATGTGCTGGCCTGGCGCGAGGCGCTGGACGCCGAGGGCATCGACCTGTCGGTGTGGCGCATCCACCGCAAGATCGGGATGAGCGGCGGGCTGTTCACCAACATGCTGCTGCGCGAGACCGGCCTCGACATCAGCGAGGAGCGGGTGGAGCGGCTGCGCCGGCTGCACGCCGCGGCCTACCTGAAGCATGCCGAGAAGAGCGTGCCGCTGCCCGGCGCGCGCGAGCTGCTGGCCTGGCTGACCGAATCCGGCATCCCCTGGGCGATCGCCACCAGCGGCCGGATGGAGACGGCGCGGCCGGTCTTGGAGAATCTCGGCGTCGATTTCGACAAGGTGCCGGTGATCACCCGCGACCTGGTGAAATACGCCAAGCCCGACCCCGACCTGTTCCTGGCCGCGGCCGAGAAGCTGGAGGTGCCGATCGAGCGCGCCCATGTCGTCGGCGACAGCGTGTGGGACATGCTGGCGGCGCAGCGGGCGCGGGCGCTCGGCATCGGCTTCCTCTCCGGCGGCTACGGCCAGGACGAGCTGGAGCGCAGCGGCGCCTACCGGGTGTTCGAGGACCCGGCGGACATGCTGCTGCATATCGACGAGGTCGGCGGAAGACGCTGAGACCGCCCTGGAATGCTACTGGTGCGGCCGTCTGATGGCGGTGCCTGCGCTTCCGGTGCTCACGGACTTTAACGTCCGCTGCGCGCCGGGTCTCGACACCACCACCAGCCGACTCACACCAGCGCATTCCCGGACGGTCTCCAATGTGAGTCCCCCCTCCCCCCGCGGGAGGGGGTTGGCGCAGCCAGGGCCGGCACTCCCCAGGGACCGACTCCGCCATCGGCGCGCGGACGCGCGCAGACCCCTCCCCCTAACCCCCTCCCGCAAGGGGAGGGGGGACAAGGAGGGGGCTGCCGGTCGAGCGGATGGACGGCGAACGGTTGGAATGAGCGCGAGCACACCGCCAACTCAGCTGCTGTCCGGCGGCTTCCGGGCCGGGCGGCCGGTGCCGCCCCGGCCGGCGGCGGGCTCGGGCGCTTCGGGGGGCGGGTCGGTCAGTGCTTCGGGCAGGGGCTCATCCAGAGGCCCGGCCGCCCCGTCCTCGGCGACGGCGTCCTCCCAGCCCTGCGGCAGGCGGTCCGGCGCGCGGCCGAGCCGGCGACAGATCCGCCGCACGATCTCATCGATCGGCAGGGTGTCGAGCTCGACATCCGGCACCTCGGTCTCGGTCAGGCTCTCCCGCGGCGCGGCCGGGCTGCCGGCATCTTTGGCCCCGGCGGCCCCGGCCGGCCGCTCGGGCCCCAGCGCCTCGGCCACGGCGCGGGCCACCTGCGCCCGACGCCTCTGCCGGCGCTCCTGCACCGCCGCGGCGGCGGTCTCCGCCTCGGCCTTGCGGGCGCGGTAGGCCTCGCGGATGCGCTCGGTCATGGCGATGGACAGGCGCACGGCGCGGGCGACCCGGGCCTGCATCAGCGCGAAATCGGGCGGCGGCGGCACGATCGGCGTCGCCATCTGCTGGGTCTCGATCCGGCGGGCGGTGCGCATGCCGATATCGACCAGCTCGCGCAGCTTGCCCAGCGCCCACACCGTCCACTCCCGGTCGGGATCGACCGGCTGGGTCTCATCAGGGGCGGCGTCGATGGGTGCGTTGTCCATGGAACAGATCATGAACATGTTAAACCGCTTGCGCAATGTACATTGTGTTTACGGATAGGCGCCGCCCCCATCGTCATTGCGAGCGCAGCGAATCCATCATCGGGCCGCGCATACCGACGCCATGGATTGCTTCGTCGGCTTCGCCTCCTCGCAATGACGAAGAAGGGGCAGGGGGCGGCTCCGGCCCATCCGCCCCATCCCCCGCACCAACTTTTTTCACGCCCCCTGTCGGGCCCGGCTGGGCTCCGTCGTCCTTGGGGCATCGACGCCATCGGCTTCGCCCCAAGGGAGATCGACATGCTGAAATCGACGCTCATCCTGGTCGCCGCCACGGCCCTGCTGGCCGCGCCCGCCCCAGCCTCGGCCCAGACGACCTCCGCCCAGACCGCTCCGGCCACCCCCGCCCAGCCCGCGGCCGTGGCTCAGCCCCCGGCTGCGGCCCAGCCCCCGGCTGCGCTGAAGGCGGAGAAGACCGGGCATATCAGGGCCGGCGGCATCGACTACCACTACGCGGTCTACGGGCAGGGCGAACCGCTGCTGCTGCTGCATGGCGGCCTGGGCTCCACCGACATGTTCCAGCCGGCGCTGCCGGTGCTGGCGGCGCACCGCCAGGTGATCGGCGTCGACCTGCAGGGCCATGGCCGCACCCCGCTGGGCGACCGGCCGCTCAGCCTGCCGGCGATGGGCGACGACATGGCGGCGGTGCTGGACGCGCTGGGCGTGCAGCAGGCCGACGTGCTGGGCTATTCGATGGGCGGCGGCGTCGCCTTCCAGCTGGCGCTGCAGCACCCCGACCGGGTGCGCCGCCTGGCCATGGTCTCGGCCGGCTACGCCCAGGACGGCTTCTATGCCGAGATGCTGCCGCAGCAGGCCGCGGTCGGCGCCGGCATCGCCGACATGCTGAAGGACACGCCGATGTACCGGTCCTATGTCGCGGTGGCGCCGAACCCGGGCGACTTCCCGCGCCTGTTGGACGCCATGGGCGCGATGATGCGCCAGCCTTTCGACTGGTCGGCGGATGTGCCGAAGCTGGCCGGGCCGGTGATGCTGGTGTTCGGCGACAGCGACATGTATCGGCCCGAGCACATCGTGAAATTCTACCAGCTGCTGGGCGGCGGCCTGCGCGACGCCGGCTGGCAGCGCGAGCACATGGCGCAGAACCGCCTCGCCATCCTGCCGGGCCTGACCCATTACGACATCTTCCTGTCGCCGCGCCTGACCCAGACGGTGCTGCCCTTCCTGGACGGCAGCGCGGAGACGGCGGATTGGGGCGGGGAGGGGAAGTGAGGGAGGAGGCTTCGCCCTGGGGGCGGGGCCGTGCACTACCAGGTTGCCGGGTGCGTAAGGGGAATAGAGCGGTGGGAGAACCGAGCCATGGACGGATGATGCGTAAGCTTGTCGTACTGCGCTAGAAAATCAGACCCGTTGCCGCCGTATCGAAGATAGCTGTCTCTATAAATTAAATTTCAGTTGCAAAACTAATTCAATCGTTGCTCTTGGCGCGAGGCCTGTTTTTCAGATTCAAAGATTTCACATTGGTTGTTCCCTGTTCATATACGACGCTATTAATATAGTCATCGAGTCGGATAAAAACTCCTACTTCACTCGACCACGTTTTTAACGCCGAGGCGCAAGATTTGTCCCACGAAAGAACTTCTATGCTCCAGCCCTTGTCATGAAGCCGCTTCAGATCTGCGTGAAAGCCAATGCCATCATGATAGCCTTTCCCGTCTCCAGTTAAGAGAACGGCTATCTGTGGATTTAGCTCATCAGCAAGTGCACGGAGCATTTGCACTTGCAGAGCTTGATCAACTGCTTGCTCTTTTCCACTCTCTGCTCCTCTCTCAAATAATTCTGGCTTTATACCTGTCTTGCGAGCTAGTTCATTCCAAACTGCCCATAACTCAGGAGGGACAGATCCCACACAATACCCCCGTGCGAAAGGGCGACCCGCGATCGCAAGTTTAAGTAGATTCTCGAAATCTATACGAATTCCACTGTTTCGTCGCCCCAGAGTCTGTAGAGCATTTTGCGCACTGATATAGATATTTGAATTATCCCAGAAGACATACACTTTACGCATGATTTTTCCTTCCATCAAGGTAAATTATAATTTCTTCAGTTAAGGTCCACGATGCGGCCAAATAATTTTCGCGTACGTGAATAGATCTCGGCCTCTATCAAAAATATCTATCTCGGACCACTTATTCCTATCTTGATCCTGAAATATAGTATTAAGCCTTAAGGCGCTATTGCTTGCTATTTTTGGACGCTTGTCGATAAATGGGCCATTGCTGATTGCGGAGTTGAGTGCGACGGTAAGAAGTGTCAGGTTGCCGATGGTGTGAATGATGCGGGCCCGACGGATTTCTGGCGCATCGGCGCCTATTGAGATCGATTCATCTGGATAGGGATAGTCCAATAAAGCGCCCTGCTGAGGTAATATGTGTTCTACGCTGAGATTGTCTGGTAAAATTACTGTCTCATTCTTATTGTCCATCATCTTTGCATTGATGGCGCGTAGTAGCATGACGGCGCGGTCAGGCCGAGATTTTGCGTAGATGTCTTTCTCCAACCAACTTGCCTCAAACTCGTCGTCTTTGGGCCAACGTGCTGTCGCTTCCGTCGAGCGCAGCAATTCATCTCGCACAGTGTTAACTATTACCTGGCTGGTG
This sequence comes from Inquilinus ginsengisoli, assembly GCF_031453975.1. Lineage (NCBI taxonomy): Bacteria > Pseudomonadati > Pseudomonadota > Alphaproteobacteria > Rhodospirillales > Rhodospirillaceae > Inquilinus > Inquilinus ginsengisoli. The sequence continues at coordinate 259,297 of NZ_JAVDPW010000011.1, forward strand.
CAAGTTTTTAGATTGTTATTTGTTTCTGAATCGTCCAATGCAACAGGTGCGGAGAGTGTTGTCTGTTTCACTTTCGATAGCAGAGAAACAAAAAATCTATTATAATTCTTGTTAGTAAGTTGACAAACAAGACGCCTGATAAACCAACTCTCCAAATCACAAATAATTTGATCACGGTCAGATTTTGTTAAGAGATCGACAGGAAGTCCAAGTATATAAAGTAAAAATGGATATACGGTACTTGTATCAAGAGCCCTGAGTCGTCGCGCAAACATCGATGGGCGATCATCGCTGGTTGGTGACATCAGTTGCCGAAAAATCGCAGAATAACGTCTTAATTCATGGAGAAGGGACTCAAGTGGTTGTGCAGATATATCGCGCCAATCGCGAAACTCTTGGAAAATGTGGCCTATGGCGAGTTCGCGACCGGTTTGCATAACAAGGAAGTGAAATATAAAAAGGTCAATCCGTGGGCGGCTCAGGCGACCTTGCCGTTCCTGTACGTGCCAATAGCGATCTTCGCCGTTGATCGGAGTGTCTAAGCGGTCGTTGTCGAATGGATGCCAAAAGCGATCGTATAGCCCATCAGCATATTTCTCGTCGGAAGCGTGCGTTGGGTCAACTGACGCTTGGTGGAATATCGTATTGCGAATCAGATCTGAGGGTAGAAGAGGCTGTCCACGAGCGTTGAGGGTCTCAAAGATAATTTGTGGATCGTCGTTGTCCTCAAGCTCGATTACAACGAGTTGGAGGCCCGATCTCAACGCTTGGAATAATCCGAGAATCTGGCGATCCTGTGCGGCTTGATCTGCACCAGATTTCGCAACGAAAGCATCAATCTGATGGTAAAAATAACAATATGCGCCAATCAATCGTGGCAGTTCGCTCTTCTGGATAAGGCCATGCTGCTTTAGTAGTGAATCTGGACTTCCAGACATCATAACTGATCGGAAGAGGTCACGGTCGGCGTTCGTAGGCCAGACTTTGAAGCTGCTTTCAGAGCCGAAAGGTTCGTCTTGATTTATAGTCAGGCGCCTAACTTTGTTTGTGTATGTTGATTGTATAGTGGCTAAAAAATCACGAAGCGCGCCAATGAAGAGCTGCAAAGTAGTCAACCGTTGCTGTCCATCGATCACTTCCGAGCGGGCGACGGAACCGCCAACGATCTTCTGCACATTGAGCACGACGGCCCCGAGAAAATGCGTACGTCGAGGTACCCCTGCGTCCGTCGCGAGGCATTCTTCCGCCTGGCGCTGAATATCGTCCCACAGTGGTTCCCATTGTTCCCCTTCATTCCAAACATAAGCGCGTTGATATAGTGGAACTGTGTAACGACGTTCTCTTTGAAAAAGATCATGGATCGAGAGTTTGTCGGGCCTCATGTTGTTTACCTATCGGGTTAAATACTCGATGCTTGCAATTGAAAAGGAATAGTTATTACTGTTGATCTCTGCGATTCTCACGTTCTGATGGCGGATGAGAAATTTCGAGAGGAAAGAAGCGTAGCTTCTGTTCTGACCCGAAACAAGGCTGTTGAATAACAGCCGCACATCGCGCGAGGGCGTAGCATGGGCGGGCGCCGTCCCCGATTGGCCCAGCCCCCAACCCCTACAGCACGAAATCCCCCGCCACCAAGCCCACCACCCCGGTCAGGTTGATCTGAAAATCAGCGACATGGTCGCCGTTCACGTCGCCTTGGACCACTGTGGTGGCGCCGGAGACCACGGCCCGCAGCTGCCCGGCCACGCCGGTGAAGGCGGCGGCGCCGATGAAGCTGAAGGCCTGGTTGCCGGCCAGGGTGGTGCTGGCGTCGATCGACACCAGGTCGATGCGGTCGCCCTGGGCGTGGCTGAAATCGGTGATCCGGTCGGCGCCCGCGCCGGGCAGGCTGTGGCCGACGCTGCCGTAGACGAAGCGGTCGGCCCCGGCGCCGCCGACCAGCGTGTCGGCGCCGCCCATCCCGATCAGCACGTCGTTGCCGGCGTTGCCGACCAGCCCGTTGGCGACGCCCGAGCCCTGCAGCGCGTCGCCGCCGGAGCCGCCATAGACGTTCTCGATCGAGATCAGCACGTCGCCCTGGGCGGTGCCGCCGACGCCGCTGCCCCTGCCGCTGCCGTCGCCGGTGTCCAGTTTGACCACCACCCCGACGGCGTTCTCGCTGTAGAGCGCGGTGTCGACGCCGTCGACGCCGTCGAGCCGGTCGGTCCCGGCGCCACCCCGCAGCACGTCGTTGCCGAGCTCCCCGTAGAGGTAGTCGCCGCCGTCGCCGCCGTCGAGCCGGTCGTCGCCGTCGCGTCCGGACAGGCGGTCCGCGTCGGCCCCGCCAAAGAGCTGGTCGTTGCCGTCGCCGCCGTCGAGCTTGTCCACCCCGGCATCGCCGAAGACGCGGTCGGCCCCGCCGCCGCCGTAGAGCTGGTCGTTGCCCAGGCCGCCGGAGATCAGGTCGTCCGCGGCACTGCCGGTGATCTGGTCGTCGCCCTGGTCGCCCTGGGCCGTCCTGGCGGCACCGAGCGTGATGAGATCGGCGCCCAGCCCGCCGAGGATGGTCTCGCCGGCCACGCCGGTATAGGTGTCCGGGTTGGCGCTCAGCTCAGTGTTGGGGTCGGCCAGGGTGGTCACGAACACGCTGTACTGGCCGGGCTCGCCCTGGTACAGGCGCGCCTCGATGTAGTAGACGCCGCCGGCGGTCGCCGTGTACTGCAGGTACGAGTTCAGATTGGCGCCGCTGTCGTCATCCTGCGCCAGAACGGTTCCGTTCGCCTGCAGCAGGGCGATCGTGCTGTCGTCGGTGGGGCCGACACCATGGGCATAGAACCGGTAGGTGGTGCCCGCCGCCAGCGTGACCCGGATCCAGTCCCTGTCGCCGATGGTCTCGATCTCGCCCGAGAAGCTGCCGCCGGTGGCGTCGCCCTCGATCACGGCGGTGGTGGCGGTGGTGTTCGGAATGTCGACCATGGCGCAGCCTTCCTGGCGGGGTTTCCGTGAGGGAGCCTAGGGATTTCGGCGATGCCCCGCATCCGCCGTTCGGCGGATGCCGCGGCCGGGGCGGGGTGGTAGGCTGGCCGGTTTCTCCGCGGCCGTCGCACCCACCCGGCATCATCCAAATGGATGACGCGCGGGCGCTGCGGGTCTGCCAACCTCCGAGGGGTGGGGCCGATGGGTCTCACCAACCCCCGATCACGGAGAGAGAGCATGGCCAACAGGACCGCGACCAACCTCAGCCTGAACCACAACCCGCCCCGCCCCAGCGGCGGCACCGGCGACATCACCGTGCCGTTCACGGAGAGCGGGCAGGAGGTCGTGCTCAAGTGGAAGGATGGCGTGCTGGTCGACGTGGTGCCGTCGCCGGCCCAGAATTCGGGCGCGATCTCGAGCTACCAGATGCGAATTCGGGAGACCGAAGAGGCTGGCGGCGCCGGCATCGTCACCTGCTACAAATGCGCGAGGGACAGCAACACCGGCCACGAAGTGTGCTGGCCCGTGCCCTGCTGAGGACCGGATCTTCATGAACCGGCCGCTCGCGAGGGCAGCCGTCGATTTCGACGGAGTGTGATCCAGCAGGAAACGCCCAAGACAGCGATAGCCGCGCGCGATCAGATCCGAGCTATTGCCTGCTGCAGCATGCTTCGACCGGATTTTTCACACCCCGGACCCGTACCGGACCATGGCCGGCCAACACGGGGACCGGATGCCGGAGCCCCCTTTCCGGCGCTCCCAGGACAACACCATCAACGACCCTGGCGCAGCGATCCCCGGCCGGCGCCGGCCGGGGATCGCTGCCTCGGAGCCACCCCCCAACGCAATTTGACAACCCCCGCCGCCCCGCGCTAGCATCGTTTGTGTACAAACAATAACCGCCGGGGAGCGTTTCATGTCCTTCACACTGGATCGGCGCCGGTTCGGCGCATTGCTGGGGGCCGGCGTGGTGGCCGGAACCGTCGGGCTGCCGCTGCGCCGGGCGCGGGCGGCCGACACCATCTACGTCCTCAACTGGCAGGGCTACGGCACCGACGAGGCCTGGGCGCTGAAGGCCTTCACCGAAAAGACCGGCATCGAGGTCAAGCACGACTACTTCAACTCCGAAGAGGAGATGCTGACCAAGCTGCGCACCAACCCCGGCACCTATGACGTGGTGCTGATCAACAGCGCCCGCACCCTGCAGGCCCAGGCCGAGGACCTGCTGGAGCCGATCGACCTGTCCAAGGTGCCCAACGCCAAGGACCTGGCGCCGCAGCTGCGCGACCACGCCAATTTCCACAAGGACGGCAAGGCCTACGGCGTCTCCTGGCTGTGGGGCATCAACGCGCTGGGCCTGCGCCGCGACAAGGTCAAGTCCGACACCCTTGCGGTGCTGGCCGACCCCGCCTATGCCGGCCGCGTCGCCCTGTTCGACGACGCCGTCACCGCGATCGGCATCGGCGCGCTGATGACCGGGCAGGACATCAACGCGCCCAAGGACATGGCCGCGGTCGGCGCCAAGCTGAAGGAGCTGAAGCCCGGCGTGAAGCTCTTGTGGTCCAGCGAGGACCAGTGGAACAAGGCTTTCGCCGCCGGCGAGTTCGACGTCTCGATCTACTGGTCGGGCGCGGCGGTGCGGTCGCAGCGCAACTTCAAGCTGGCGGTCGATTTCGTGGTGCCCAAGGAAGGCGGCATCGGCTGGATCGACGGGCTGTCGGTGCCGGCCACCAGCACCAAGAAGGAGGCCGGCCTGGCCTTCATCAACTACATGATCGACCCCGGCTTCTACGACTACTGGGCCACCAATGTCGGCGCCCCGGCCTCGGCCAACGCCGTGGCCATGGACAAGCTGCCCGCCGACGACCTGAACAAGCAGATCCACAAGGCCGAGTACCTGTCCAAGCTGCAGTTCATGTCGCCGCTCAGCGACGAGCAGCGGACCGCGTTCTCGGATCTGTGGCAGGAGACCAAGGCGTTCTACGCGGGCTAGGGCGTTTCCGCTTTTTCGGCATCGTCATTCCCGCGAAAGCGGGAATCTCTTTCCGTTGCGACCGTTGAGAGATCCCCGCTTTCGCGGGGATGACGCCTAGAGTGTTGGGAGACAGGCGGCGTGTTGGAATTGTCCGCAATGACGGCGCAAGGGATGAGGCGATGACCGAGACGGCGGTCCCCACCACCGCATCCGCCATCACCGCGCCGGCCGCGGCGATGGGGGCGGAACGCCGCGGCTGGCTGGGCACGGCGGCGCTGCTGCTGCCTGCCTATGGCTGGCTGACGCTGGCGATCTTCCTGCCGCTCCTGATGATGCTCGGCTTCAGCTTCCTCAAGGTCGCGCCGTTCGGCGGGCGGGCGATCGTCGGCACCTTCGACAACTACCTTGCCTTCTTCCGCCGGCCCTATCTGCTCGACGTCGCCTGGACCTCGCTGTCGATCGGGTTCTGGACCACCGGCCTGTCGGCGCTGATCGGCCTGCCGGCGGCGATGGCGCTCGCCCGCGCCACCTTCGGCCGCACCCGGCAGGTGCTGTTCCTGCTGATCATCCTGCCGTTCTGGACCAACGGGCTGGTCCGCGTCTTCTCCTGGACCATGGTGCTGCGCGACGGCGGCATCATCGACGGCCTCTACCATTGGATCGTGCCGGACGCAGCACCGCTCGGCCTGCTCTACACCTATCCCGCCATCGTGGTCGGGCTGGTGCACGCCTACCTGCCCTACATGATCCTGACCTGCTATCTCAGCGTCGTCGCCATCGACGACCAGATCCTGGAGGCGGCGCGCAGCCTGGGCGCCCGCGCCCCGGTGGTGTTCTGGAAGGTGATCCTGCCGCTGGCGACGCCGGGGCTGATCTCCGGCTCGGTCCTGATCTTCGTGCCGGTGATCGGCAGCTTCATGGAGCCGCGGATCCTGGGCGGCCGGGTCGGCGTCACCATGGGCACGGTGATCGAGGACCAGTTCACCCAGGCCTTCAACTGGCCGCTGGGCGCCGCTTTGTCCTTCATCATGCTGCTGATCGTGCTCGCCATCTTCGCCCTGGCCTCGCCGGTGCTGAAGCGGCAGAGCGGGGGAGGGGCCGTCTGATGAAGCGCCTGGGCCTGGTCCATCTCCTGCTGGTCATCGCCTTCCTGTACCTGCCGATCACGGTGATGGTGGTGATGGCGTTCAACGCCTCGCCGCTGTACGAGCTGCCGTTCAGCTTCTCGCTCGACTGGTTCGCCAGGCTGCCGGACAACGACCGGCTGCTGACCGCCAGCGGCAACAGCCTGATGCTGGCGGTGACCACGGCGGTGCTGGCGACCGGGATCGGCGTGCCGGCCTCGCTGGCCCTGTCGCGCCGCAAGTTCCGCGGCCGCACCCTGCTGCAGCTGCTCCTCCTGCCGCCGATCGCCATTCCCTGGCTGATCACCGGCACCGCCATGCTGGTGTTCTTCTTCTCCACCGGCATCGGCCGCGGCCTGTTCGCCATGACCGTCGGCCATGTCGCGCTGGCCATCCCCTATGTCGTGCTGGTGATCGGCACCGGGCTGCAGTCGCAGCGCGCCGATCTGGAGGAGGCGGCGATGAGCCTGGGGTCGACGCCGCTGCACGCCTTCTTCCGCGTCACCCTGCCGTTGCTGCTGCCCAGCATCATCGCCGCGGCGCTGTTCGCCTTCGCCGTGTCGCTGGACCAGTTCGTGGTCTCCTACTTCCTGGCCACCCCCGGCGTCACCACCCTGCCGGTGGAGATCTACTCCGCCATCCGCAAGGGCTTCACGCCGGAGATCAACGCCATCTCCACCATCCTGCTGGGCGCCTCGATGATCCTGGTCCTGGCCTTCGCCCTCTTGTCGAATATGGGAGGCGCCCGTGAGCGGCGTTGAAGTCACCGCCGTCAGCAAACGCTACGGCGCCGCCACGGTCCTCGACCGGATCACCGCCAGCTTCGAGGCCGGGCGGTTCACCAGCCTGCTCGGCCCCTCCGGCTCGGGCAAGACCACGCTCCTGCGCATCGTCGCCGGCTTCGTCATCCCGGATGAGGGCGAGCTGCGCATCGGCGCGGCCGAGGTGACGCGGGTGCCGGTGTGGAAGCGGCGCATCGGCATGGTGTTCCAGTCCTACGCCCTGTTCCCGCACATGACGGTGCTGGAGAACGTGATGTTCGGGCTGAACCGGCGCGGCGTGCGCGGCCCCTCCGCCGCCAAGGAAGCACGCGAGGCGCTGGAGATGGTGCGGCTGACCGGCTTCGAGGCGCGCAGCCCGAAGCAGCTGTCCGGCGGGCAGCAGCAGCGCGTCGCCCTGGCCCGCGCCATCGTCACCAAGCCCGAGGTGCTGCTGCTGGACGAGCCGCTGTCGGCGCTCGACCGCCGGCTGCGGCAGGAGATGCAGGTCGAGCTGAAGCGCATCCAGCGCGAGAGCGGCCTGACCACCATCTTCGTCACCCATGACCAGGAGGAGGCGCTGACCCTGTCCGACCGCATCGCCATCCTCGACCGCGGCCGGATCGTGCAGGACGGGGTGCCGGGCGAGATCTATGAGCGGCCGCGCACCCGCTTCGCCGCCGGGTTCCTCGGCGACGCCAACTTCCTCGAGGGCACGGTCACGGCAAGCGGCGTCGAGGTCGCGGGCGCGCTGGTCCGGGTCGCGGGGAAGTTGCCGGCGGCCGGGTCCAAGGTGACGCTGGCGGTGCGGCCGGAGAAGATGACGATCCTGGCGCCCAACACCGCCAGTTCGTTCGAGAACGCCCTGCCGGCGACGCTGCGCGAGGTGATCTATGCCGGTGCGGTCTCGACCTACCTGCTGACCGGGGCCGATGGCCGCGAACTGAAGGTGTTCGCCCAGAACCGCGCCCAGGACGGCGCCGGGTTCCAGCCGGGCGCGTCCGTCACCCTAGGCTGGTCGGCCGCCCACACCATTCCGATGGAAGACTGAGCCATGCTGCGCTTCGGGCCGCTCGGGCCGAACACCATCCATGTCGCCATCGACCTGCAGCGGCTGTTCGCCGAGGACACGGTGTGGTCGACCCCGACGCTGATGGACATCGTCCCCAACGTCGTCGCCCTGACCAACGCCCAGCCGGGCCGCACCCTGTTCCCGCGCTTCGTCACGCCGCAGGCGGCGGCCGACGCGCCCGGCACCTGGCGCCGCTACTACACCCGCTGGCACGACGTCACCCGGCCGATGCTGGCGTCGGGGATGCTGGATCTAGTGGCGCCGCTGGCGGCGATCGCCCCGCCCGGCAGCATCATCGACAAGCCGACCCATTCCGCCTTCGCGGTGCCGGAATTCGCCGACCGGCTGGCGGCGCTGGGGGCCGACACACTGCTGGTGACCGGGGTGGAGACCGATGTCTGCGTCCTCGGCACCATCCTCGACGGCATCGACCGCGGCTTCCGCATCGTCGCCGTGTCCGATGCGACCACCAGCTCGTCGCTGCCGGGCCATTGCGCCACGCTCGACCTGATCCTGCCGCGCTTCGACCAGCAGGTGGAGATCGTCACGACCGAAGCGGCCCTGCGGGCCTGGAGCTAGCCTGATGCTGCGCGATACCACCGTCCCGCTCGCCCGGGCCTGGAACACCTGGTCCAGCCGCCCGGCCGAGATGGTGTTCCTGCCGCTCGGCGTGCGGGTGACGCCGCTGGCCTTCGCCGGCAGCACCCGCACCGCCACGCTGTTCCCGGCCGGCACCGTCAAATACGGCCGCCATGCCCTGGATGCGTCGCTGGTCGAGCTCGACCTCGACCATGCCGGCACCAGCCTGGCCTGGCGCTGGACCAAGCCCGGGCCGTTCGAAATCGCCGGCACTTGGCGGACGCAGCGGAGCGGCGAGTGGGGCCTGCGCTTCTGGATCAATCTCTGCCTTTCGGCCGAGGGCGGAGAGGTCGCGCGCTGGGACCCCGCCGGCGCCGCGGTGGTCAAGGTCGGGCACCGCTTCGTCGCCCTGGCCAGCGCCGAGCCGCCGGTGCAGGTGACCGGCCATGCCACGGTCGAGGCCGCGGCCGAGGATTACGAGACCAACGGCTATTTCCACCTGGGGTCGCGGTCGGAGGCGGCGCCGGTGCTGGTGCTGCGCTTCAACCTGGAGATGATGAAGAATGGCGGCGTCGGCGTCGCCGTGGCCGACCGTGCCGATCTGGCGATCGCGCGGGCCAAGGCGCTGGCGGCCGCGCCGGGCGACGAGCCCGCGCTGCCCGGCCAGACCGGAGCGCAGGCCGGGTCGCTCGACGCGCTGCGCGACGTCATGGCCTGGAACAGCGTGTGGGACGAGGTCAACGGCCGGCCTTACACCTCGATCAGCCGCAACTGGAACCTGTCGAAATTCGGCGGCTTCGGCGTCTGGCTGAACGACCAGCTGTACAACGCCCTGCTGACTGGCTTTTTCGACCAGGAGATGGCGCGCGAGAACCTGGCCGCGTCGCTGGCCAGCGCCACGCCGCAGGGCAACCTCGCCTGCCTGCTGACCGCCAACGACGCCTGGGTCGACCGCACCCAGTTGCCGATCGGGTCGTTCCTGCTGTGGCTGCTCTATCTCCGCTCCCGCTCCCGCCCAATCCTGGAGCTGGCCTACGGGACGCTGGCCCGCAACCACGCCTGGTGGTGGCGGGAGCGCGACCCGCGCGGCCGCTTCCTGGTGTCCTACGGCACCTCCGATGTGGGGGAGGGGCTGTACAAGGGCACCTCCTTCGGCGCCCGCAACGAATCCAGCATGGACAACTCGCCGATCCATGACGAGGCGGCCTACGACCCGGAAACCCGGACCCTGCGATCGGAAGATGTCGGGCTGAACAGCCTGCTGGCCTTCGACGCCGAGGTGCTGTCCTGGATCGCCGCCGAGTTGGGCGACGACGCGGCGGCCGCGTCGCATGCCGAGATCGCCAACCGCACCCGGTCGCGGATCCGGACCGAGCTGTGGGACGACAGCCGCGGCATCTTCGCCAACCGGCTGTGGTCCGGCGACTTCGTGCGCAGCCTGGGGCCGACCAGCTTCTACCCCCTGGTCTGCGGCGCCGCCTCGCCGCAACAGGCACAGCGCCTGCTGCAGCATCTGCGCGACCCCGCCACCTTCGGCGGCGAATTCGTCATCCCCGGCACGACGCGGGACGACCCGGCGGCCAAGGACAATTCCTACTGGCGCGGCCGGATCTGGCCGCCGCTGAACTGGCTGGTCTGGCACGGGCTGCGCCGCAACGGCTTCGACCGCGAGGCCGTGCGCCTGGCCGACGACAGCCTCCGCCTGTTCCGGCAGGTGTGGGACGAGCGCCGGCTGTGCCCGGAGAACTACAACGCCGAGACCGGCGAGCCGATGGACCAGCCGGACACCGAGGGCTTCTACAGCTGGGGCGCGCTGATGCCGGCGCTCGGCGTTGCCAGGGTGATGGACATCAACCCCTGGGGCGGGTGGGAGCTGGTGAATGACGGCGCCGATGCCACGCTGGGGCCGATCGCCAGCCCGGCCGGCGCGGTGACTTTGCGCATCGCCGATGGCGTGCTGGCGCTGCAGCAGGGCAACCGCACCCTGCTGGAGACCAATTTCGTCGGCCGGCTGTCGCAGCTGCGCTTCGACGCGGGCGACATCGCCGTCACCCTGCCGCCGGACCTGCCCGACGGCGTCTGGCTGCGCTTCCCGTCGCTGGCGCCGGACCGGGTGCTGGACCTGCGCCTCGGCGACGCACCGGCCACCTGGCGGGCCGCAGACGGCGTCACCGTCGATGCGCTGCCCGCCCAGGCCGCCGGCGCGACGCTGCGGGTGTTCCTGGCCTGACGAGGCAGGTTTCCCGCTCCTCTTCGTCATTGCGAGGAGGCGCAGCCGACGAAGCAATCCATGGCGCCGCCTGATATGGATTGCTTCGCTGCGCTCGCAACGACGATTGAGAGGCAGGGAGGCCTCCGCATCGACGAACGGGCGGGGCGCCACCATCTGAATCGCCATGCGCTCCGCCATCCAGCAGCCTGCGGCCCAGGACCGCGCCATCGAGCTTCGGCCGGTCGACGGGGACAAGCCCGGCATCCAGGCGAGGTTTCCCTACGACCGGGCGATGGTGGAGCGCTTCATGAAGGCCTTCCCCCGGGCCCGCTGGCGCGAAGCCGAGGCGGCCTGGTTCATCCCGGGCACCACCGCCGAGCGCCGGCTGACGCGCTGGCTGGCCCGGGAGATGCCGCCGGGCGGCGACCATGGGGATGCCAAGGGGCGGGACGCCTATGCTTTCGATCCCATCGCCAGCCCGTATCTCGAGGTGGCGGACGATCTGCGCGTCCGGACGCCCTATTCCAGGACCGTCATCGACCAGATGCGCGCCATCCCCTGGTCCTGGTGGGATGCGGAGGCCCGGGCCTGGCGGGTGCCGTTCCGGTCCTATGACGAGCTGTGGCGCCGCTGGCCGGAGATCGAGGAGGCGGCGCGCCGCAACGAACCGGAGGAGCGCCGACGGCGCCGGGAGGCCGAATGGGATCCCGAACGCCAGCGCCGCGCCGCCGCCCTGGCCGCCGAGCGCCGCCGCCATCGCTATCCCGTCGCCGCCGACGACCTGCCGCCGCTGGACCGGCCGGTGATGACCGAACGCTTCGGAATGCTGGTGTTCGTCGAGATCGCGGGCGAGGTCGTGGAGCCGGCCGAGGCGGCGCCGTTCTACCCGCATCTGGGGATGGCCCCGATCGACCATGTGTGGGCGGCCTGGCGCCGCCCTTCACTCGACGAGCTGATCGGGGTCTGGCCGGCCCGCGCGGAGGCCGGGGACGCTGAGCGGGCGCGGGGCTGGTGGCGGCCGACCCGCGGCGAATTGCGCCAAGGCCGGCGGGACGCCCGCATCCGGGAGAGGACGAGCGAGCGCCGCGTTGCCGCGAGCGAGGCTTAGCGGCGGCGAGATGCCTCGCTCCGTGCCTGCTTGCCGGCAGCCGCAAGCTGCTATGCTCGTGATCCCAAGCGGACTCGTTGCTGAAGGGGAAATGGATCAGATGAGCATTTGTCGCATTTTCGGTTATGCGCTTTTGATCTTATCGGCCGCATCGTCCCTCGGGCAGGCGCAGGAGGACCCGAGTTTTGACTGCGCCAAGGCACGAACCCATGTCGAGAAGGTGCTGTGTTCCGGCGGCAATTCGGGGATGGGGTGGATCGACCAGACGATGGCCGACCTGTACCAGGCGGTCCACCAGGCCCCGGGGGCGGACGCCGCCGCGCTTCAGGCCAGCCAGCGCGCCTGGCTGGTGCAGCGGAACCACTGCTCCGGCTCCGACGAGAAGGTGATGAACTGCCTGCTCGACAGCTACCGGGCCCGGTATGTGGAACTCTCGGCCCCCTACGACCAGCATCACCTGACGGGCGGATACTCGAACGATCGGGTCGGCGGGTTTCTCGACGGCGTGCTCTTTCCCGACGGTAGCCTGTCGGTCAGCATCTCCTCGACCGGGCCCTCACCGGCCTATGACCAATGCTCCGTCACCTTCCGGGCGCCGCTGGACGGTGGCAAGGTGCACTACGTCGCCCCGCCGGATCCCGACATCCCCGACAGCAAATGCACGGTCGATCTGACGGTGAGCGGCTCCGAGATCCGGGTCGTGCCGACCGATTGCCGGGAGTCCTGCGGCAACGGCGCCTCGTTCGACGGCGTCTACAAGAGGTGATCGGCAGCGCCGAGCCGCCGCCCGGCGTTCGACGAGCTGATCCTCGCGGCGGTCAGTTGAACAGGTCCTGCAGGAAATCCGACGGGCTATCGTTCCGATCACGATCCCGGTCGCGATGCCGGTCATGGTCATAGCGCCGGCCGTGGCGATCCCAGTGGCGATCGCGCCGATCGTCGTCGTGGCGCCGGTAGCGATTGTCGCTGTGCCGATGGCCATCATGCGGGTTGTAGAGACGTGGCTGGTTGGTGCTCTCCCACCCTCCCGCCTGGGCGGGGAGCGTAAGGACCGGCACGATGGTGAGGGCCGCGGCAACAAGGGCGACCCTGGTCAGATGCTTGAGCATCACTGCAGCCTCCATGAGGTTCGTCATGCAGACACCTTGCGGGGAAATATAGTTCCGTTCTCGTAACGAAGGGCTGCTATGCGGCCGTTGGGCTGCGGTCTGCTTCCGCCCGTACCAACAGACCCTTCGCGGTCGAGATCGCCGGCCGGGACGGCGGCGAGCGGGTCTGGAGCGCGCTGGCCTGATCTACCGTCCCAGCGCGATGGCCGAGCCGGTGAACGGCAGCACCAGCGTGTAGCCCTTCGGCGGCGGCAGGATCGGAGCGCCGGTGGCGGTGCCGAACTGGGTGACGCCCCGGCCGATCTGGTCGGCAAGATCGTGGCGGCCGCCGCCGAACTCGAACGGGGTGCTCGCGACCAGACGCGCCGAGAACACGTTGGTGCCGACCAGCGCCTCGGTCTTCGCGCCGATGGTCGCGTCGACCGTCGTTCCCACCACCAGGCTGGTGCGGCGGAAGGTGGCGATGCATTCGCCCTGCGCGAAGGAGGCGGGGTCGTCGAAGGTCCCGGCCGGCCGGCGCTGCAGGTACAGCGAGAATTCGCCGACCGGATCGACCCCGAGCGACAGGCCGCCATTGGTGACCCCCTGCGCCTGGAATGGCCGGGCGGCGAAGGTGAAGTGCGCGGTGGTCTCGCCGCGCTTGCCGTCGAACAGTGGCAGGTCGGGGAAGGGCAGGTGCAGGAAGTAGCCGTAATCGGCCACCGGGCCGTCCTTCCCGGCCTGGTAGAAGCGGCCGGTGACGTACCAGGCAAGCTCGGCGGGAAGCAGGGCGGTCATGGGCGGACCTTCGTCTGGAGGGCTCCTCGTCTAGGAGCCATAGCACGGATAAGGGCGGCGCAGGCCGGTTGTGCCCAAACACCATTCCGGGCCCGATTCTCGTCAACGAGGGATCGCAGGATCGCCGGAAATCAGGCCTTGCCGATCTGTTTGCTCATGTTCACGCCCGTGACGCGAAATCCGCCGGTCCGGTAGATATGCTGCGCCCGCTGATTGTCAGCGGCCACGCGCAGCCGGATCTGTTCGAAGCCTGCATCGGAGAGAGCGGCTTCCAGAGCGCTCAGCGCCCTTGTGCCGAAGCCCTTGCCTTGGTGTGCGGCCAGGATGTGGAAGTCGCTGATGAAGGCCAGGCGCAGATCCTTGTCCGGGTGGTACCAGAGGTAACCGATGGCATCGTCATCGCCATCGGCGGTGATGCAAAGCAAGACCTGGCCGTGCGTGTCCGGGCCGTCCGGCAGGTCGTCCGCGATTTCGCGCCTTGCCTGGGCGAGGGCCGCCGTATCGGAAACGCCGTAATTCGCTGAAATCTCCGCAGCGTATTCAGGAATGAAATAGTCCAGATAGGCCGGGAATTCGGCGCTGCGCATGGGCCGCAATGCAACCATCGCCGAATTCCCCTGCTCGGTTCACGGTGGGATCGTCTGCGACTATGCTCAGCCGAATGCCGATCGGTCCATGATGCTATGCCCCGGTCTGGGCCGACAACAGGGCCAGGGTCCGGCCCTGCAGGGCGAAGGTCTCGCCGGCCGGCAGGCGGGCGCGCTGCGGCGCTTCCGGCTCGGCGGTGTCGACCAGCGCGGTCCAGGAGGGGCCGTCCGGCACCTCGGGCAGCAGGAACGGCACCTCCTCGTGATGCGCGTTCAAGAGGATCAGCAGCGTCGCCTCCGACCCGCGGCGGCGGATGCCGGTCGGCTGCGCCCGGCCGTCGATCAGCATGCCCAGGCAGCGGGTCTGCGAGTTGGTCCAGTCGCCGTTTTCCATCTCCTGCCCGTCGGGGCGCAGCCAGGCGACGTCCTTGACGTCCAGCTCCTCGTTGTAGACGCCGGTCAGGAAACGGCTGCGGCGCAGCACCGGGAAGCGCTGGCGCAGGGCGATCAGCCGGCGGGTGAACTGCAGCAGCTTGCGGCCGTCCTCGTCGATCGCGCCCCAATCCACCCAGCTGACCGCATTGTCCTGGCAATAGGCGTTGTTGTTGCCCTGCTGGCTGCGGCCGAACTCGTCGCCGCCCAGGATCATCGGGGTGCCCTGCGACAGCAGCAGCGTCGCCAGCAGGTTGCGCTTCTGCTGTTCGCGCAGGGCGCGGATGGCGGGGTCGTCGGTCGGGCCCTCGGCGCCGTGGTTCCAGGACAGGTTGTCGGAATGGCCGTCCTTGTTGTCCTCGCCATTCGCATCGTTGTGGCGATCGTTGTAGGAGACCAGGTCGTCCAGGGTGAAGCCGTCATGGGCGGTGACGAAGTTGACGCTGGCCCAGGCCTTGCGGCCGCGCCGGTTGAACACGTCGCCGGAGGCGCTGAGGCGCGAGGCGAGGTCGGCGACCTGGCCGTCATCGCCCTTCCAGAAGCCGCGAGTGGTGTCGCGGAAACGGTCGTTCCACTCGGCCCAGCCCGGCGGGAAGCCGCCGACCTGATAGCCGCCGGGGCCCAAATCCCAGGGCTCGGCGATCAGCTTGACGCTCTCCAGCACTGGGTCCTGGCGGCAGCTGTCGAGGAAGCCGCCGCCCTCGTCGAAGCCATAGGGCTCGCGGCCGAGGATGGTGGCGAGGTCGAAGCGGAAGCCGTCGACCCCCATCTCGGTCACCCAGTAGCGCAGGCTGTCGGTCACCATCTGCAGCACCCGGGGATGGCTGAGGTTCAGCGTGTTCCCGGTGCCGGTGTCGTTGATGTAGTAGCGCTCCTCCGGCATCAGCCGGTAGTAGGAGGCATTGTCGATGCCCTTGAACGACAGGGTCGGCCCGCGCTCGTTGCCCTCGGCGGTGTGGTTGTAGACCACGTCGAGGATGACCTCGAGCCCGGCGTCGTGCAGCCGCGCCACCATCTCCTTGAACTCGGCGGTCTCGCCGGTGGCGGAATAGCGCGGATGCGGCGCGAAGAAGCCGATGCTGTTGTAGCCCCAGAAATTGGTCAGCCCGCGGTCCAGCAGGTGCCGGTCGGCGATGAAGGCGTGCACCGGCATCAGCTCGACCGTGGTGGCGCCCAGGCTGCGGATGTGGCCGATCACCTCGGGGTGGCCGAGCCCGGCGAAGGTGCCGCGTTGCCGCTTCGGCACGCTGGGGTGCTGCATGGTGTAGCCGCGGACGTTCAGCTCATAGGCGACGGTGCGGTCCCAGGCCACCGCCGGCGGCCGCGACCGGCCCCAGGTGAAGGCGGGGTCGACCACCCGGCACTTCGGCATGAAGGGGGCGCTGTCGCGGGTGTCGAAGGACAGGTCGTCCTGCGGGTCGCCGATGGTGTAGCCGAACAAGGCGTCGTTCCAGGCCAGCTCGCCCAGCAGCCGCTTGGCATAGGGGTCGAGCAGCAGCTTGTTCGGGTTGAAGCGGTGGCCGGCGGCGGGCTCGTAGGCGCCGTGGACGCGATAGCCGTAGATCGTGCCGGGGCGGGCGTCGGGCAGATAGCCGTGCCAGACCTCATCGGTGTATTCCGGCAGCTCGACCCGCGCGGTCTCGCGCTTGCCCTCGTCGTCGAACAGGCACAGCTCGACCTTGGTGGCGTTGGCCGAGAACAGGGCGAAGTTCACCCCCAGCCCATCCCAGGTGGCCCCCAGCGGAAAGGGTTGCCCCTCCAGCACGCGGACCGAAGGCTGCGCAGGCTTCTTCATTCGATACCCTTCCGGAGTTCCGTCGCCCGAAGCGGGCGTCTCACAGGCCGTCGCGCCAGCGCGGGCCCTATAGCCCGTCGCGCCAGCGCGACCGCCACATCCGGTAATCCACGCCGTATTCGCTCGCCGGGCTGGTCTCGTTGCCGAAGCGGTCGCGGAACGGGTTGATCACCCGGCGGCCCCGATGCTCGAAGGCATCGGTCACCACCGCAACACCCAACGCCTCGGCCAGCGCATCGTTCCGCAGGCCGCGCAGCAGGGCGAAGGCATCGATGCCGCGCAGCCCCAGCCATTCGTCGACATCGGTGGGCTGCAGGCACAGCCGCCGGCGCCTGCGCCAATGGCCCAGCACATCCCAAACCACCGGGTTCGGGTCGTCCTCCTCCTCGGGCGGGCGGGCGACCACCCGGATGTCCACCCGCTCGGCGAAGCATCCGGTCAGCTCGACCCGGTCGGCGCCGACGATGGCGACGGCCAACCCCAGCCGCTCGAAATGCTCGCGCTGCGGCTCGGCCGCCGCCGGGGTGCGGACCAGCGGCACGCCGGGATGGACCTCGCGTGCGGTGTCGGGGCTCGAGATCAGGCGCAGCACTCTATTGACCATGGCTCTCTCCAAGGTGTCGCACGAAGATCGGCAACCGCTCGAACGGACGGCCCAGATCGAGCGGCACACCCCCCGGGACTTGCTCTCTGCCATCCCCCTCATTGCCCACGCGCGGCAGCTGCAGCGTGGTGCCGGCGAATCCGGTCAGGCCCAGCCCGCCATTCAGCCGGCCGGCCACCAGCCGCGGCACGGCCACGACGATGTGGCGGTCGCCCAGCGACCGGCGCCAGGCCACGACATGTGCCGCGGCCGGGCCCGACGCCGCCACCGGCGCATAGGCGCCGCGGGCGAACAGGGCGGGGTCGTCGCGGCGGTGCCGCAGCAGCCGCGCCGCCAGCCAGTGCTTGATCCGGCCGTCCGGCCAATCGGCGGCGAGCGCGTGCGGGTCGGCCTCGGCCACCTGCTCCAGCCTTTCGGCCAGGCCCATAAAATCGACCGGGCGGCGGTTGTCGGGGTCCACCAGCGACAGGTCCCAATCCTCGGTGCCCTGGTACAGGTCGGGCACGCCGGGCAGGGTCAGCTGCATCGCCAGCTGGGCCAGGCCGTTGACCGCGCCGACCCGCGCGACGCGTTCGGCGAAGGGGGCGATGGCGGCCAGGAAGGCACCGCCGCGCGCCGGGTCCAGGGCGGCGCGGACGAACCGATCCAGCCCGGCCTCATAGGCGGCATCCGGGTCGGTCCAGCCGGTCTCGTCCTTGCCTTCGCGCGCGGCCTTCAAGAGGTAGGCGACGATCCGGTCGGGATAGTCGGCGGCCATGCCGCCCAGCGGCCAGGTGCCGATCACGGTCTGGTAGAACAGGTGCTCGTGCCGCCGGCTCGGCACCGGCCGGTCGTTGCCGCCGCCGCGATGCGGCGCCAGCGCCGCCGACCAGGCCGCCAGCCCGGCCTCCCAGTCCGGTGCCAGCTCGCTCAGCGCCGCCAGCCGGGCGCGGACATCGGCGCCGCGCTTGTGGTCATGGGTCGACAGCGAGGACAGCGCGTCCGGCCAATCCTGCTGGCGCCGGGCGAAGGCGGCATGGAATTCGTCGACCGGCAGGCCGAAGCGCTCGGGCGTGCCGCCGACCTCGTTCAGCGAGACCAGGGGAAAGTGGCGGTAGAAGGCGGTGTCCTCGACCGCCTTGGCGGCGACGGCGCCGGTCAGCTGCTGGAACCGGCACAGGATGGCGCTGGCGCCGTCTGCCCGGCTGCGCCCGGTCACCAGCTCGGCGACCAGCCCCAGCGCCCGGGCGGCGTCCGGCGGCAGGGCCTCGCGGGCGCCGGCGATCGCGGATTCCAGCCCGAAGGCGGTGCCGTCGCCGGCGCCGCCGAGATAGCTGCGATAGGCGGTCAGCCGCTCGATCACCGCCGCCAGGGCCTCGCGGATCGCGCCGCGGGTCAGGTCGCGCCAGGGCCAGTCGGCCCGCGCCAGCCGGTCGACGGCGCCGACCAGCGCCTCGAACGGCGCGGCGAGGGTGCCGGCGATCACCGCCTGGCGGCAGCGCCGGATGGTGTCGTCCATGGTCGCGGTGTCGCCGGTGAAGCGGGCATAGGCGGCGGTCAGGGCGCCGCGCGCATTGCCGTCGACCTGCACCGCATGGATCGCGTTGGCGATCTCGTAGCCGGTGGTGCCGTCGACCGGCCACACCGCGGGCAGGTCCTCGCCGTCGGCCAGGATCTTCTCGACCACGAGATACAGCGGGGCGCCGTCGGGCTTGGCCGCGTCGATCGCCTGGCGCAGCCGCGCGAGGTAGCCGGCGGGATCGGCCAGCCCGTCGATGTGGTCGATGCGCAGGCCCTGGACCTGGCCGGCGGCCACCGCATCGAGGATTCGCCGGTGGGTGGCGGCGAAGACGTCGGGATCCTCGATCCGCACCGCAATCAGGTCGTCGATGTCGAAGAAGCGGCGGTAGTTGATCTCCGCCGCCGCCACCCGCCAATGGGCCAAGCGGTAATGCTGGCGCTCGAGCAGCCGGTGCAGGTCATCCGGGGTTTGTCGCGCGACGGCCTCCGCGATCGCCGCGGCGGCGCCGGGATCACGCGCGACCAGGGCCGCCAGGCCCCCGCGCAGCATCTCGGCCTGGCCCCGGCCGTCCGGCGGCAACGCCTGGAACAGGTCGGCCAGGGCGGTCAGCTGGTCCGCCGATGGCCCCGTGGCCTGGGTCGCCGCCTGCGCCAGGGGCAGGGCGGTGCTGGCGCCGGCCAGCGGCAGCGACAGGCCCGGCACCTCGATGCTGAACCGGCCGAGGGCGGCATCGAAGCGCAGGGCGACGTCGCCCTCTTTCAAGGCCGTGCCATAAGGCTGGCCCAGGATCGGCAGCAGCACCCGGCCGGGCTGCGCCGGGGCGTCCCAATCGATGTCGAACACTGCGGCATGCGGGCTGGACCGGCCCCATTCCAGCACGTCCATCCACCAGGCATTGTCCGGCCCGGTCGCCATGTGGTTCGGCACGATGTCGAGGATCAGGCCCAGGCTGTGGTTGCGCAACGCCGCCGTGAAGCGCTCGAAACCGTCCTCGCCGCCGCGCTCCGGGTCGATCCGGGACGGGTCGATGGTGTCGTAGCCATGGGCCGAGCCGGGACGGGCGGCGAGCAGCGGCGAGGCGTACACATGGCTGATCCCCAGCCGCGCCAGATAGGGCAGGGCGGCGCGGGCATCGTCCAGGGTGAAGCCGGCATGGATCTGCAGCCGCGCGGTGGCGCGCGGCGGGCCGGGCGGAAGGGCGGTCATGCCGGCTGCTCCAGGGCCGCGACCAGGCCCCAGCCGGCGATCCCGCCTGGCAGGGACCCGGCGAGGCCGGCCACGCTTTCATAGACGATCTCGCCGGCCGGCTTCTCCCAGGCCGGACCAGGCCCGGGAGCCAGATGCGCGACGATGCGCAGCCAGCCGCCGCCGGACAGCATCCAGGCCACATCCAGCATCCGGTCCCGGCTGCGGTTGATGCCGGGGCCGATCCGGCGATCCGCCAGCAGCGGCACGATCACCCGGTGGCGCAGCGCCAGCAGGGTGCCGACCAGTTCCAGCCGCAGGGCGGCCGCGGCGTCGTCCTCGGCCGGGGCCAGCACCGCGCTGTCGAAGGTGTCGGGGTCCAGCGCATCCGGCAGCGCCGCCGCATCGTCGAAGCCGGCGAACTGCGCGAACTCCTCGCGGCGGCCCTGCCGCACCACATCCGCCAGCTCGCCCTCGAAGTCGCAGAAGAACGGGAAGGGCTGGCGGCTGCCCCATTCCTCGCCCATGAACAGCAGCGGGATGTGCGGCGACAGCAGCAGCAGCGCGGTCATGGCCTCGACCGCCTCCGGCGCTGCCAGGGCGGTCAGCCGGTCGCCCAAAGCGCGGTTGCCGATCTGGTCGTGGTTCTGCAGGAAGTCGACGAAGGCGGCCGGCGGCAGATGCGCGCTCGGCTCGCCCCGGGATTCGCCCCGGCGCTCCGACCAGTCGCCCTGGTAGACGAAGCCTTCGGCCAGCGCCCGACCCAGCCGCACCACCGGGTCGTGGGCATAGTCGGCGTAGTAACCGTCGGTCTCGCCGGTCAGCACGACATGGGCGGCGTGGTGGAAGTCATCGTTCCACTGCGCCTCGAACCGCGCCGCCGGGCCGGGCGTGCCGATCAGGCGGCGGGCCTCGTTGCGGTCGTTCTCCAGGATCAGGTGGATGTGCCGGTCGGGCAGGGCGGCGCGCGCCGCCGCGGCGATCTCGGTCAGGATGTCGGGCTGGGCCGCATCCTCGATCGCATGCACGGCGTCGAAGCGCAGCCCGTCGAAGCGGAACTCCTCCAGCCAGTACAGGGCGTTGTGCCGGAAGAAGGCGCGCACCTGGGGCCTGGCGAAGTCGATCGCCGGCCCCCAGGGCGTGACCCTCGACCCGTCGAAGAAGGCGCCGGCGTAGTGGCCGAGGAAGTTCCCGGCCGGGCCGAAATGGTTGTAGACGACGTCGAGCAGCACCATCAGCCCGCGCTCATGCGCGGCATCGACCAGCTGCTTCAGCTCGTCCGGCGTGCCGTAGACCGACGCCGGGGCGAAGGGCAGCACCCCGTCATAGCCCCAGCCGCGCGACCCGACGAAATCGGCGACCGGCATCAGCTCGATCGCGGTGACGCCCAGCCGGGCGAGGTCGTCCAGGCGCCGGATGACGCCGGCGAAGCCGCCGGGCCGGCCGATGGCGCCGCAATGCAGCTCGTAGATCACCGCCTCGTGCCACGGCCGGCCGCGCCAGCCTTGTGCGCGCCAGGCATAGCCCTGCGGATCCCACACGATCGACGGGCCCAGCGGCCCGCCCCGCTGGTGGCGCGAGGCCGGGTCGGGCACTTCGGTTCCATCCGGCAGCCGGTAGCGATAGGGCGTGCCGGCCGGCACCGCCGGCACGGTCAGGCCGAACCAGCCGTCACCCTGGCGGTCGAGCGGCAAGTCCGGGAGCTCCTCGCCCAGCACCAGCGTGATGCCGTCCACCCCCGGTGCCCACAGGCGGAAGCGCACGCTGCCGTCGGCCCGAAGCTGGGCGCCGAACGGCAGGTCATGTGTCGAGCCCACCGCCTCGGCGATGTCGGGCCTTTGGGCGGCCGCCGAAGGGGTCACTGCGGGCTCTCCCCGGTCGCACCGGGCAGCTTCGGGCTGTCCTCAGCCACGGTTCGACGCAATCTTCGGGCCAAGGTCCTCGGCGCCCTCGGGCACGCCGGCCGTGCTCTCGGTCTCGTCCACCTGGATCTCCGCCTCGGCCCGGATCCAGTGGTCCTGCTCCTGGCCTTCCGGCCGGCCCAGCTGCTCCCAGATTTCGTAGGCTTTCTGCCGGATCCGGCTCTCTCGATCGTCGCTCATCTGCGTCTCCCATCCGAGTATTGGACCGATGTCCAATGATATGGTTGCTAGGTGTTCTCTATTCCCGCTGGAAAGTGTTAACGTTTTGTAAAATGTAGATCGTATGTCCGCTGATAAATTGTGCCAAACTTACATCCGGACTCACATCGAATATTGTCCGGCAAATAGTCCGCGCCGCCCGGAAGCTCCGCGAATTTTGCCGGTCCGTCCCCGGGGCGGGCGCACCAGAGGCTGCGCCATCCAAGTTTCGGGATCTCGGGAGGTCATCCGAACGGCGCGGTGCGCCCGCACGCATGGCCTCACCAGGACAATAGCGACGGCAAGATCGGGTTCCGCCGGCCGATGGGAAAATTCGGTGCCAATCCGGATGTGGGAAAATAGTCCTTCCAGGACCGGAATGGACTGCCCATAATCCCCGCAGGCGATGCCCGCTTGACGGGCGGAGCAAGAGATTGGTAACGTTCCCACACCCCATTCCATGGGGCAAAGGCCGGCTGCAGACAAAAAGCCGATCCAATGGGAGACCTCCTTGAACGGCAAGCGCGACCGCCAACCCACCATCATCGACGTCGCCCGCCTGTCCGGCGTGTCGAAGACGACGGTGGCGCGGGTGTTGTCCGGCATCGGCGCGGTGCATGCCGAGACCCGCCGGCGGGTGGAAGAGGCGGTCCAGCAATCCGGCTACGAGCGCAACCACCTGGCCTTCGGCCTGCGCACCGGCCGCAGCCGCACCCTGGGCCTGGTCATCCCCGACATCTCCAACCCGTTCTGGGCCGATCTCGCCCGCGGCGCCCAGGACAAGGCTGAGGCCGAGAAGCGGTCGCTGCTGATCTTCAGCTCCGACTGGGATGCGGAGCGTGAGCGCCGGCACCTGCAGGTGCTGCGCCAGGCCCGGGTCGACGGCATCATCCTCAACCCCGCCACCGACGACAGCGGGCTGCTGCGCCAGACCGAGGCGCCGGTCGTCGTCATCGGCTCCAGCGGCGAGCGCTTTCCCGAATACAGCAGCGTGCGCAGCGACGTCGCCCAGGGCGTGCGCCTGGCCCTCGACCACCTGATCGCCGCCGGGCACCGCCATATCGGGCTGGTCAACGGCCGCGACCGGCGGGTGGCGCGCACCCGTTTCGTCACCGAGGCACAGGCCCATTGGCAGCGCCACGGCTTCGACGCCTCGGCGCTGCCGATGGACGAGGGCGACTACACCGTCGAATCCGGCCAGGCGGCGATGACGCGGCTGGTCGAGCGCGAGGGCGGCCGCATGACCGCGGTCTTCGCCGCCAACGACATGATGGCGGTCGGCGCCATCCTGGCCGCCCGGGCCGCCGGCCTGGCCTGCCCGCGCGACATCTCGATCATGGGCATGGACGGGGTCGAGGCCGGCAGCTTCACCGATCCCGGCCTGACGACGGTCGACAAGCCGCGCTACGACATGGGGGTGGAGGCGACCCGCCTGCTGCTGGCCGAGATCGACGGCGCCGGCGACATCGTGCGCACCGTGCTGCCCTGCCGGGTGGTCGAGCGCGCCTCGGTCGCCGCACCGCGCCGCAGCGTCAGCCCGGCGCGGAAGAAGAGCGCCTGACATGACCGGCATCGGCGACACCACCCCGACCTTGGCTACCGCCCATGGGAACGTTCCCAAAGTGACCAGGCCGTCGGCCCTGCGGCGCGCCTGGCGCTGGCGCGGCTACTACCTGATGCTGCTGCCGGGCATCCTGTACTTCGTCGTCTTCCACTACCTGCCGATCTGGCAGACCAAGCTGGCGTTCCAGGACTACCGCATCATCGGCCCCAGCCTCTGGGTCGGGCTGAAGCATTTCCGCCTGCTGTTCGACAGCCCGGTGTTCACCCAGGTGCTGTGGAACACCGTGCTGATCAGCGCCATGAAGCTGGTGCTGCTGTTCCCGGTGCCGGTGATCGTGGCGCTGCTGGTGAACGAGGTGCAGGGCCACCGCTACCGCCGCTTCGTCCAGTCGGCGATCTACCTGCCGCACTTCCTGTCCTGGATCGTCATCGCCGGCGTCTTCATCGCCGTGCTGTCGCCGATCGACGGCACGGTCAACGACCTGCTCGGCCTGGTCGGCATGGCGCCGATCCCGTTCATGACCTCGAGCGGCAGCATCCTCTGGGTCCTGGTGGTCTCCGAGATGTGGCGCAGCGCCGGGTGGGATTCGCTGCTGTTCCTGGCCGCGATCATGACCATCGACCCCGGGCTGTACGACGCGGCGACGATCGACGGCGCCGGGCGCTGGCAGAAGATCCGCCACGTCACCCTGCCGGCGCTGGTGCCGACCATGGCGACGGTGTTCATCCTCAACCTCGGCGGCTTCATGAGCGCCGGATTCGACCAGGTGTTCAACTTCTCCAACGACGCGATCCGCGACCGCATCGACATCCTCGACACCTATGTCTACCGCATGGGGATCATCGGCGGCGAATACGCCTATGCCACCGCCGCCGGGCTGTTCAAGGGCGTGATCGGCATGGCCATGATCCTGGGCGCCCATCTCGTCTCCAAGCGCCTGACCGGCAAGGGGGTGTGGTGATGGCCTCCCGCATCCGCCGCACCCCGTTCGAGCGCATCGAATACGCCATCATCTGCTCGACCCTGCTGCTGATGGTGGTGGTGACGGTCCAGCCGATCCTGAACCTGCTGGCGGTCTCGCTGTCCGACGGCGCCAAGGTGCCGGGGATGAGCGGCCTCGCCATCCTGCCGGAGGGCTTCTCGCTCGACGTGTGGCGGGTGCTGCTGACCCATCCCCAGGTGCTGGCCGGGCTGGGCAACAGCCTGCTGATCACGGTCGCCGGCACCGTCATCAACGTGGTCGCCACCACGCTGATGGCCTGGGCCCTGTCGCGGCCGGGGCTGCCGGGGCGGCGGGCGATCCTGATCTTCATCCTGGTGACCGTGGTGTTCGACCCCGGCGTGGTGCCGGACTACCTGGTGATGAAGCAGATCGGCCTGCTCAACTCCTACTGGTCGGTCATCCTCTACCGCGGCGTCTTCGCCTGGTACCTGATCGTGCTGATCCGCTTCTTCGAGGAGATCCCGAAGGAATTGATCGAGGCGGCGGAGATGGAGGGCGCGTCGCCGCTGCAGACCCTGTGGTACGTGGTGGCGCCGCTGGCGCTGCCGGCGATCGCCACCATCACCCTGTTCTACACCGTGCTGCACTGGAACGAGTATTTCCGGGCGATGATCTACCTGAACGACCCCGGGAAATGGCCGCTGCAGGTGGTGCTGCGCCAGTTCGTGGTCGAAGGCGACAAGTCGCTGATGGTCGGCATCGACGCCATGAACAACTACACCGGCGGCAGCCAGATCGACCTGCGGGCGCTCAAGGCCGGGATGATCATCCTGACCCTGCTGCCGGTGCTGGCGATCTATCCGCTGATCCTGAAGTTCTTCACCAAGGGCACCATGAGCGGGGCGGTCAAGGGATGACCCACGCCATGGCCCACAAACAAGAAATCATGGAGGAATCGCGATGACCAAGACGCTTCTGGGACCCGCTCTGGCCCTGGTGTTCGCTGCTGCTCTCACCTCCGGGCCGTCGGCCTGGGCCGCCGACCCGGCCACGATCCGCATCGTCAGCAAGGACTTCACCAACTCGAACCCCGACGACGTCAAGCTGCTGGCGGCGATCGAGGCCGGCATGGCGGCGCAGGGCCATCCGGTGAAGCTGGAGCTGGTCGACCTGCCCCCCGGCGGCTATGCCGACAAGCTGTCGCTGATGCTGCTGTCGGGCGACATCCCGGACCTGATCTACTTCCAGGGCGGCGACCAGAAGATCGTCGAGCAGGGGCTGCTCGAGGATTGGCGCCCCTGGCTGGAGAAGGCGCCGCATCTTAAGCAGGCGCTGTGGGCCCACAACAAGCCGCGGCTCGAGAACTATCCCTATCTGATCTACCCATTCCCGGTGCGGGCCAAGGTCGGCGTGATCCGCCAGGATTGGCTGGAGAAGACCGGCCTGCCGGCGCCGCAGACGCTGGATGACTGGGAGGCGCTGTTCCGCGAGATCGTCGATTCCGATCTCGACGGCGACGGCAAGAAGGACACCTGGGGCATCACGGTGGCCACCATCCCGCCCGCCGGTGCGACCGACGAGTTGGACGAGATCTTCAACCAGGCCTTCGGCGTCACCGCCACTTGGATCAAGGATCCGTCGGGCCAGTGGATCAGTGCCCGCGTCTCGACCCAGGAACGCGACAAGATCGCCTTCTACCACAAGCTGTTTGCCGAAGGCCTGCTCGACCCCGACTTCATCACCACCAAGTGGGACACCCGCGAGGACAAGTTCTACTCCGGCCGGGTCGGGGTGGTCCTCGGCGTGGTCGGCGTCAACATCGACATCTACCAGGGCAAGATGCGCCAGGTGCATCCGGGCGTGAACCTGGTGCCGCTGGACCCGCCGAAGGGCCCGGGCGGGCAGGGCCTGCGCGCCGTCGACGTCAGCCGGGAAAGCCGCGGCTTCGCCATGTCGGCCCTGTCCGAGCACAAGGACGATGTGGTGGCGCTGCTGGACTTCATGGCCAGCCCGCAAGGCCAGCAGATCGACCGCATGGGCTTCGAGGGCGAGGAATGGGTCAAGGACGGCGGCACCGTCAAGACCACCGACAAGATGAGCACCTGGTACCCGCGCTTCCTGATCGCCCAGCCGGAGACCTGGATGCCGCCCGCGCCGCTGCTGTCGGCCCAGGCCGAGAAATCGATCGCCATCGCCCAGAAGTTCTATTCGCCGGACGACAGCTTCGTCTTCCCCAGCGACTACACCGCCCAGCTCGATGCGCTGGAAAACATCTACCGCAGCTATGTCTGGAAGTTCGTGTCCGGCGAACTGCCGATGGAGAAGTGGGGCGACTACGTCGCCGACTGGAACGCCAATGGCGGCACCGCCGTCACCGAATATGCGAGGACCAAGCTGAATGGCACCAACTGACGCCGCGCTCTCGCTCAAGGGCCGGATCCGCGGGCTGCTGCATGGCGTCGCCTTCGGCGATGCCATGGGGGCGACGGTCGAGAAGCTGTCGGCCGCCGAGATCCGGCAGCGCTACGGCCGGGTGACCTCGCTCGACGTCGAATGGCACCGCATGGCCGAGCCGGAGGCGGGCCGCGGCGGCCGGATCCGCGGCCGCGGCATCATCACCGACGACACGCTGATGACGCTGTGCCTGATGGCGGTCTATGAGGAGGAGGGCCGCCATCTCGACGCCTGGGACATGGCCGGCGGCATGGTCCGCCAGATCGCCTGGACGCCGCGCTGGATCCCCGAGATGCAGCGCGAGACCATGCTGATCGAGCGGCTGTTCTATCCGGAGAAGTGGATCTTCCAGCGCCATCAGCTGGCCAATTGCGACCCGCGCGAGGGCGGCATCGGCAACATGGTCAATTGCGGCGCCGCCATGTACATCGCCCCGGTTGGGGTGGTGAACGCCTGCGACCCGCGGGGGGCCTATGACGAGGCCATCGACCTCGCCGCCGGCCACCAGCACAGCTATGGGCTGGAGGCGGCGGGGGTGCTGGCCGCCTGCGTCGCCGCCGCCATGGTGCCCGGCACCACCATCGAGGCGGTGGTCGAGGCGGCAATCGGCCTGGCCAAGGACGGCACCCGCGCCGCCATCGCCGACATCGCCGAGGCGGCGCACCGGCTGAAGCCGCATCGCGCCGACCACGCCCGGGTGACCGAGGAGTTCCAGGCGATCATCGGCCGCTACTCCAGCATGGGCGACGACGTCCACCGCCGGCCCGACAAGGCCGGGCTGCCGACCCACGACTACACCCCGTCGCGGCTGCGCGCGATCGAGGAGCTGCCGCTGGCGCTGGGCTTCTGCCTGGTCAATGGCGGCGACTTCCGCGCCTCGATCCTCGACGGCGTCAACTCCGGCCGCGACACCGATTCGATCGGCTGCATGGCCGGCGCCATCCTCGGCGCGATGCAGGGCGAGGCGGTGATCGACCCTGATGACCGCGACCTGCTGGACCAGGCCAACCGCTTCGACCTGACGGCCGAGGCCGACCGCTTCCACGGCGCCGTCGCCGCCATCCTCGCCGCCGACCTCGACCGCAGCCGCGCCCGCGACGCCCAGCGCCTCGCGCTGGCCGTCGACCCCCATCCGCCGGCCCGCGCCGCCGCCGGCCGCTGACCAGACGAAAGCCCGGAATGCCCATCCCCACCGACACAATCGACCGCATCTATGCCGGCTTCCTCGGCAAGGCCATCGGCGTGCGCCTCGGCGCCCCGGTCGAACCGACGATCTGGACCTGGGACCGGATCGAGAAGACCTATGGCGAGATCACCGGCTATCTCCGCGACTTCAAGAACTTCGCCGCCGACGACGACACCAACGGGCCGATCTACTTCATCCGGGCGCTGCGCGATTTCGGCCTCGACCCGACACCTGAGGATGTCGGCCGCACCTGGCTGAACTACGCCGCCGAACAGCATGGCATGTTCTGGTGGGGCGGCTATGGCGTCTCGACCGAACACACCGCCTTCGCCAACCTGCAGGCCGGCATCCCGGCGCCCGAATCCGGCTCGATCGCCCGCAACGGTGCCGTGATCGCGGAACAGATCGGCGGCCAGATCTTCGTCGATTCCTGGGGCTGGGTGTGCCCGGGCGACCCAGCCCGCGCCGCCGACCTCGCCGCCCGCGCCGCCAGCGTCTCGCATGACGGCAACGGCCTGCACGGCGCCCGCTTCGTCGCCGCCGCCATCGCCCGGGCCTTCACGGCCAGGACGATCGAGGAGGTGGTGGAAGCCGGCCTCGCCACCATTCCGACCGGCAGCGAATACGCCCGCGTCGCCCGCGCTGTGCAGGCCATGCACCAGGCGCAGTCGGAGGATTGGCGCGCCTGCCGGCGGATGCTGGAGCTGGAGTTCGGCTATGACCGCTACCCCGGCGTCTGCCACATCATCCCGAATGCCGGCCTCTTGATCCTGTCCCTGCTCTACGGCCAGGGCGACCTGTCGCGCACGGTCGAGATCGCGACCATGGGCGGCTGGGACACCGACTGCAACGCCGGCAACGCCGGGGCCATCACCGGCACCCTGGCCGGCATCGCCGGTGTCGCCCCGCACTACCGCAAGCCGATCAACGACAGCATCGTCGCCTCCGGCATCACCGGGTCGCTCAACATCGTCGACATCCCCAGCTTCTGCCGCGAGCTCGCGGTGCTGGCCCACCGCCTGGCCGGGCAAGAACCACCGGCGGAGTGGGTGGCGGATATGGAGCGGCGGGGGGTGCGCTTCGACTTCGACCTGCCGGGATCGACCCACGGCTTCCGCACCGCGCCGGACAACCGCATCGCCCTGTCCTGGTCGGACGAGCGCAAGGCCACCGGGCGGGGGTCGCTCTGCGCCCTGCTGGACCGGCTGGAGCGCGGCGACGGCGGCCGCATCTTCTGGAAGCCGTTCTACCGCCGCAGCGATTTCGACGACGAACGCTACCGCCCGATGTTCTCGCCGGTGGTGGCGACCGGGCAGCAGGCGGTGCTGCGCCTGTGGCTCGACCCGTGGGAGGGCGACGGCCATCTCCGCCTCGTGCCCTATGTCCGCCGCGCCATGAGCGGCATCATCGACGAGATCGGCGCCTGGACCCAGCCCGGGACCGGCGAGTGGCAGGAGCTGCGCTTCACCGTGCCGGAGACCGGCGGCGAGGCGATCGACGAGATCGGCTTCAAGGTCGAGTATTTCGGCCGGCTGAAGTTCCTCGGCCGCATCTTCGTCGACGAATTCTCGGTTTCCGGCCCCGGTTCGGCCCGGCTCGACCCTGAGATCGCGGCCAATGAGTGGGGCGGCATCACCGGCTGCAGCTGGAACCGCGGCGTCTGGCGGGTCGAGGATGGCCGCATCCACGCCCTGACCGCGACCGATGCCGACCTGTGGACCGGCCACGCCTATGCCCGCGACCTCACGGTGACGGCGGCGGTGACGCCGCTGGCCGGCGAAAGCCACCTGGTCTGCGCCCGCGGCCAGGGCAACGAGCGCGGCTATGCCGCCGGCTTCGTCTCGGCCGACGAGGTCGCGATCCTGCGCCGCGACTTCGGCGAGACCGTGCTGGCCCGCGCACCCTTCAAGCGCGATCTCGGCCGCAGCTACAGCCTGGCGCTGCAGGCGATGGGCGACCACTTGGTGCTGTCGGTCGACGGCACGCCGCTGCTGGAGGCCCGCGACGGCACCCTGGCCTATGGCATGGTCGGCCTGCGCATGGCCTCGGCCGGCCGCATGCAGGCCGGCGCGATCGAGATCGTGGAGACCGCCCATGGCTGATGCGCCGCGCCCTGCCCGGATCGTGCCCGACCACCAGGGCCCGCTGTCCGGCATCCGCGTGCTCGACCTGTCGCGCGTGGTCGCCGGCAACGCCCTGGGGCTGGAACTGGCGGATTTCGGCGCCGAGGTGATCAAGGTCGAGCCGCCGGGCGGCGACCCGCTGCGCGACTGGAAGGTGAAGGGCCACAGCCTCTATTGGAAGGAGCTGTCGCGCAACAAGCTGTCCTTGGTGCTCGACCTGCGCAAGCCGGAGGGCATGGCGGCGCTGGAGCGGCTGATCCCGACCGCCGATGTGCTGATCGAGAACTTCCGCCCGGGTGTGCTGGAGGAGATGGGGCTGGCGCCCGACCGGCTGCTGGCGATGGCGCCGGACCTGATCCTGGTGCGCATCTCCGGCTTCGGCCAGACCGGGCCGGCCAGCCGGCTGCCGGGCTTCGGCACGCTGGTCGAGGCGATGTCCGGCTTCGCCTCGCGCAACGGTTTCGCCGACCGCGAGCCGGTGCTACCGCCGCTGGCCCTGGCCGACATGATCGCCGGCCTGCACGGCGCCAAGGCGGTGCTGGCGGCGCTGCGGGCGCGCGACCGCGGCATGGCCCGCGGCCAGGTGATCGACCTGTCGCTGCTGGAGGCGATGTACGGGGTGCTGGGGCCGGAGGCCGGCAGTTGGGCCGTCACCGGCGAGGTCAAGGAACGCACCGGCAGCGCCTCGGGCAACAGCGCGCCGCGCAACGTCTACAAGACCCGTGACGGTCGCTGGATCGCCATGTCGGGGTCGACCGAGCGCATGGCCAAGCGGATCCTGCTGCTGGTCGGCGGCGACGCCCTGGCCCGCGATCCGCGCTTCGCCACCAACGCCGACCGGGTGCGCAACCGGGTGATGCTGGATGCCGTGATCGGCGAATGGATCGGCGCCCGCGACCGCGACGTGGCCCTGGCGACCTTCCGGGCCGAAGGCATCACCGTCGGCCCGGTGCACGACATCGCCGATTTCATGGATGACGACCATGTGATCGAGCGCGAGGTGGTGGTGGCGATCCCCGACCGCGACCTCGGCAGCGTGCCGGTGCACAATGTGCTGCCCCGGCTGTCGGCCACGCCGGGCGCCATCCGCCATGTCGCGCCGGAGGTCGGCGCCGACGCCGAGGCGGTGCTGCGCCAGGCCGGCTTCTCGACCCCGGAGATCGAGGCTCTGCGCGCGGCGGGGGCGCTGGGATGATTCCGGCCGGCTATGACGACCGGGTCTATGCCGGCTGGCTCGGCAAATGCATCGGCGTCCGCTTCGGCGCCCCGCTGGAGAACTGGACCGAGGCCCAGATCCGCCAGCATGTCGGCGCGCTGGAGTTTTATCTCAGCGAGGATGACGGTCGCTTCTTCAAGCCGGACGACGACACCGCCTTCTCGATGATGCTGGCCCGGATCTTCGATGATTGCGGCGCTTCGGCGGAGATCACGCCGCAGCAGGTGGCCGAGGGCTGGCTGAACCATCTGGCCGACCAGCAGGGCACGCTGTGGTGGGGCGGCTATGGCGTCGCCGCGATGCACACCGCCTATGTCAACCTCGCCGCCGGGATCCCGGCGCCGCTGTCGGGCTCGGCCTCGCTGAACGGCCGGCTGGTGGCGGAGGAGATCGGCGGCCAGATCTTCGCCGACATCTGGGGCCTGATGGCGCCGGGCCGCCCCGGCCTCGCCGCCGACCTGTCGGAGCGCGCGGCCAGCGTGTCCTGGGACGGCACGGCGTTGCACGGTGCCCGCTTCGTCGCCGCCATGGTCAGCGCCGCCTTCGCCGAGCGCGACCCGGCGGCGCTGATCCGTGCCGGGCTGGCGCAGATCCCGGCCGATGGCGACTACGCCGCCGTGGTCCGCGCCATGGTCGCGACGCATCGCCGGCACCCACAGGACTGGCGGGCGGCTTTCGCCGTGCTGCAGGCCGAATTCGGCTATGACCGCTATTTCGGCACCGTGCCGATCGTCCCCAACGCCGGCATCATCGTCCTGGCCCTGCTGTATGGCGGCGGCGATTTCAGCCGGGCGTTGCGCATCGCCGCCATGGCCGGCTGGGACACCGACTGCAACGCCGGCAATGTCGGCGCGGTGATGGGCGTCGCCGTCGGCACCGAGGGCATCGACCTCGCCTGGCGCCGCCCGCTCAACGACATCCTGATCAATGCCGGCCTGGTCGGCGGCCGCAACCTGATGACCGCGCCACAGGGTGCCGACCTGCTGTGCCGGCTCGGCCGCCGTCTGGCCGGCGCCGAGGGGGGGCCGCGGCGGCCGTGCCGCCATCTCCGCTACGCCGGCTCGATGGGCGGCTTCCAGGCCCGGGCGACCGGCGGGCTGGGCCGGCCGATCGAATGGCGGCGGTCGACCGAGGCCGACCCGGCCGGCGCGCTCTCGACCACGATCCGCAAGCTCGGCGGCACCGGCGAGGTCCGGCTGTCGACGCGCAGCTACATCAGGCCGTCGGAGCTCAGCGGCAATTTCTACGGCGCCAGCTTCTCGCCGCTGCTTCATCCCGGCCAGCGGGTGTCGGCGCGGCTGTGGATACCGCCCGATGCGCCGCCGCCGTTGCGCGCCGCCCTCTATGTCCGCGACGACAATCACGACCGGCACCACCAGGCCGAAGGCGCGCCGCTGCGGCCCGGCGAATGGCAGGATCTCGCCTTCGACATCCCGGCGCTGGCCGATGCCTGCCTGTCCGAGGTCGGCGTGGTGCTGCGCAACCTGGGCGGGACCTGGGAGGCGGGGTCGATGCAGCTGGCCTGGCTGGATTGGGACGGCGCGCCGCGCTTCTCCACCAGCTTCGCCCGGGAGCGGCCGGAGAGCGGCGGCATCAGCCAATGGACCCGGCTGCGCGGCGCCTGGCGGCTGGAGGACGGCGCCTATCACGGCAGTGGCCCGGGCCCGTCGGAAAGCTACACCGGCGACATCGACTGGCGGGACCTCACCGTATCCGTCACCCTGGTCCCGATCGCCGGGCCGGCTCATGCCGTGCTGGCTCGGGTGCAGGGCGCCCGCCGCAGCTACGCCCTGGCGCTGACCGATGACGGCCGCCTGACCCTGTTCCGCAAGCAGGGCGAGGCGCACCCGGTCCGATCCGTGCCCTTCGCCTGGACGCATGGCCGGTCCTACCGCCTGGACATCGCCGCCGCCGGTCCCACCCTGCGCTGCGCCGTCACCGGCGACGGCGATTCGGCCGGGTTCGACTGGACCGACGACCGGCCCCATATGACCGGGCAGATCGGGCTCGCCAACTGGGGCGGCGCCCACACCCGCTTCACTGCCGTGGAGGTCGGCTGAGCCGCCATGACCGAGACCCGATTCCGCCGCCTGCGCTCCCTTCTCTATGTTCCGGCCGACCGCGAGCGCTTCGTCGCTGGCGCGGCGGCGCGGGGGGCCGATGCCGTGATCCTCGACCTCGAGGACGGCGTCGCCGAATCCGCCAAGCCGGCGGCCCGCGCGGCCCTGGCCGCGGCGGTGCCGCTGGTCGGCGCGGCGGGGGCGCGGGTCTTGGTCCGCATCAACAGCCGCCTGGCCCATGCCGCGGAGGACATCGCCGCCGCGGTGCGGGCCGGCGCCGACGGCCTGCTGGTGCCCAAGACCGAGGACGGGCAATGGCTGCGCCTGATCGCCGACCGGCTCGACGAGCTGGAACGCGAGGCCGGGCGGCCCGAAGGCTGGACCCGGCTGATCCCGCTGGTCGAGACCCTGCGCGGCCTCGACCGTCGGGCCGAAATCGCCGCCGCCACGCCGCGCACCCTGGCCCTGGTCTGCGGCACCGAGGACCTGTCGGCCGAGATTGGTGCCGAGCCCGATTCCGCGGTGCTGCGGCTGGCGCAGCAGCAGGTGCTGCTGGCGGCGCGTGGCGCCGGGCTGCTGCCGCTGGGGCTGATGGGCTCGCTGGCCGGGATCGACGACCTCGATGCCCTGCGCCGCGCCGCGGAGGAGGCGGTGCGCCAGGGCTTCGAGGGCGCCAGCTGCATCCATCCGGCCCAGGTGGCGGTGCTGAACCAGGCCTTCACCCCGGATGCGGCGGCGGTCGACCGGGCCCGGCGCATCGTCGCGGCCTTGCTGCAGGGGCAGGGGACGGCCAAGGTCGACGGCCGCATGGTCGACGCCCCGGTCGTCGCCCGCGCCCGCCGGGTGCTGGCCCGCGCGGGGGTGGCGGAGACCGAAAGGGATTGAGCCGAATCGCGCAGCGCGATCTACTCGATAGGATAATTGTCCATAATCGGGGGGATCGACCATGCGTGCTGCGGCATTCGCCTGCACCATCTTTGCCTTGTTCGTGGCGGCCACGCCCGCCGTTGCGGCGCAGTCGCGCTGGTTTACCTATGATCCGGTCGAACTGGCCCAGGCGCGGGCGAAGATCGCGGCCGCCGATCCGCTCTACCAACCGTCCTATGTCGCGCTGCTGAAGAAGGCCGATGCGGCGTTGGCCAAGGCGAACCCGTCGGTCACCGCCAAGACGCTGACCCCGGCCTCCGGCAGCAAGCACGACTATTTCAGCTTCGGCCCCTATTGGTGGCCCAACCCGGACACGCCGAACGGGTTGCCCTACATCCGCCGCGACGGCCAGACCAACCCGGACAGCAAGACCGACGCCACCGACAGCGTGCGCCTGGCCAGTTTCAGCGGCGATGTCCGCAGCCTGGCGCTGGCCTACACCTTCACCCGCGACCCGAAATACGCGGTGAAGGCGGCCGAGATGCTGCGCGTGTGGTTCGTCGCGCCGGCGACGCGGATGAACCCGAACATGACCTATGCCCAGGCCATCCCCGGCATCGTCAACGGCCGCGGCATCGGCATCATCGACAGCCGCGCCTTCATCGACGTGATGGACGCGGTCGAGCTGATCCGCCCCAGCAACGCGCTGCGCGAGGTCGACTACCAGCTGATCAAGCTGTGGTACCGCATCTTCGACCTGTGGCTGCTGACCAGCGAGAACGGCTTCGAGGAAGGCAACTGGCACAACAACCATGGCACCTGGTACGACGCGCAGGTGGTGGCGTTCTCGCTGTTCACCGACCAGCCGGACCTGGCCAAGCGGCAGTTGAAGATCGCGGCGCTGCGCCGGGTTGCCGGCCAGTTCGACATGGATGGCCGCCAGGTGGCGGAGCTGGAGCGAACCCGGCCCTACCACTACAGCCAGTTCAACCTGCAGGCGTTCAGCAAGCTTGGCCGCTATTCCGAACTGGTCGATGCCGGGCTGACCAATGGCGACACCGACCCGACCGACCTCTGGCAGTTCAGCCTCGACAGCCACGGGTTGAAGGCGGGGTACGGCTTCGTCGCCGGCTACATCAACGCGGCCGGCAACCTCGATCCCTCCTGGCCGTATCCGGAGCTGACGCCGGGTGACGGCGTCGACGAGGCCCTGGGCAACCTGCTGGCCGCCGTCCGGGCCTACAAGGACCCGGCCCTCCGGCAGAAGGCCGCCATCCTGCTGGCCCGCTACCCCGGCCAGATCGATGCGCTGCTGCTGCCGCTGGAGTGAGCGGCCGCAGCAGCGCCCGGCCTCACGACACCGGCCGCTGCAGCTCCAGCCGGTCGCCGATGCGGCGCAGGCGCAGCTCCAGCGCCGGCTGGCCCGGGCCGCGCGGGACCGAGACCACGGCCTCCTGGCCCGGCGCCAGGGTGGAGACGAATCGGACGATGCCGCCCGGCTCCTCGGTCCCGGCCGTGACCACGGTCTCATAGCCGGTCGCCGCCGGCAGGTAGCTGACGCTGACATGCACCGCATCGAGCGTCGCGGTCAGGCCGACGCCGGGCGGGATCTCCTCCGCCGCGGCCGGGCGCAGGGCGAAGGCCCCGAGCAGCGCCGCGGCGGAGAGGATGCCGGCCGCACGGCCGAGCGTCGAAGGTCTCGCGGCGGATATCGCAGATGTCCTGGACATGATGGTTTCCTTGGATTGCATCGCCGGTCCGGGCACGCGCCGGGACCGGCGTTCTGTCTCTCTTTCTCAGTGGGTCAGACGGCGCTCTGGCCGCCATCGACCACCAGCGCCTGGCCGTTGACGTAGGAGGCCCGGTCCGACAGCAGGAACAGGGCGACCTGGGCCATCTCCTCCGCGTCCGCCAGCCGCCCCAGCGGGATGCCGTAGGCGAGGGGATGGGATTCGGTGCCGTCCGCATTCTTGACGATGCGGCCCGCCGTCATCTCGGTGCGGGTGATCGACGGATTGATCGAGTTCACGCGGATGCCGTGCGGCCCCAGCTCCACCGCCGCCGCCCGGGCCAGCGAGACGATGCCGCCCTTGCTGGCGCTGTAGATCGAGGTGCCGGGCTGGGCGATGCTGGCGAGCACCGAGCCGTTGAACAGGATCGCCCCGCCGCCGCCCTGCTTCTTCATCTGCGCGGCCTCGGCCTTCAGGGCGAAGAAATGGGCCTTGAGGTTGGTGTCGATCAGGCTGTCCCAACGGGCCTCGTCCAGCGTCTCGATCGGGCCGCCGCCGGAGATGCCGGCATTGTTGAAGGCGGCGTCCAGCCGCCCGAACCGCGCCACCACCTGGCCGACAATGCTGGGAATGGCGTCGATCTCTGTCAGATCGGCCTGGATGAAGATCGCCTCGCCGCCCGCGGCCGCGATCTCCGCCACCACCGCCTCGCCCTCGGCCGCGCGGCGCCCGGTCAGCGCCACCTTGGCGCCCTCGTGGGCGAACAGCACGGCGCTGGCGCGGCCGATGCCCGATGTCCCGCCGGTGACCAGCGCCACCTTGCCCTCTAGCAGTCCCATGATCGATCCTTATATGATAGACGTCATCTAACGGTGAATAGATGATGTTCGTCATATATTTTGCAAGAGGCGAAAATGGGCAGGGTCTCGCGGGACCGGGCGGCGGAGAACCGGGCGGCCGTGGTGGCGGCGGCCTCGGTCCTGTTCCGGCGCAAGGGGCTGGACGGGGTCGGCATCGCCGAGTTGATGGCCGGGGCCGGGCTGACCCATGGCGGGTTCTACCGCCAGTTCGGATCGAAGGACGGGCTCGCCGCCGAGGCCTGCGCCCACGCCTTCGCCAGCGCCGGGCAGGCCTGGGGCGCTGCAGGGGAAGGGGATGCCGCCGGCCGGCTGCGCCGCCTGGCGGAATTCTACTTCACGCCCAAGCCATCCGGATACGACTGCCCGATGGCGACCCTGGCCGGCGATGCCGCCCGCACCCCCACCGGCGGCCCGTTGCGCCGGGCCTTCACCGCCGGGCTGCGCCGGCTGGCCCACCTGGTCGCGGGCGAGAGGCCGGACGACAAGGCCCTGGCCGTGTTCGCCGCGATGGTGGGCGCCGCCGTGCTGCGGCGGGCGGGCGACGACCCGGCGCTGGCGCAGTCGATCGAAGCCGCCGTGCTGCGCCTGGCCGACGCGCCGTAGGGGCGGCGATCGATACCGGTGCGAAGTCACGTTGACGAAGGGATGCGATTGGATGCAGTGTGTATGAGACAGACCTGTCTCACCTCTGGTGAATTCCATGGCGTCCTCCGCCCAGATCGCCGCCGACAAGCGCCGGCACATTGTCGAAACCGCCTACGCGCTGTTCAAGCGCGCCGGCTATCACGCCACCGGCATCGACCGGATCATCGCCGAGGCGGAGGTGGCGAAGATGACGATGTATCGTCACTTCCCCGGCAAGGACGGCCTGATCGTCGAGGTTCTGCAATACCGGGCTGAACGGTTCGACGCCCAGCTCGACCGCCTGGCGGGCACTGCGGGGACGCCCGGGCAGAAGATCGGCACGATCCTCGACTGGTATGAGCGCTGGTTCCGCAGCCCGGATTTCCACGGCTGCCTGTTCGCGCATGCCCTGGCCGAGTTCGGCGATCCCGGACATCCGGTGTTCGCCGCCGTCGCCGAGCACAAGAACGGCTTCCGGCGGCGGCTGCGCCGCATTCTCGAACAGACCATGCCGGGCGATCGGGCCGAAGGCGTCGCCGCAGCCCTGTTCATGCTGCTCGAAGGGGCGACCCTGCTGGCCCAGATGGGGCAGGGGGACGACGCCATCCGCAGCGTGCGGCAGGCGGCTTCTGCCCTCATCGCCATGCCGGCGGGCGCCCCGTGAGCGCGGCGGTCATCGGCCTCGCGCTGTTCGCCGCGATGCTGCATGCGAGCTGGAACGCCGTCCTCCGCACCGGCGCCGACCGGCTGTGGACAGTCACCGTGATGAGCTTCGCGATGACGGCCATCGCCCTTCCGGTCGCCCTTGCCCTTCCCGGCCCGCCGCCCTCGGCCTGGCCGTACCTGATCCTCTCCTCCAGCCTCCAGGTCGGCTACAGCGTCTTCCTGGTCGCCGCCTACCGGTCCGGCGAGTTGGGGCAGGTCTATCCGATCGTCCGGGGCAGCGTGCCGCTGCTGGTGACGCTGGGCGGCTTCGTGCTGGCCGGCCAGCCCCTCTCCCCTGGCGCGGTCGCCGGTGTCGTGCTCGTGGCTCTCGGGATCATGAGCCTTTCCCTGGGCAAGGGGCGGGCGACGACGGGTTCGATCGTGCTGGCGCTGACCACGGGCCTGTTCATCGCCGGCTACACCACGGTCGATGCGATCGGCGTGCGCGAGGCCGGCAACCCGATCGTGTATGCGGCTTGGATCTCGTTGATCTACGGCGTGCTGCTGCCGGCCGCCTTCGCTCTGATCCGCGGCAAGCCGACTCTGGACCTGCGCTCGCCGGAGACCCTGAAGGCCCTGGCCGGCGGCGTGGTGTCGCTCCTGGCCTATGGTGCCGTGGTCGCGGCCTTCGCCCTCGGGCCGGTCGGACCGATCTCGGCACTGCGGGAAACCAGCGTCGTGTTCGCGGCCCTGATCGGCCGGCTTTTCCTCGGCGAGACCCTGACGCTCCGCCGCGTCGGCGCCTGCGCCGTCGTCGCCCTCGGCGCCATCTGCCTCGGCGCCTAGTTCAGAAAGTCGCCATGCTTGCGCACATGCTCGCCGAGGCCGAGCGTGTGCTCGCGCACCAGCCGGTCCGCCAGGTCGGCGTCGCGGGCCTCGAGCGCCGCGACGATCTTCTGGTGGTCGACCACCGAGCGCTGGGCCCGATGGTCCTGGCCGATCGTCACCCGGCGGATGCCGCGCATGTGGATGAACAGGTTGTCGGTGATGTCGACGATCATCTGGCAGCCGCTGATCCGGATGATCTGCTTGTGGAAGGCGATGTTGGCCTCGGAGTATTCGCTGACATGCTCCTCCGGGTCGCGGTCGCGGAACACGTCGACATAGTCGTGCAGCTTGCGGATCGCGGCGTCGCTGGCGACCTGGGTGGCCAGCCGCGCCGCCATGCCCTCCAGCGCCGCCCACACCGTGATCATCTCCAGGACCTCGGCCTTGGATTTGCGGATGACGAAAATGCCGCGGCGGGGGACGGAGCGGACGAAGCCCTCCTGCTCCAGCAGCGTCATCGCTTCGCGGATCGGGGTGCGGCTGACGCCCAGCATCTCGCTCAGCTGCCGCTCCTCCAGCTTGATCTCGGCCGTATGGCCGTAGATGTCCATCTCGGTGATGGCCTGCTTCAACGCCTTGTAGGCCTTGATCCGGAAGCTCGATTCGGTGTCGAGCGGCTTCACGTCGATCTGGGGAAAGCTCATCGGAGGCCCTTCTGTCGCCTGCGTGGCCGGCATTCCCTCCGGCTATAGCCCCGGGTGCGAGCCGCCACAAGTATACCGTGGACGAGAGTCCAGCGCAGCCCTTCTCCCTTGGATGCATTGACAGCAGGTATTTTGTATACCACCATGCCTTTCAGCCGGCTGCTCAGCGGCCTTTGACTCCAAAGAAATCGGGAGGAAGGCGCGGCCATGAAACTCTGCATCTATGGCGCCGGGGCCATCGGCGGCTATCTCGGCGTCCAGCTCCATCGTGCGGGGGTCGAGGTCAGCCTCGTCGCCCGCGGCCTGCATCTCGAGGCGATGCGCCAGAACGGCCTGACGCTGAAGATCGACGACGAGATCCGCACGGCCCGCATCCGCTGCACCGACAACCCGGCCGATCTCGGGCCGCAGGATTATGTCGTGATCAGCCTCAAGGCCCATTCGGTGCCGGGGGTGGTGGAGGCGATGCAGCCGCTGCTCGGGCCCGACACCGCCGTCGTCACCGCGGTGAACGGCCTGCCCTACTGGTACTTCTACCGGCATGGCGGCGAATACGAGAACCGCACCATCGAGACCGTCGATCCCGGCGCGCTGCAATGGAACCGCCTGGGGCCGCAGCGCGGCATCGGCTGCATCGTCTATCCGGCGACGGAGGTGGTGGCGCCCGGCGTGGTCGAGCACCATTACGGCGACAAGTTCCCGATCGGCGAGCCCGACGGCAGCCGGTCGGACCGCATCGTCGCGCTGCATGAGGCGATGCAGGCGGGCGGGCTGCAGGCGCCGATCCGCGACAACATCCGCGACGAGATCTGGCTGAAGCTGTGGGGCAACCTCTGCCTCAACCCGATCAGCGCGCTGACCCATGCCACGCTCGACATCATCACCGGCGATGCCGGCACCCGCGACGTCGCCCGGCGGATGATGGCCGAGGCGCAGGCGATCGGCGGCCGGCTGGGCGTGCATTTCCGGGTCGACATCGAACGCCGGCTCGACGGCGCCGGCGCGGTCGGCGCCCACCGCACCTCGATGCTGCAGGATCTCGAGCGCGGCCGGCCGATGGAGATCGACCCGCTGGTCACCGTGATCCAGGAACTCGGCCGCATGGTCGGGGTGCCGACCCCGACCGTCGACACCGTCCTGGCCCTGGTGCAGCAGCGCGCCGGCGTTGCCGGCCTCTACAGCCCCGCCGCGTCGGCCGTGGCCAAACCCGTGCCGGCGCTGGTGCCGGCCTGACCCGATCCCGAGCGGCCGCAAGAGCCGATTTCTCCAGGAGGAACCCAGCCATGAGAGCCGAAGACATTCTCCGCCAGAAGGACACGCGCATCATCATGATCCGCGTCGGCGAGACGGTGGCCACCGCCGTCGCGCTGATGACGAAGGAGGTGATCGGCGCGCTGGTGGTCAAGGAGGTGTGCCGCACCGAGGGCAATGTCGTGGTCGGGGTGTTCTCCGAACGCGACGTCGCCAAGGCGCTCGCCACCCATGGCGCCGCGGCGCTGACCATGCCGGTCTCGGCCTTCATGGGCCGCACGGTGATCAGCTGCGAGCCGCGCGACAGCATCGAGACGGTGCTGCGGCTGATGGACGAGAACCACATCCGGCACGTGCCGGTGATGGAGGATCACACCCTGGTCGGGGTGATCAGCGCCCGCGACCTGATCCGCCACTTCCTGCAGCAGGCCTCGCCGGCGCTGCAGGAGAAGGCAGCGGCCGTGATCCACGCCTGATTTCCGGTTCCACGGATTGCACCGCGGCGGCCTGATCGCTGCCGCGGGTGATCCTGTCTCTGGGCAAAATGCGGTGCCGCACTCCGGGCCGCGTGGGGGAGTTGCTGTCCATGCGGATAGGTGTGTTGCGGGAGCGGCGGGATGGGGAGCGCCGTGTGGCGGCGACGGCGGACAGCGTGAAGAAGCTGGTGGGCCTGGGCGCTACGGTGGTGGTGGAATCGGGCGCGGGTCTGGGCAGTGCGGTGACGGACGAGGCGTACCGGTCGGCGGGGGCCGAGGTGGTGCCGGACGCGGCGGCGGCGCTGGCGGGCGCGGATGTGGTGCTGAAGGTGCGGCGTCCGCTGCGGGCGGGGGAGGGCGAGCTGGACGAGCTGTCGCTGATCCCGCGGGGCGCGACGCTGATCGGCATCCTGGAGCCCTATGACGACGCCGAGAGCCTGGCGGCCTATGCCGCCGGCGGGATCGAGAGCTTTGCCTTGGAGCTGGTGCCGCGGATCACGCGGGCGCAGTCGATGGACGTGCTGTCGAGCCAGGCGAACCTGGCGGGGTACCGGGCGGTGCTGGAGGCGGCGTCGGTGTTCGGCCGGGCCTTCCCGATGATGATGACGGCGGCGGGGACGGTGCCGCCGGCGCGGGTGCTGGTGATGGGCGCGGGCGTGGCCGGCCTGCAGGCGATCGCGACGGCACGGCGCCTGGGCGCGGTGGTGTCGGCGACCGACGTGCGTCCGGCGGCGAAGGAACAGGTGCAGTCGCTCGGGGCCAGCTTCGTGGCGGTGGAGGACGAGGAGTTCAAGGCGGCGGAGACGGCGGGCGGCTACGCCAAGGAGATGTCGGCGGAGTACCGGGCGAAGCAGGCGGCGCTGATCGCGGAGACGGTGAAGAAGCAGGACATCGTGATCTGCACCGCGCTGATCCCGGGGCGCAAGGCGCCGGTCCTGGTGGACGAGGCGATGGTGCGGTCGATGAAGCCGGGGTCGGTGATCGTGGACCTGGCGGCGGAGCGGGGCGGCAACTGCGCCCTGACCCGGCCAGGGGAAGTCATCGAGGACCAGGGCGTGACCATCGTCGGTCACAGGAACGTGCCGGGGCGGATCGCGACGGATGCGTCGGCGCTGTATGCCCGCAACCTGGTGGCGTTCCTGACGCCCTTGGTCGACAAGGACAGCAAGGGGCTGAAGGTGGACGGGACGGATGCGATCGTGACGGCGACGCGGCTGACCTCGGGGGGCCGTGTGGTGCATCCGGGCTTCGGCGGCAGCGCCGAGCAGGCGGCGTAAGGGAGAGCGGGATCATGGCGGCGGACGGGATCGCGCAAGGCGCGGAAGGGCTGGCGACGGCGGCGCGGGCGCTGTCGGACCAGGCGCAGGCCCTGGCGGCACAGGCGCATGCGGCGGCGGCCACGGTGCCGGCGGAGGGCCAAGGGTTCTTCCTGACCGGTCTGACGGTGTTCGCGCTGGCGTGCTTCGTCGGCTACTACGTGGTGTGGCGGGTGACGCCGGCGCTGCATTCGCCCTTGATGAGCGTGACCAACGCGATCTCGTCGGTGATCGTGGTGGGGGCGCTGATCGCGGCGGGCCCCGCGGTGATCGGGGCGTCGAGCCTGCTGGGGGCGCTGGCGGTGCTGCTGGCGTCGGTGAACATCTTCGGGGGCTTCCTGGTCACCCGCCGCATGCTGGCGATGTACCGGAAGAAAGCTTAGGGCCGTCAGGCCATCCAGAGACATCGGCCCTGAGACGGCCTCCGAGACTGAGGGGATAGAGGCAT
>NZ_JAVDPW010000012.1:0-207057 GCF_031453975.1 Inquilinus ginsengisoli
CTCGTCGCCCTCACTGCCCTCATGCGCAAGCTCGTCATCATCGCCAACGCAAAACTCAGACAAGAACATCAACTGAGTTGATGACGAGGGAGGGTGCGGGTGAGGTAACGCGAACAGAATGCCCGCCCCCTCAACTGCTGTCCGGCGGCTTCCGGGTCGGTCGGCCGGTGCCGTCCCGGCCGGCGGATGGTTCGGGCGCTTC
This sequence comes from Inquilinus ginsengisoli, assembly GCF_031453975.1. Taxonomy (NCBI): domain Bacteria; kingdom Pseudomonadati; phylum Pseudomonadota; class Alphaproteobacteria; order Rhodospirillales; family Rhodospirillaceae; genus Inquilinus; species Inquilinus ginsengisoli. Next base: position 203 of record NZ_JAVDPW010000012.1, read on the forward strand.
GGGGGGCGGGTCGGTCAGCGCGTCGTCCGGCGACTCCGCCACCTCGTCCTCGGCGATGACGTCGTCCCAGCCTTGCGGCAGCCGGCCCGGCTCGCGGCCGAGGCGGCGGCAGATGCGCCGCACGATCTCATCGATCGGCAGGGTGTCGAGCTCGACATCCGGCACCTCGGTCTCGGTCAGGCTCTCGCGCGGTGCGGCGTCGGCCTTGGCACCGGCCCGGGCCGGCTTCCCGGCTTGAAGCGCCTCGGCCACGGCGCGGACGACCTGGGCCCGCCGCCGCTGCCGGCGCTCCTGCACCTCGGCGGCGGCTTTTTCCGCCGCGTCCTTGCGGGTCCGGTAGGCCTCGCGGATGCGCTCGGTCATGGCGATGGTCAGGCGCACGGCGCGGGCGATGCGGGCCTGCGACAGCGCGAAGTCGATCACCGGCGGCTCGAACCGGTTCCCGGCCACGATGTGCTGGCCCTCGAGCCGGCGGCGGTGCGCATGTCGATGTCGACCAGCTCGCGCAGCGTGCCCAGCGCCCACACCGTCCACTCCCGGTCGGGGTCGACCGGCGGGGTCTCGGCAGGGGCGGCGTCGATCGGCGCGTTATCCATGGAACATATCATGAACATAATCGCGAGTTAAGGCTACCAAAGTTGTGTTCGCCTCCGGTGGAGGCGTTGCCCAGGCGCGTTTCCGGATGGCCGGGCGCACCAGCTGGGCCGATCCGGACAGACGCTCCTGGTGATCTATCCGCCCCGAAAGCGGGCCACCGGCACCTGGGAAGGGCTCGGGCGTAGACGCGCCCGAGCCCGCCTGGGCTACAGCACGAAATCCGCCGCGGTGAGGGCTTGGTCGGCGTGGACGTTGATGGCGAGATCGGCGGTGCGATCGCCATTGGTGTCGGCATAGACCACCTGGACCGCCCCGGCCGTCACGATCCGCAATTCCCCGGCCTGGCCGGTGAAGGCCCCGGTGCCGAAGCTGAAGGCGGTGTCGCCGTTGCCGCTGTTGCCGTCCGCGTCGATCGCCGACAGGTCGATATGGTCGCCGGTCGAGAAGTCGAGGATCACATCCTTACCCGCCGACGCCACCGTGCTGTCGGCGGTGCCGGTGTAGACGAAGATGTCGTTGCCGGCCCCGCCCAGCAGCAGGTCGGCGCCGATGCCTCCCGTCAGCACATCGTCGCCGGCTCTGCCCGACAGGATGTTGGCAGTCTCGTCGCCGGTCAGATGATCTGCCTGGGCCGAGCCGGTCAGGTTCTCGATCCCGGCGAAGGTGTCACCCTGGGCATCGCCGCCCGTGCCGGTGTTCGCGGCCAGGTCGACCGTCACCCCGACCGTCGAACCGGCGTAGCTGGCGGTGTCGAGGCCGTCGCCGCCGGTCAGGCCATCCGCCCCGGCCGCGCCCTCGAGCGTGTCGTTGCCGTCGCCGCCGTCGATCTGGTCGTCGCCGGCGCCGCCATAGAGGCTGTCATCACCGGCATCGCCGAAGACGATGTCGTTGTCGGCTCCGGCATCGATCGAGTCGTTGCCGGTGCCGCCATGGATGGTGTCGATGCCGTCGCCGCCGACGAGGCGGTCGGCGCCGTCGCCGCCATCGAGGATGTCGTTGCCGTTCTCGCCGTTCATGGCATCGTCGCCGCCATTCCCGACCAGGGTGTCGTTGCCGTTCTCGCCGCCGAGGACGTTGGCGCCATTGTCGCCGGTCAGCTGGTCGTCGTTGCTGGATCCGTAAAGGTTCTCGATGCTGGTCAGCACATCGCCCTGGGCGTCGCCGCCCGTGGCGGTGTGGGCCAGCAGGTCGACCGAGACCGCGGCCGTCGAGCCCTGGTAGTTGGCGATGTCCGACCCGTCCCCGCCGTCGAGGGTGTCGGCGCCCGCGCCGCCGCGAAGCTGGTCGTCGCCGCCGCCGCCACTCAGCGCATTGACGCCGCCGTCGCCGTACAGCCGGTCGGCGAAGCTCGACCCGACGATGTCTTCGATGCCGATCAGCGTGTCGCCCTGGGCGTCTCCGCCGGTGCCGGTTCCCGCGATGAGGTCGATGACGATCCCGGCAGACGACCCGGCGTAGTCGGCAATGTCGACGCCGATGCCGCCGTCCAGCGTGTCGGCGCCGCCGCCGCCCTGGAGCGTGTCGTCGCCGTCGCCCCCGGCCAGCACGTTCGCCCCGGCGTCGCCCGTCAGCGTGTCGGCGAAGGTCGAGCCGGTCAGGTTCTCGAAGCCGGACAGGATGTCGCCCGCGGCATCGCCGCCCGAGGCGGCGCCGTTGACCGTGACCACCACCCCGGCCGTGGATTGGGCATAGGTCACCGTGTCGACGCCATTGCCGCCCTGCAGCGCGTCAGCCCCGGCCCCGCCGTTGAGCACGTCGTCGCCGTCCGCGCCGGTGAGGGTGTTGGCCCCGGCGTCGCCGGTCAGCGTGTCGGCGAAGCCCGAGCCGATCACGATCTCGATGGTCGCAAGCGTGTCGCCCGCGGCGTCGCCGCCGGAACCGGTCCCGGTCAGCAGGTTGACCGACACCGCCGCCGCTGAGCCCGTGTAGTCGGCGGTGTCCGTGCCGTTGCCGCCGATGAGGCTGTCGGCCCCGGCCCCGCCGTTGAGCACGTCGTCGCCGTCTCCGCCGTTCAGCACATTGGCCGCGGCGCTGCCGGTCAGCGTGTCGGCGAGGGCGGAGCCGATCAGGTTCTCGATGCTCTGCAGCGTGTCGCCCGCGGCGTCACCGCCCGTGCCGGTCCCGGTCAGCAGGTTGACCGTGACCGCATTTGCCGAGCCCGTGTAGTCGGCGGTGTCCGTACCGTTGCCGCCGATGAGGCTGTCGGCCCCGCCCCCGCCGCGGAGCACGTCGTTGCCGTCGGCGCCGGCGAGGATGTTGGCCCCGGCGTCGCCGGTCAGGGTGTCGGCAAAGTTCGAGCCGGAGAGATTCTCGATGCTGTTGAAGGTGTCGCCCTGGGCATCGCCCCCCGTGGCGGTGTTGGTGGCGAGGTTGACCGTGACGGCCGCGGACGCGATGTAGTCGGCCGTGTCGCTGCCGAGCCCGCCGATCAGGGTGTCCGCGCCGCCGCGGCCCGCCAGCACGTCGTCGCCGGCGCCGCCATCCAGGACATTCGCCCCGGCCTCGCCATTGATCGTGTCGGCGAAGGCCGAGCCGATGATGTTCTCGATGCTGCTGAAGCTGTCGCCCTGGGCATCGCCGCCGGTCGCGGTGTTGGACGAGAGGCTGAGACTGACGCCCGCGGCGGAGGCGGCATAGGAGGCGGTGTCGGTGCCGTTGCCGCCCTGCAGCGTGTCGGCACCGCCGCCACCCTGGAGCGTGTCGTCGCCGTCGCCCCCGGCCAGGACATTGGCCCCGCCGTCGCCGGTTAGGGTGTCGGCGAGGGCCGAGCCGGTCAGGTTCTCGATCCCGGACAGGATGTCGCCCGCGGCATCGCCGCCCGAGGCGGCGCCGTTGACCGTGACCACGACCGCGGCGGCCGAGGCGGCATAGGAGGCGGTGTCGCTGCCGTTGCCGCCCTGCAGCACATCGGCGCCGCCGCGGCCCTGGAGCGTGTCGTTGCCGTCGCCGCCGTCCAGGACATTGACCCCGGCGTCGCCGGTCAGCGTGTCGGCGAAGGCTGAGCCGATCAGGTTCTCGATGCCGGTCAGGGTGTCGCCCGCGGCGTCGCCGCCCGAGCCGGCGCCGTTGACCGTGACCACGACCGCGGCGGCCGAGGCGGCGTAGGAGGCGGTGTCGCTGCCAGCGCCGCCGATCAGCGCGTCGGCCCCGGCGCCGCCCTGGAGCACGTCGTCGCCGTTGCCGCCGTCGAGGGTGTTGGCCCCGGCATTGCCGGTCAGGACGTCGGCGAGGTTCGAGCCGGTGAGGTTCTCGATGCCGGCCAGCGTGTCGCCCTGGGCATCGCCGCCCGCGCCGGTGCCGGTTGCGAGGTTGACCGTGACGCCTGCGGCGGAAGCGACATAGTTGGCCGTATCGACGCCGGCTCCGCCCTGCAGGGAGTCCGCGCCGGCACGGCCCGAGAGCGTGTCGTCGCCGGCGCCGCCGTCCAGGGCATTCGCCCCTGCATCGCCGCTGATCGTGTCGGCGAAGGCTGAGCCGATGACGTTCTCGATGCTGCTGAAGCTGTCGCCCGCGGCATCGCCGCCCGAGGTGGTGCCGGTCGTGAGGCTGAGCGAGACCGCGGCGGCCGAGGCGGCATAGGAGGCGGTGTCGCTGCCGTTGCCGCCCTGCAGCGTGTCGGCGCCGCCGAGGCCCTGGAGGGTGTCGTTGCCGTCGCCGCCGGCCAGGATGTTGGTCGCGGCGCTGCCGCTCAGCGTGTCGGCGAAGGCCGAGCCGATGAGGTTCTCGATGGCCGTCAGCACGTCGCCCTGGGCGTCGCCGCCCGTGCCGGTCCCGTTCAGCAGGTTGACCACGACCGCGGCGGCCGAGGCGGCATAGGAGGCGGTGTCGGTGCCGTTGCCGCCCTGCAGCACGTCGGCGCCGCCGAGGCCCTGGAGCGTGTCGTTGCCGTCGCCGCCGGTCAGGAAGTTGGTCGCGGCGCTGCCGCTCAGCGTGTCGGCGAAGGCCGAGCCGACCAGGGTCTCGATGCCGGTCAGGGTGTCGCCCTGGGCGTCGCCGCCCGCGCCGGTCCCGGTCAGCAGGTTGACCACGACCGCGGCCGCAGAGGCGGCGTAGGAGGCGGTGTCGCTGCCGTTGCCACCCTGCAGCACGTCGGCCCCGGCGCCGCCCTGGAGCGTGTCGTTGCCGTCGCCCCCGGCCAGGACATTCACCCCGGCGTCGCCGGTCAGCGTGTCGTTCAGGGCCGATCCGGTCAGGTTCTCGATGCCGGTCATGGTGTCGCCCGCGGCGTCGCCGCCCGAGGCGGCGCCGTTGACCGTGACCACGACCGCGGCGCTGGACCCGGCGTAGCTGGCCGTGTCGGTGCCGGCGCCACCGGTCAGCGTGTCGGCCCCGGCGCCACCCTGGAGCACGTCGTCGCCGGCTCGGCCGGTCAGCGCATTGGCCGCGGCGCTGCCGATCAGCGTGTCGTTGAGGTCCGAGCCGATGACGTTCTCGATCGCCGTCAGCGTGTCGCCCTGGGCGTCGCCACCCGTGCCGGTCCCGGTCAGCAGGCTGACCGTGACGCCCGCGGCCGAGGCGACGTAGTAGGCCGTGTCGATGCCCGTGCCGCCATCCAGCGCGTCCGCCCCGGCGCCGCCGACGAGCGCGTCGTCCCCGCCGGCGCCGGAGAGGGCGTTGGTCCCGGCAGTGCCGGTCAGGACGTCGGCGAAGTTCGAGCCGGAGAGATTCTCGATGCTGTCGAAGCTGTCGCCTGCCGCATCGCCGCCGCTCACGGCGGTGTTGGCAAGGTTGACCCCGACGCCCGCGGCGGAGGCGGTGTAGTCGGCCGTGTCGCTGCCGGCCCCGCCGATCAGGGTGTCCGCACCGGCGCGGCCCGCCAGCACGTCGTCACCGGCGCCGCCATCCAGGACATTCGCCCCGGCGTTGCCGTCGATCGCGTCGGCGAAGGCCGAGCCGATGACGTTCTCGATGCTGCTGAAGCTGTCGCCCGCGGCGTCGCCGCCGGTCGCGATGTTGGTCGAGAGGCTGAGAGTGACGGCCGCGGCTGATGCGGCATAGGAGGCGGTGTCGGTGCCGTTGCCGCCCTGCAGCGTGTCGGCGCCGCCGCGGCCCTGGAGCGTGTCATTGCCGTCGGACCCGGACAGGACGTTGGCCCCGGCATCCCCGGTCAGCGTGTCGGCGAAGGCCGAGCCGATGAGCCTCTCGATGCCGGCCAGCGTGTCGCCCTGGGCATCGCCGCCCGTGCCGGTGCCGTTGACCGTGACCACGACCGCGGCCGCCGAGTCGAGGTAGGAGACGATGTCGCTGCCGTTGCCGCCCTGCAGCGTGTCGGCGCCGCCGAGGCCGATGAGCGTGTCGTCGCCGTCGCCGCCGTCGAGCACATTGGCCCCGGCATCGCCGGTCAGCGAGTCGGCGAGGGCCGAGCCGGTCAGGTTCTCGATGCCGGACAGGATGTCGCCCGCGGCGTCGCCAAACGAGGCGGCGCCGTTGACCGTGACCACGACCACGGTCGCCGAGGCGGCGTAGCTCGCCGTGTCGGTGCCGGCGCCGCCGGTCAGCGTGTCGGCCCCGGCGCCGCCCTGGAGCACGTCGTTGCCGTTGCCGCCGTTCAGCACATTGGCCGCGGCGCTGCCGGTCAGAGTGTCGTTGAGGGCCGAGCCGATGAGGTTCTCGATGGCCGCCAGCGTGTCGCCCTGGGCATCGCCGCCCGCGCCGGTGCCGGTCAACAGGTTGACGGTGACGCCCGCGGCCGCGGCGGCGTAGGTCGCCGTGTCGGTGCCCGCGCCGCCATTCAGCGCGTCGGCCCCGGCGCCGCCATTGAGCACATCGTCGCCGCCGGCGCCGGAGAGGGCGTTGGCCCCGGCATCGCCGGTCAGGGTGTCGGCGAGGTTCGAGCCGGAGACGTTCTCAATGCTGCTGAAGGTGTCGCCGGTCGCATCGCCCCCCGCGGCGGTGCTGGTCGCGAGGTTGACCGTGACGCCCGCGGCGGACGCGACATAGTCGAGCGTGTCGCTGCCGGTCCCGCCTTGCAGGTCGTCGGCGCCGCCGCGTCCCGACAGCACGTCGTCCCCGGCGCCGCCGATCAGGACATTCACCCCGGCGCTGCCGTTGATCTGGTCGGCGAAGGCCGAGCCGGTGATGTTCTCGATGCCGCTGAAGCTGTCGCCCTGGGCGTCGCCGCCCGTCGCGGTGTTGGTCGAGAGGCTGACCGTGATGCCCGCGGCGGAGGTGGCATAGGTCACCGTGTCGATGCCGTTGCCGCCAATCAGCGTGTCGGCCCCGGCGCCGCCGTTGAGCAGGTCGTTCCCGTCGACGCCGTCGAGGATGTTGGCCCCGGCATTGCCGGTCAGGCTGTCGGCCTGGTTCGAGCCCGAGAGATTCTCGATGCTGTCGAAGGTGTCGCCGGCGGCATCGCCCCCCGCGGCGGTGTTGGTGGCGAGGTTGATCGTGACGCTGCCGGTCGCGATGTAATAGGCCGTGTCGCTGCCGGCCCCGCCGCGCAGGACGTCCGCGCCGCCGCGGCCCGCCAGCTGGTCGTCGCCGTCACCGCCATCCAGGACGTTCACCCCGGCACTGCCATTGATGTTGTCGGCGTGGGCCGAGCCGAGGATGTTCTCGATGCTGTTGAAGCTGTCGCCCTCGGCGTCGCCGCCCGTCGCGGTGTTGGACGAGAGGCTGAGATTGACGCCTGCGGCGGATGCGGAATAGGAGGCGGTGTCGGTGCCGGTTCCGCCTATCAGGGTGTCGGCGCCGCCGCGGCCTGCCAGCAGGTCGTCCCCGGCGCCGCCATTCAGGACATTCGCCCCGGCCTCACCGTTGATCGCGTCGGCGAAGGCCGAGCCGATGACGTTCTCGATGCTGCTGAAGCTGTCGCCCGCAGCGTCGCCGCCCGACGTGGTGCCGGTCGTGAGGCTGAGACTGACGCCTGCGGCCGAGGCGGCGTAGGAGGCGGTGTCGGTGCCGGCACCGCCCTGCAGCGAGTCGGCGCCGCCGAGGCCCTGGAGCGTGTCGTTGCCGTTGCCCCCGGCCAGGGTGTTGGCACCGGCATTGCCGGTCAGCGTGTCATTGAGGGCCGAGCCGGTCAGGTTCTCGATGGCGATCAGGGTGTCGCCCGCGGCATCGCCGCCCGAGGCGGCGCCGTTGACCGTGACCACGACCGCGGCCGCCGAGGCGGCGTAGGAGGCGGTGTCGCTGCCGTTGCCGCCGTCAAGCGTATCGGCGCCGCCGCGGCCCTGGAGCGTGTCGTTGCCGTCGCCGCCGGCCAGCACATTCACCCCGGCATCGCCGGTCAGCGTGTCGTTCTGGGTCGAGCCGGTCAGGTTCTCGATGCCGGTCAGGATGTCGCCCTCGGCATCGCCGCCGGAGCCGGTGCCGGTGGTCAGGTTGACCGTCACCGCGGCGGAGGAGAAGCTGTAGCTCGCCCTGTCGATGCCGGCGCCGCCATCCAGCGTGTCGGCGCCGGCGCCGCCCTGGAACACGTCGTCGCCGTTGCCGCCGGTCAGCACATTGGCCCCGGCGCCGCCCCCCAGCACATCGTTGAAGGCCGAACCGATGACGTTCTCGATCGAGATCAGCGAATCGCCCTGGGCGAAGCCGCCGGTGTTGACGTTGGTCAGCAGGTTGATGTTCACCGCCGCGGTGGACGCGGCATAGGTCACGGTGTCGACGCTGAAGCTGCCGTTCAGCACGTCGGCCCCGGCACCACCGTCGAGCAGGTCGTTGCCGCCGCCGCCATTGAGGTTGTTGGCCCCGGCGTCGCCGGTCAGGATGTCGGCCTGGCCGGAGCCGACGACGTTTTCGATGCTGGTGAAGGTGTCGCCCGTGGCCTCGCCGCCGGACGCGGTCGAGGTGGCCAGGTTGATGGTCACCGCGACGGTGGAGCCGCCATAGGCGATGGTGTCGATGCCGCTGCCGCCGTTCAGCGCGTCGCCGAGCACGCCGCCTTCGAGAACGTCGTTGCCGGCCCCGCCGTTCAGCGTGTCGGTGCCGGTGCCGCCGATGCCGGCGAAATTGTCGCCGTAGAGCGAGTCGTTGCCGTCGAGGCCGTTGAGCGTGTCGTTGCCGTTGCCCCCGGCCAGGATGCTGTTGACGGTCTGGTTGGCGGTCAGGTTGTCGTTGAGGCCCGAGCCGAAGACCCACTCGATGCCGGAGAGGGTGGCCCCCCCGGTCCCGGTCCCGATCACGGTCCCGGCGGCCAGGTTGACGGTGAGGGCGGCGCCCCAGACGCGGCCGTCGAAGATGTCGGCGCTGCCGGCGCCGCCGTCCAGGATGTCGCCGCCGCCGCTGAGCTGGATGTAGTCGTTGCCGGCGCCGCCGCTGATCACGTTGTGGCCGCTGTCGCCGGCCAGCTGGTCGTCGAAGGCGCTGCCGATCAGGTTCTCGAAGCCGCTCATGGTGTCGCCCTGGGCCTCGCCCCCTCCGGCGGCGGCGTTCAGGGCCACCGCGACGCCCGAGGTGGCGTTGGCGTAGGTCAGCGTGTCGATGCCGGCGCCGCCGTTCATGGCGTCGGCGCCCGCGCCGCCCCAGATGATGTCGTTGCCGCCGAGGCCGCTGAGCGTGTCGTTGCCGGCGCCGCCATTGATGATGTCGATGCCGTCGGGGTTGGCCGCGTCGCCCGGATTGGTGCCGGTGAGGGTGTCGTTGCCGGCGGTGCCGTTGAGGGTCTGGGTCACGGTTCGGCCTCCTGCGTCGGGCGCCGCCGATCCTGGGAACCGGCCGAGCCGTGAAATGCGGCCCGTTCGCACGAGGCCTGAAAATAGAAATGATTTATCAGAAGTCCGACATAGCCCGTTAGGTAAAATTCCGCAATCCCGGGATCCGCTCGCCATGTGGAGCGCCGACAGCGTCACCGTCCGCAATTGGGGGGCTGCGCCGCACGCATGCTGTCGCCCGGGCATGAAGCCGCCACAGCGCGAAATCCGCCGCGGTGGGACTCCGGGTGCGATGGCCGTAGGGCGTCCCGGCCGTCCGCCGTCCCGCGGCGTCGGCCAGGGTTCGCCGCTGGGGGCTCAGCCGGGCCCCGGCGCCCCCGTGACCCGCCAGATCACGTCGCCCACGTCGTCCGCCACCAGCACCGAGCCGTCCGGGCCGATGCTCACGCCCACCGGCCGGCCGTAGGAGGCGCGCTCGTCGGGCGACAGGAAGCCGGTCAGGATGTCGCGCACCGGCCCGGCGGGGCGTCCGTTCACGAACGGCACGAAGACCACCTTGTAGCCGGCCAGCGTGCTGCGGTTCCAGGAGCCGTGCTGGCCGATCGCCATGCCCTCGGGGAAGCCCGGCAGGGTGCCGGCCGGAAGCCAGCACAGGCCCAGCGACGCCGTGTGCCCGCCCAGGGCGAAGTCCGGGGTGATGGCCGAGGCGACCAGCGCCGGGTCCTGCGGCACCCGGTCGTCCACGATCCTGTCCCAATAGCAGAAGGGCCAGCCGTAGAAGCCGCCGTCGCGCACCGATGTCAGATAGTCGGGGGGCGTCTCGTCACCCAGCCCGTCGCGCTCGTTGACCACCGTCCAGAGCGCCCCCGTCGTCGGCTCCCACGCCATGCCGACCGGATTGCGCAGGCCGCCGGCGAAGATGCGGGTCTTGCCGGTCTCGAGATCCAGCTCGTGGATGGCGGCCCGGCCTTCTTCCGCCGCCAGCCCGTGGTCTCCGATATTGCTGAGCGAGCCGACACCGATATAGAGCTTCCGCCCGTCGGGGCTCGGCAGCAGGCTGCGCGTCCAGTGCCCGCCGGGCTTCAGCTCGTTCAGCTTCCGTCCCGCGGCCGTGATCCGGGTGGCCCCGGCCGTGTACGGGAAGGCCACCACGCCATCGGTGTTGCCGACATAGAGCGTGTCGCCGAGCTGGGCCATGCCGAAGGGCTGGTTCAGCTTGTCGAGATACACCTCGCGGGTTTCGGCGACGCCGTCGCCATCGGCATCGCGCAGCAGCGTGATGCGGTTCGGGCTGACCCCCACCGCGGCAGCACGCTTCATCGTGCTGTGCATGGCGTAGTCGAAGACGGACTTGATGCCCCCCGGCGTGCTCAGCGCCTCGGCCACCAGAACGTCGCCATTCGGCAGGGCATGGATCCAGCGCGGATGCACCAGGCCGGCGGCGAAGGCGTTGACCTGGAGCCCCGGCGCGGCGACCGGGGTGTGCCCCGCAGCCCAGCCTTTGGCGGTCGGCATCTTCAGCGTCGGAATGCTGCCCTGGGGCTTCGCCGTCGGGATCGCCGGCGCGCTGCCGAAGGCCGGCTTCTGCGGGCCGTCGTGCCGGTGCCGCAAACGGATCGCCACGGCGCCGATCAGCGCGACGACTTGAGCAAAAATGCCGGACAGGCTCATTTCGGTCCTCGAGCTGGAGATCGCCGTATCGAAACTAGGCTGAACCAGGGACGGACGGAAGACGGCTGGTGGCGATCCGCACCAGCCGTCGGCCCGGTCCCTCAGCGCCCCGCGGCGTAGGCCTGCATCAGCCGCGGCGTGGCGGCGGCGTGCAGCAGGCCGTCGGGGTCGCGGGCGGCGGCGACCAGGCGGCCGACCGTCCATTCCGGCGCCGTCTCCAGCGCGTGGCCGCGGCGGCGCAGATCCGCCAGCACCTCGGCGCCGAAGTTCTCCTCGGCCAGCAGGTGCCCGGGCTTGCGCTCCCGTGGGAAGAACGAGCTGGGGAAATGCGCCGTGTGGAACGTCGGCTGCTCGATCGCCTCCTGCAGGTTCAGCCCGTGATGGACATGGCGCAGGAACAGCTGCAGCTGCCACTGCTCCTGCTGGTCGCCGCCGGGCGAGCCGAACGCCATGTAGGGCTTGCCGTCGCGCAGGGCCAGCGAAGGGGTCAGGGTGGTGCGCGGCCGCTTGCCCGGCTCCAGGCTGGCCGGCAGCCCCGGCTCCAGCCAGAACATCTGGGCGCGGCTGTTCAGCATGAAGCCCAGCTCGGGGATCACCGGCGAGGATTGCAGCCAGCCGCCCGACGGCATCGCCGCGACCATGTTGCCCCAGCGGTCGACAGCATCGATGTGGGTGGTGTCGCCGCGCCGGGCCGACAGCATCTCGGCCGTGGTCGGCTCGCTGTTCGCGGCCCCGGCGCCGCTGACCTTGGACAGCCGCTCCAGCGCCGCCATCACCCGGTCGACCTGGCCCTCATAACCGGCCACCCGGCCGGGCCGCAGCTCGCGCGACGCGGTGGCGCCGATCAGGCCGCGGCGGGCGTCGTTGTAGGCGTCGGACAGCAGCGCCTCGACCGGCACGTCGACGAAATCCGGGTCGCCGTAATAGATCTCGCGGTCGGCGAAGGCGAGCTTCATCGCCTCGGTCACGGTGTGGACGAAATCGGCGCTGGCCGGGCCCATCGCGGCCAGGTCGATGTCCCTCAAGAGGGCAAGGGTCTGCAGGAACACCGGCCCCTGGCCCCAGGGCCGGATCTTGGCCACGGTGTGGCCGTGATAGTCGTAGGTCAGCGGCGTGTCGTAGGTCGGACTCCAGCCCGCCATGTCGTCGCCGGTGATGACGCCGCGGTGGCGCCGCCCGCTCTCGTCCATCACCTCGGTGTTGCGCGAGAAGCGGTCGATCGCGTCGGCCACGAAGCCACGGTAGAAGGCGTTGCGGGCCGCTTCGATCTGGCGCTCGCGGTCGCCGCCGACGGCCTCGGCCTCGCGCAGCACCCGCTTCCAGGTTTCGGCCAAAGCCGGGTTGCGGAACAGCCGCTTGGCCTGCGGCGCCACGCCGCCGGGCAGGAACACCGCGGCCGAGGTCGGCCATTCCGTCTCGAAGAAATCCTTCAGCCCGGCGATGGTGTCGGCCACCCGCGGCAGCATCGGGTGGCCGCCCTCGGCGTAGTGGATCGCCGGCTCCAGCACGTCGCGCACGGTCAGGGTGCCATGGTCGCGCAGCAGCACCATCCAGGCGCCGAAGGCGCCGGGGATGACAGTGGCCAGCAGGCCGTTGCCGGGGATCAGGTCCAGCCCCTCGCTCTTGTAATGGGCGATGGTGGCGCCGGCCGGGGCCGGGCCCTGGCCGCACAGCACCTCGGTCTTCCCGGTCTTGGCCGAGTGGAACACGATCGGCACGTCGCCGCCTGGGCCGACCAGATGCGGCTCGACCACCTGCAGCACGAAGGCGGTGGCGACGCAGGAATCGAAGGCGTTGCCGCCGCGCTCCAGCATGGCCATGCCGGCGGCGCTGCCGAGCCAGTGGGTCGAGGTGACCATGCCGAAGGTGCCGAGCAGTTCGGGGCGGGTGGTGAACATGGGATGTCTCTCAGCTTTCGCGGGGGTCGAGGGCGTCGCGCAATCCGTCGCCCAGCAGGTTGAAGCCCAGCACGACCAGGAAGATCGCGCCGCCCGGGAAGATCGACATCCAGGGCGCCTGGCTCATGAAGTTCTTGGCGGTGTTCAGCATCGAGCCCCAGGACGGGCTCGGCGGCTGCTGCCCGAGGCCGAGGAAGGACAGGCTGGCCTCGGCGATGATCGCGGTGGCGATGGTCAGGGTGGCCTGCACGATCAGGGGCGGCAGCACATTGGGCAGGATGTAGCGGATGATGATCCAGCGGTCGGGCAGGCCGATCGACCGCGCACCCTCGACATAGTCCTCGGTCTTGATGCTCAGCACCTGGCCGCGGGTCAGGCGGATGAACAGCGGCATCGCCGACAGGCCGATCGCGATCATCGCGTTGGACAGGCTGGGGCCGAGGAAGGCGGCCAGGGCGATCGCCAGGATCAGGAATGGGATCGCCAGCATCGCCTCGGTGGCGCGCGAGATGGCGCCGTCGACCAGCCCGCCGTAATAGCCGGCCATCAGGCCGAAGGGCACGCCGACCGCCATCGCGATGGCGACCGAGATCACCCCGGCCGACAGCGAGGCGCGGGCGCCGTAGGCCAGGCGGGTGAAGATGTCGCGGCCGAGGTCGTCGGTGCCCAGCCAATGGGCGGCGGACGGCGCCTTGCGGATGGTCAGGAAGCTGGTCTGCAGCGGGTCCTGCCCGCTGACCACCGCGGCGAAGACCGCGAGGAAGACGAAGCCGAGCACCAGCACGGCGCCGACCACCGCGCCCCGGTTGCGCAGGAACTTGGCCAGGCCGCGGTGGCGCCGCTTCGGCGCGGCCGCTTCCGGGGCCAGGGCGGTCGCGGTCATGACGGGTGCCTCAGCCGCGGGTTGATCAGGACGTACAGGATGTCGGCCAGCAGGTTCATGGCGATGAAGCCGATCGCGGTGCACAGCACCACGCCCTGCACCACCGCGTAGTCGCGGTTGAACACGGCGTCGACGATCAGCTTGCCGAAGCCGGGGATGGTGAAGACCTGCTCGGTCAGCACAGCGCCGGCCAGCAGCTCGCCGAACAGCAGCGTCACCAGGGTGACGATCGGCACCAGCGCGTTGCGGAAGGCGTGCTTCAGCACCACCGCCGGGCTCAGCAGCCCTTTGGCCCGCGCGGTGCGGATGTAGTCGGAGCGCAGCACGCCGAGCATGGCCGAGCGGGTGTGCCGCATCAGCGTGGCCGCCAGGGCGTTGCCCAGCACGAAGGCCGGCATCAGCATGGTCTTCAGGCTGAGCCAGAGGTCCTGCGACGGCGACACGTAGCCCGAGGCCGGCAGCAGCTTCCACTCCACCGAGACCAGCAGGATCAGCATGATGCCGAGCCAGAAGTTCGGGATCGACAGGCCGGACAGGGCGAAGACATTGGCGCCGTAGTCGACCGCCGTGCCCTTGTACACCGCCGCCAGGATGCCGGCGGGGATGCCGATCACCAGGGCGAAGACCATGGCCATGGCGGCCAGCTGGATGGTCACCGGCAGCTTCTGGGCGATCAGCTCGGTCACCGGCGCGTCGGTGCGCAGCGAGATGCCGAAATCGCCCTGCACCACCTGGCCGATCCAGGCGAAGTACTGCAGCGGCAGCGGGTCGTCGAGCCGGTACTTGTCGCGCAGGTAGGACAGCACCGCGGGGTCGCGCTCCTCCCCCGCCATGGCCAGCACCGGGTCGCCCGGCAGCATCTTCTGCAGGGTGAAGACCAGCATCGACACCAGCACCAGCGTCGGCAGCGCCACCATGAACCGGCGGAGGATGATGCGGATCATGGGCGGTGGATCCCGGAGGTACGTTCGCGTTGCCTCTCCCGCCGGATGCGGGAGAGGCCGGGCTTGCGCAGCGAGACCGGGTGAGGGCTGGTCCCGGCCTCGACAAACGCCCTCACTCGGAGCCGCCGCGCGTCTCCGACCTCTCCCGCAAGCGGGAGAGGCAATAGGTTGAGCCGATCGGCAGCTTGCTCCGTCGCGAGCATCCTCAGCCCTCGATGCTCATGCCCTTCAGGCGGATCATGCCGTCGGGGTAGGCGGTGAAGCCCTTCACCTTGGTCGACAGCACGAAGGGCCAGGGCTGGTAGTAGGTGTAGATGATCGGCAGCTCGTCCTCGAGGATGGCCTGGGCCTGGTCGTACAGCTCCTTGCGCTTGGCCTGGTCCGGCGACTGGCGGGCGGCGTCCAAGAGCTTGTCGACCTCGGGGTTGCAGTACTTGCCGTCGTTCAGGTTGCCCTTGCAGGTGACGAAGGCGTGGATGTTGCCGTCTGGGTCGACCCGGCCGGACCAGCCGACCTGCTCGGCCTCGAAATTGCCCGACGCCGCTTCCTTCATCATCGCCGCGAATTCGGTGGCGCGCAGCTTGATGTCGAAGCCGGCCTCGGACGCCATCGCCTGGGTCAGCTCGGCGATCTGCTGCGCCGTGGTGCCGGTGCCGAAGGTCAGCTCGAACGACACCCGCTCGTGCCCGGCCTCCTTCAGCAGCTGCTTGGCCTTCTCGACGTCGCGCTGCCGCACCGGGAACTTGTCGCTGAGATAGGGGCTGGCCTCGGGGAAGGGCTGCTGCGCCGGGGCGTACAGGCCGGCGCCGACCACCTGATTGATGACGTTGCGGTCGACCGCCAGCTCCAGCGCCTGGCGCACCCGCTTGTCCTGGCCCAGCGGGTTCTTGGCGCGGTCGCCGTTGCCGGTGTTGATGGTGATGCCCTGGTAGCCGATGCCGGTCACCGGCGCGAACACCAGGTTCGGGTCGGCCTTCACCGCCGCCACGTCGGACGGGGCCAGCCGTTCCAGCATGTCCAGGTCGCCGGCCTGCAGGTTGGCCAGCCGCACCGTGGTGTCCGGGATCGGCTGGAACACCACCTTGTCGATCTTGTAGTTCGCGGCGTCCCAGTAGCCGGCGTATTTCTGCAGCACGATGCGGTCGTTCTGCACCCGCTCGACGAAGCTGTAGGGGCCGGAGCACACCGGCTTCTGCCCGAAATCCCCGGCGGCGAAGGCCTTGGGCGACAGCATCATGCCGGCGCGGTCGGACAGCTGGGCCAGCAGGGTGGCGTCGGGCCGCGACAGCTTGATCGCCACCGTCTTGGGGTCGACCGCGACGACATCGGCGACCGAAGCCAGCTCGCTCTTGCGCAGGCTGTCCGGCAGGGTGCGGGCGCGGTCGAGATTGGCCTTCACCGCGGTGGCGTCGATCGGGTCGCCATCCTGGAAGGTGATGCCGTCGCGCAGGGTGAAGGTCAGGGTCAGGTTGTCGTCGCTCCACGACCACGCCGTCGCCAGCTTGGGCACGAAGCCCAGCTCGGGGTTGATGTCGAGCAGCTTGTCGCAGAGCGAGGCGAAGACGATGCGGCCGACGAAGGTCCGCGCCCGGTGCGGGTCGAGCACGTCGGGGTCCTCGTTCAGCCCGATCCGCAGCGTGGTCTGGCCGTAGGCCGTGCCGCTCAGCAGAATGCCGGCGGCGATGGCCAGGAGAGTGCGTGCGCGCATGAAGTGAGCCTCCTTTCGGGTTTCTTATGGGTGGACCGCCGCGGCATCCTTCTGCCGGGCGCGATAGAGCGACAGCCGGGCCGCCAGGTTGGGCGGCGTCGGCGGCGCGACCAGGGCGCCGGACCCGGCATCCTGGATCTCGCGCCAGAAATGGCAGGCGACGGTGCGGCCGGGCGCGGCCTCCTCCACCGGCGGCCGGGCCTCGGAGCACAGCGGCCTGGCATGCGGGCAGCGGGTGTGGAAGCGGCAGCCGGGCGGTGGCGCGGTCGGGCTGGGCACGTCGCCCTGCAGCAGCGTCTTGGCCTGGCGCCCGGCCGGGCTGGGCACCGGGATCGCCTTCATCAGCGCCTGGGTGTAGGGGTGCAGCGGCGCGTCGAACAGCGCGTCGACCGGCGCCTGCTCGACGATCTCGCCGAGATACATCACCGCCACCCGGTCGCTCATGTGGCGGATCACGGCCAAGTCGTGGGCCACGATCACCAGGGTCAGGCCGAAGCGCTCCTTCAGCTCCTCCAGCAGGTTGATCACCTGGGCCTGGATCGAGACGTCCAGCGCCGACACCGGCTCGTCGCCGACGATCAGCACCGGCTTCCCGGCCAGCGCCCGGGCGATGCCGATGCGCTGGCGCTGGCCGCCGGAGAATTCATGGGGATAGCGCCCGGCATGGTCCGGCAGCAGGCCGACGATGCGCAGCAGCTCCGCCACCCGCTCGCGCCGCTCGGCCCGGCCGGCCAGGCGGTGCAGCCAGATCGGCTCGCCGATGATGTCGCCGACGGTCATGCGCGGGTTGAGCGAGGCGTAGGGGTCCTGGAAGATGATCTGCAGCTCGCGCCGCAGCCCCCGCATCTCCGTCGCCGACAGCGCCATCAGGCTGCGGCCGCGATAGACCACGTCGCCCGCGGTCGGCTCGATCAGCCGCAGCAGCAGCCGGCCCAGGGTGGACTTGCCGCAGCCGGATTCGCCGACCACGGCGAAGGTCTCGCCCGGCCGGATCGCCAGCGACACGCCGTCGACCGCATGCACCAGCGGCGACCCGCCCAGCAGGCTGTGGCCGCCGCCGAAGCGCTTGACCAGGGCCTTTGCTTCCAGGAGGGGCGCGTCGGTCGTGATGGCGTCGCTCATGCCGGGCCTCCGGCGTGCAGTTCCAGCGGGGCGAACCAGCAGGCGGCGCGGTGGTCGGGCCCGACCAGCTGGGCGGGCGGCGCCTCGGCGGTGCAGCGTGGTGCTGCGAAGGGGCAGCGCGGGGCGAAGCGGCAGCCCGCCGGCATGCGGTCGGCCGGCGGCACCGTGCCGGGGATGGTGGCCAGCCGCCCGGCGCGCCGGCCCAGCGAGGGCACCGACCCCATCAGCCCGATGGTGTAGGGGTGCTGCGGGTCCGCGAAGATGGCGTCGACCGGGCCGGATTCGACGATGCGGCCGGCATACATCACCGCCACCTGGTCGGCGACCTCCGCCACCACGCCCAGGTCGTGGGTGATCAGGATCATGGCGGTGCCGGTCTCGTCCTGCAGCCGCCGCACCAGCGCCAGGATCTGCGCCTGGATGGTGACATCAAGGGCGGTGGTCGGCTCGTCGGCGATCAGCAGCTGCGGGTCGTTGGCCAGCGACATCGCGATCATGGCGCGCTGGCGCATGCCGCCCGACAGCTGGTGCGGATAGGCGTCCAGCCGCTTCTCCGGCGCCGGGATGCGCACCCGGCGCAGCATCTCCAGCGCCAGGCTGCGCGCCTCGGCCTTGCCCATCGCCCGGTGGCGGCGGATGCCTTCGGCGATCTGGTTGCCGATGGTGAAGGCCGGGTTCAGGCTGGTCATCGGCTCCTGGAAGATCATCGCCATGCGGCTGCCGCGGATGTCGGCGCGCTGCCGGTCGGTCAGGCGGAACAGGTCGCGCCCCTCGAACATGGCGGTGCCGGAGGTGATCTGCGCCACCGGCGGCAGCAGGCCCATCAGCCCCAGCGCGGTGATGCTCTTGCCGCAGCCGGATTCGCCGACGATGCACAGGGTCTCGCCGCGGGCGACCGAGAGGGAGACGCCGTCGACCAGGTTGCGGCCGCTGGAGACGCCGGACAGGCTCAGACCGAAATTCTCGACCGCCAGGACCACCTCGCGGGCCGGTGCCGCATCGGGGGTGGCGGCCATCGGGGTCGGGGCGATACCGATGTCAGAGGCCATCGCCCGCCTCCACGGCTGTCGCTTCGGCATGAGTGGCGGTGCGGCCTTGGGCCGCGTCGTGCGGCGCCGGTTCGCCATTCATCGCCGCCTCGAGATTGGCATGCAGTGCCAGCAGATGGCGCCGCATCGCCGCCTCGGCGCCGGCGCCGTCATGCCGCGCGATCGCGGCCACGATATCGGCATGCTGGCTGGTGTAGGCGCGCAGCCGGATGCGGTTGCGCGCCGCCTCGCGCAGCCGGCGCCAGGACGGCGACTGGCGGATCCGGTCGATGCAGTCGAACAGGGCCAGCAAGAGGCCGTTGCCGGCGGTCTCGGCGATGTGGCGGTGGAAGGCGCTGTCCCACAGCTCGTGCCCGTCGCCATCCGCCGTGGCCGCGGTCTTGCGCTCGATCCGCTGCAGCGCGGCGACAGCTTCGGGGGTGGACCGCATTGCCGCCATCCGGGCGAGCGCCGGCTCGATCTGCAGCCGCGCCTCCATCACCTCCAGCGGGCTGGTGCGGTCGGCCAGCGACGCGATCAGATGCGGCTGCACCGCGGGGCGACGGCCGGCGAAGGTGCCCTTGCCCTGATGGCGCCAGATGCTGCCCTCGGCCTCCAGCACCTCCAGCGCCCGGCGCACCGCGCGGCGGCCGACCCCGATCTTGGCAGCCAGGTCGCGCTCGGTCGGCAGCTGCCATTCGGCGCGGTCGCCCTCGGCGTCCAGCAGGGCGCGCAGCCGCTCCAGCGCGACGCTGGAGTTCGACACGCCCCGCGGCGCGGGGTTGGGGTCGATCGAGCTGGGTGAAACCAAGTCAGCCATTGGTCTCCCAATGGCTGCATCCGCCGTCCCGATTCCGGGCCATGCGCCGTTCCCCTGTTGATGCTTAAGGCGCCGGCCGGCCGGTCCTGAGGACCGATCCTTGCGCACGGCGCCGCTGGTCGTTGCCGACAGCCAAGCGCAAAGGGAACCAATTTGCAAATGGTTTCCTGGGTGGTCGCGCAGGTGCGTAGGTTGGGTTCGCGTGCCGCGAACCCAACCTACGCATCGCGTATCCCCCCAAATGTCATGCCACGGCTTGACCGTGGCATCCAGGGGCGGCCAGAGCGGCTCTTGGTGGCCCCTGGATTGCCCGGTCAAGCCGGGCAATGACAGATGAGGAAGGTCGGCTTGGCCCTACAGCGTGTCCCGGCGCAAATCCAGCCAGTCGCGCTCGGCCTCGGTCAGATCGGCGGACAGGCCTTCGATGTTGCGCCGGCTCTCCTCGATCGAGCGCGGGCCGGACAGGGCGAAGGTGGCGAAGGGCTGCGACAGCACCCAGGCCATGGCGATCTGCACCGGGTTGGTGCCCTTGGCCGCGGCCAGGGCGATGGCGCGGCGGCGGCGCTCGAAATTGTCCTCGGCGTGCCAGGCCCGCACCATCTCGGCATCGTCGCGCAGGCCGGGGTCGCCGCGCTCGGTGAAGAAGCCGCGCGCGGTCGAGGACCAGGCGAACAGCGCCGTGCCGCTGTCCTCCAGATGGCGCAGCCACTCCGGGTCGCGGGCCGAGACGCAGCCGGCCCAGACCGGTTCGACCATGCGGGCCAGGGCCAGGTTGTTGCTCAGCACCGTGAAGCCGGTCTTGCCGGTGCGCTTCGCATAGTCATTGGCCGCCCGGAAACGCTCCAGGCTCCAGTTCGAGCCGCCGAACACGCCGATCCGTCCCTCGCGGTGCAGCGCGTCGAGCACGTCGACGAACTCGCCGACCGGCACCTCGAGGTTGTCGCGGTGCAGGAAGTAGATGTCGACGCGGTCGGTGCGCAGCGCCTCGAGGCTCTGCTCCAGCTGGCTCCGCGCGGCCTCCGGCGTGCAGTTCGGAGTGTGCGCACCCTTGCCGATCAGGACGATGCGGTCGCGCACACCGCTTTTCGTGAGGTACTCGCCGAACAGCGTCTCGCAGCCGCCGCGCATGTAGACCCGGGCGGTGTCGAAGCAGTTGCCGCCGCGCTCGATGTAGTCGTCGAACAGGGGCGCCGCCCGGGTCAGGTCGTCCTGGTTGTCGACGCCCATCACCATCCGGGCCACCGGCGTCGCGACGCCGGGGATCGTGCCGTAGATCATCCTGTTTCCCCCTGGCCTCTCACTCGGCCCGCCAGCAGGCCACGCCCTGCGGCGGCACCACCGGTCCGCCCAGCAGGTAGCGCCCGGCATCCTGCACCGGCGCCGCCCAGTCGGCATCGCCGTAGTTGAAGCCGAAGGTCAGGCCGCCGCGGCGGCGCAGGCGCACCCCCTCCGGCAGCTCCACCACCTCAAGCCCGGCGCGGTGCAGCAGGTCGGCCATCGCGCCGTGCAGCAGCTCCGCGTCCGGCCAGCCGGCGAGGTAGAAGCGCCTGCCGTCGCCGACCAGGGCCGGTTCGCCGTCGGCGTAGCGGGCCAGCACCGGCAGGTCGGTCTCCAGCCATTCGCGCCAGCGCCGGACATGGCCCGACAGGCCGGCGCCCTCGACCGGCTCGGCCAGGTTCGGGCGCAGCGACGCGACCTGGGTGACCTTCAGCGCCAGCAACTCCTGCAGCGGCCCCGGCGGCAGCTCGTCGGGGATGCGGAAGTCGCGGGTCTTGGCGCCGCTGCGCGGACCGAACAGGGTGACGGCGTCGGTCGCGGCGAAGGCATGGCGCGCCGCCTCCGACACATGCGCCAGCGACGGCACCACCACCGCCTTGTAGCCGGCCAGCGAAGCGCCGGGGCGGACGATGTCGACATCCAGGCCCAGGCGCCGGATCGCCTCGTACCAGCGGAACACCAGGTCGGTGTAGCGGAAGTCGCGGCCCTGCGGCTGGATCCGGGTGATCCAGGCGGTCTCGTAGTCGAACACCAGCGCCACCGGGGCCGCGGCCGAGGCGGGCAGGGCGCCGATGCGGGCCAGCTCCGCCCCGACCTCCGTCGCCTCCTCGCCGCCCGGCGACAGCTTGCGGTCGGGCCGGTTCAGCCCGGCATGCATCTGCTCCTGCGCGTAGGGGCATTGCCGCCAGCGGAAATAGCTGACGACCTCGGCGCCATGGGCCAGCGCCTCCCAGCTCCACAGCCGGACCATGCCGGGCTTGGGCACCGGATTCCAGGCGGCCCAGTTCACCGGGCCGGGCTGCTGCTCCATCACCCACCAGCGGCCGCGGCCGACCGCGCGGTACAGGTCATGGTTGAACGGCGCCAAGTCGGGATGCGAGGTGCGGGCCCAGCGCGCCCGCTCGTCGTCGTCGGCCGCGATCTTCTCCAGCGTGCCCAGCGGGTAGCTGTCCCAGGACGCGACGTCGAGGTCCTCGCCCAGCGGCCAGTGGTCGAAATCCTGGAAGAAGCCCATGAAGTTGTGGGTGACGAAGCGCCCCGGCGAATGCTTGCGGATGATCTCGACCTGCATCCGGTTGTAGGCGGCGACCTGGTCCGAGGCGAAGCGCCAGTAGTCCAGCCGCGCCGCCGGGTTGGTCTCGGTCACCGCCGCCACCGGCGCCTCGATCTCGCCGAAGCCGGCCACCTCCATCGACCAGAACACGTTGCCCCAGGCCTGGTTCAGCGCGTCCGGCGTCTGGTAGCGGCGGCGCAGCCAGTCGCGGAAGGCGGCGACGTCCTCCGGCCCGTAGGACAGCACGGTGTCGTGGCAGCCGAACTCGTTGTCGGTCTGCCAGCCGGCGACCGCGTCATGGCCGCCGTAACGCCGCGCCACCGCCTCGGTGATGCGGGCGCTCTCGCGCAACCAGGTCCGGCTCGAGAAGCTGGTGTGGCGGCGCGAGCCGAAGCCGCGGACCCGGCCGTCCTCGTCCACCGGCAGGATGTCCGGGTGCTTGTCGACCAGCCATTTCGGCGGCGTCGCCGTCGGCGTGCACATCACCACCTTCAGCCCGGCGGCGCCCAGCGTGTCGATCGCCCGGTCCAGCCAGCCCCAGTCGAACCGCCCCGGCTCCGGCTCGATCCGCGACCAGGCGAATTCGGCGATGCGGACGAAGCTGATGCCGACCTCGCGCATGCGGCGGGCGTCGTCCGCCCACCAGTCTTCGGGCCAATGTTCCGGGTAGTAGCAGACGCCGAGCATGACACAGCCTCGTCAGGAGCGAAGGGTGGGGCGCTACTTCACCGCGCCGGCGGTGATGCCGGCGACGAAATAGCGCTGCAGGAAGATGAAGACTACGATCATCGGCAGGGTCAGCAGCGTGGCCCCGACCATCAAGGCGCCCCAGGGCACGACGTTGAGGCCGATCAGGCTGCCCAGCGCCACCGGCGCGGTGCGGGCCCCCGACTCGGTCGCGACCAGCAACGGCCACAGATAGTTGTTCCAGGAGGCCAGGAACAGGATGATCGCCAGCGCCGCCATGCTGGGCCGCACCAGCGGCAGGGCGATGGAGAAGAAGATCCGGCCCTCGCGCGCGCCGTCGATGCGGGCGGCGTCCAGCAGCTCCTGCGGCAGCGACAGGAAGGTCTGGCGCATGAACAGCACGCCGATCGAATGGCACAGCGGCGGCACGATCACCGCGATCCAGGTGTTGGACAGCGCCAGGTCGCGCGCCACCAGCACGTATTGCGGCACGATCAGCACGGCATAGGGCACGGTCAGGGTCGCGACCAGCAGGCTGAAGGCCACCTGCTTGCCGATGAATTTGAACCGGGCGAAGGCGTAGCCGGCCATGCTGGTCAAGAGCAGCGACAGCGCCGCCGAGACGGTGGCGATGCCGATCGAGTTCAGCATCGCCCGGCCGAAATTGGCCGTGTCGTCGAGGAAGGCCCAGTTCTCGAGGAAGTTGCCGCCGGGGGTCAGCGGCAGATCCGGCGAGAAGATGGCGTAGTCCGGCAGGGTGGCGAACACGCCCATCAGGTAGAGCGGCGCCAGCCACAGAAGGGCCACGGGCGCCAGGCCGCCGGTGAGCAGCCAGCTGCCCCAGCGCCGGCGCGATCCGATGGTGCGGAGCATCATCGTTGCCTCCTCAGGCCTGCTTGCCGCGGGTGAGCACCAGGTTGAGCGCCGCCAGCACCGCCGCCATGCCCGCGATGGTGTAGGCGATCGCCGCGGCATAGCCGAAGTTCATGCTGACGAAACCCTGCTTGTACAGGTAGGTGCCGAGGGTCTCGGCGCCGCCGCCCGGCCCGCCGCGGTCGGTGATCAGCCAGGGCTCGGTGAACAGCTGCGTGGTGCCGATCACCGACAGCACCAGGCAGAAGATCAGGATCGGCTTCAGCAGCGGCAGGGTGATGCGGAAGAAGCGGTCGAACGGGGTGGCACCGTCGATCGCCGCCGCCTCGTACAGGTCGCGCGGGATCGACTGCAGCCCGGCCAGCAGGATGATGGCGTTGTAGCCGGTCCAGCGCCAGGTCATCGCCACCATGACGGTGGACAGCATCGCGTTCGGGTCCTGCAGCCATTCGACGGTGGGCAGGCCGAGCGCCGCGAAGGCGTGGTTGACGGCGCCGAACTGGCCGTTGAACAGCACCCGGAACACCGCGGAATAGGCCGCGTCGCTGACCACCACCGGGGCGAAGAAGGCGAAGCGGTAGATCGGCCGCAGCTTCAGCAGCGGCGAGTTCAGGGCCACGGCCAGCAACGTCGCGAGTGTCAGCATCACCGGCACCTGGATCGCCATGATGGTCAGCGTGTTTCCCAGCGCCGCGTGGAAGGCGCGGTCGACCCACAACCGCCGCCAGTTGACCGCGAGGTTCCAGCCCCAGGGATTGACCCGCGTGTTCTGCAGCGACAGCAGTGCCGAATCGATGATCGGCCAGCACCAGAACACGGCGAAGACCAGGAAATAGGGCAACAGGAACCAGTACGGCGCCAGTGCGTGCCGCCGGCGCCGCCACCCGCCCCGGATATCCAATGGAACGGCGGCTGAGGCCCCGGGTGTCCGCGGGGCCTGGATGCCGGCTCGGGTGGCGGTTCCCATCACGTCACTCGGCGACGGGAAGGCCGGTCGCGGCGGAGATCTGCTCGGCCGCCTCGTCCAGGGTCTCCTTGGCCGATTTGCCGTTGCCCTTCATGTAGGCCAGCAGGATGCCGTCGGCGATGCCGTCGGCCTCGGCGAAATATTGGGTGCCGCGCGCCGGCTTGATCTGCGACAGGGTGGCCAGCACCACCTCCCAGACCTTCTGGCCGCCCCAGTAGGGCTGGGGCTGCTGGATGTAGGGATCGTTGATCGCCTCCGGCAGGGTCGGCACCAGGCCCGAGGCCTTGAGCTGGGTGATCTGGCTGTCCGGCCGGCCGAGCGCGAAGTTGATGAAGGCCAGGGCCGCCTGCGGGTTCTTCGAGGAGGCCGGGATGGCGAGGGACGAGCCGCCGATATTGGCGGCGCGGTTGCCGCCGGCGGCGAAGGCGGGCAGTTGGAAGACGCCCCATTTGCCGCTCAGCTCCGGCGCGTTGCCGCGGACCGAGCCCTCGTACCAGGCGCCGTAGACCGAACTGGCCAGCCGGTTGGCCTTGATCGCCTGCAGGCTGCCGTCCCAGCCGGCGTTGAGGAACAGGTCGGCGTCGGAGATCTTCTTCACCGTCTCCAGCGCCTGGACGCAGCCGGCCTGATTGACCGTGACATTCTCGCCGGTCTCGTCGAAATAGGCGCAGCCGGCCTGGTTGGCCAGGATACGGAACCAGGTCGTGCTGATCGAATCGGTGTTGTTCGAGACGAACTTCACGTCGGGGCCGGCCTTGGCCTGCACCGCCTTGCCGGCGGCGATGAAATCGTCCCAGGTCGCGATCTTGGCCGGGTCGACGCCCGCGGCCTCGTACATGTCGCGGCGGTAGAACACCACGGCCGGGCCGGAATCCCAGGGCATGGCGTAGATCTTGTCGCCGACGGTCAGCTCCGTGAGCTTGAACTTGGGGAACTTGGCGAGGAGGTCGGCCTCCTTCGGGTCCAGCGTCTTCAGGTCTGCGAAGCAATCCGGGAAGCGGGCCCAGAACACCGAGGATTCATGGTTCTCGACCGAATAGACGTCCGGCATGTTGACGCCGCCGGCCGAGCAGCCGGCCAGGCCGCGGTCGTAGACCGGCTGGTTGCCCAGATCCTCGACCGTCACCTTGACGTTCGGATAAGCCTTGTTGAAGTCGGGGACCACGGATTTCAGGGCCGTCGCCGCGACATTCCAGCTCCAGACCGTGATCTCGCCCTTCAGGTCCGATTGCGCCAGCGCCGGCCCGGCCGCGGCCAGCCCCAGCGCGACGGTGCCGATGAGAATTCCGGCGATCCTGCCGAAGCCACTCATGATCTCCTCCCTCGTGTCTCGTTGGGACGAACGGGCCCGCGGGCGGAAGGTCGAACCCTCTCCGCGGGGCTTATCGCCATGTTGCGCAGGGAGTATGAATCCGATATTTCCGCATGTCGTCCGGATAAGTGGCAGATTGTTCCTGGATCCTAAGGCATCCGATGAGCCGAACCGCGACCGCACGCATACCCAGGCTTCCGGGCCTGTCGGAACGCATCGTCAGCGCCGACGCGCGGCGGCAGGTCCTGGTCATGCGCCACGCCCACCAGCACAGCCAGATCGAGCTGAACTACATGCTCGAAGGCGCCATGACCTACCTGTTCAACGGCCGCCGGGTGACGATCGGGGCCGGCGATTTCGTGTTCTTCTGGGGCGCCATCCCGCACCAGGCGATCGAGGTCTCGAGCCCGGCCAGCTTCGTCTGCCTGTACCTGCCGATCGAGATGTTCCTGAGCGCGGCCCTGGGGTCGCGGCTGAAGAGCGCCGTGCTCGGCGGCGGCATGATCGGCGACCAGGCGGCGCTGCCCTTCGACGCGGCGCAGTTCCAGCACTGGCACGCGGAGCTGCGCCGGGGCGACGATGCGATCACGGCGCTGGTGCGCCAGGAGATCGAGCAGCGGCTGCGGCGCAGCGACCTGTGCGGCTGGCAGGTGCTGTCCGACACCAGCGACGCCGGCGCCCGGGGTGACGGCCGGCACGAGAAGGTCTGGGCGATGGCGGGCTTCATCGCGGCGCGGGCGACCGAGCCGATCGCGGTGGCCGATGTGGCGGCGTCGGTCTGCCTGCATCCGAACTACGCCATGGCGATCTTCCGCGACAGCCTGGGCATGACCATCGGCGGCTACATCACCCGCCAGCGCCTCTATGTCGCCCAGGCGCTGCTGCTCTCGACCGACACCGACATCGTCTCGATCGCCTTCGAGGCGGGCTTCGGCTCCGCCTCCCGCTTCTACGAGGCCTTCAGCCGGCACTTCGCGATGCCGCCCCGGCAGTTCCGCATCACCCATCGCGGGGCGGGGTGAGGGTCGGGACGCCGGTCCCGCCCCTCACCCCGCCGCCTCCGGCTCAGCCCCGGGCGATCGAGATGCCGCCATCGACCAGCGACGCGGTGCCGGTGACGAAGGACGAATCGTCGGAGGCCAAGTACAGCACCGACCGGGCGATCTCCTCCGGCGTGCCGACGCGCTTCAGGGCATGCAGGCTGCTCAGATGCTCGCGCGCCTCCGGCGTGCCGTTCGCCGTGCGGTACATGTCGGTGTCGACCGCGCCGGGCAGCACCGCGTTGACGCGCACGGCCTGCGGGCCGAATTCGGCGGCCAGCGCCTGGGTCAGGCCGATCAGCCCGGATTTGCTGGCGGCATAGGCGGCGACGCCGGGGAAGGAGAAGGTGTGGCCGACGAAGGTCGAGGTGAAGATCACCGACCCGCCGCCCCGCTTCACCATCTCGGCGATCTGGTGCTTGGCGCCCAGGAAGGCGCCGGTCAGGTTGATGGCGACGGTGTCGCTCCACCCGGCCTCGGACACGCCGGTGCTGGCGCCCATCTCGCCCAGCGTGCCGGCGTTGTTGAAGGCGACGTCGAGTCGGCCGAAGCGCTCCACCGCCAGCGCCACCAGCGCCTTGGCGTAGTCTTCGGAGCGGACGTCGCCGGCCAGCGCCACGGCCTGGCCGCCTGCGGCCGCGATCTCCGCGACCAGGGTCGCCAGCTCGGCGTCGCGGCGGGCGCCGACCACGACCTTGGCGCCTTCGGCGGCGAACAGCCTGGCGGTGGCGCGGCCGATGCCGGCGCTGGCGCCGGTGACGATCGCGACCTTGGTTTCGAGACGATTCATTTCCGGATCTCCTGTGGTCAGGGCGGGCCCGCGGCTCGCTGTCGTCCGAAACATATGCAACAGGAAACCTGGGAGGAAGGCAGGGATCATGCTAGCATCATTCAGCTTTCCTGAATGATGAAACGTGAATGGACCGGCTGCGCGCCTATGAGGTGTTTGTCGCGGTGGTGGCGAAGGGCAGCTTCACCCGTGCCGCCGAAACGCTCGACACCTCGCCGGCCAATGTCACCCGCTACGTCAACGAGCTGGAGGCGCATCTCGCCACCCGCCTGCTCAACCGCAGCTCGCGCCGGCTGTCGCTGACCGAGGCGGGCGAGGCGCTGGTCGAACGGGCCCGGGGGATTCTCGACGAGGTGGCGGAGACGGAGGCGATCGCCTCCTCCGCCGCGCTCAGCCCGCGCGGCCGGCTGCGCCTCAACGCGCCGCTCAGCTTCGGCATGCTGCACCTGGCGCCGCTGTGGCCGCGCTTCCTGGCGCGCTACCCGGAGATCGAGCTGGATGTCGACCTGATCGACCGTGTCGTCGACCTGGTGGGCGAGGGCTACGATTTGGCGGTCCGGATTTCGCGGGTCGGGTCGCAGGCCCTGGTGGGCCGCAAGCTCGCCGCCTCGCGCAACATCGTCTGCGCCTCGCCCGACTACATCGCCCGCCGCGGCGCGCCCGCGGTCCCGGCCGACCTCCTGGGCCACGACTGCGTCGGCTACAGCGGCGCCGCCACGGCCGACGAATGGCACCTGGTCGACGGCTCCGGCCGGCCGCATGCGGTGAAGGTGCCCTGCGTCATGCACAGCAACAACGGCGACACCGTCCGCGCCGCGGCGCTGGCGGGGCTCGGCGTCATCTGGCAGCCGACCTTCCTGATCGGCGACGACCTGCGTCAGGGCCGGCTGATACCGCTGCTGCCGGGCCACCGCATGCCCGACATCGACGTGCTTGCGGTCTATCCCAGCCGCCGGCACCTCAGCGCCAAAGTCCGGGTGATGGTCGACTTCCTGGCCGAGGCCTTCCGCGGCATCCCGCCCTGGGACCGCGCCTGATCACAGCCCGTCATCGGTGGCCCAGTGCCGGCCCCAGCGCGGGTCGGCCTCGTCGCGCACGTCCTGGAAGCGGATGTCGGCCGACAGGCGCATGATTCCGTCCGGGTCGTCGTTGCGGGTCGCGGCGTGGATCATGTAGGGGCTGTGCAGCACCACGTCGCCGGCAGTGTAGTCGGCGGCCAGCCAGCGCGTGGCGAAGCGCTCCGCCATCTCGGGCAGGTTCTTCGAGATCCAGCCGGTCTCGGTCATGTTGCGGTTGTAGGCGCTGATCCGCTCCTCCGGCGACAGCTCCGCATTCTTCAGCGCGAACTCCGCCTCCATGGTGCGGCCCAGCCGGTGCGAGCCTTCGAGGTAGAGCAGCCCGCCCATCCGCACCGGCACGTCGCCGATCGGGATCCAGGCCGTGACCAGCCGATCGGTGCCGGCGCGCAGATAGATCAGGTCGTAATGCGCCCCGGTGGCAGCCGGGTCGCCTGGCCGGGTGAAGCGCAGGATCTTGCGCTTGTGCAGGGTGCTCATGCCGCCGATCAGCCGGTCGATGAAGCGCCACAGCTCCGGCGTCAGGCAGAAGGATTCGAAGGCGGCCGACCGCACCAGCTCCATCATCCGGCTGCGGGAGGCGGCGTCGGATGGGCGGTCGGAGGCGCGGCCTTCCACCGGATCGGAGCCGGCGGCGAGCAGGCCGAACTCGGCGAACTGCGCGAAGACGTGGCGACGGAATTCCAGCACCGCCGGGCGCGGCAGCAGCGATTTGAGCCAGAGATAGCCGTCGGCCTCGTAGCGCGCCCGCAGGGTTGCGAGGTCGTCGCCCGGGTCGCTCGGCGTCAGCCAACCCAGCCGCGCCGGGCCGCAATCCAGGTCATGGCCGTTCGACGTCAGTGCCGTCGGCAGGGGGGCCGCGATATCGGGCAGCATCGCCGATGTCCTCATGGTGGATCATCGGGACGCAGTATGGATCCTGGCGGCCGCGCTGTCTTCGCGTCCCAGCAGGTCGTCTTCCGGGATTCTCGGGTCCCGGCGGCCTCAGCCGCCGACCGCGGTCATCAGCGTCTCGACCACGCCCACGCCGTCGAACTCGGCGTGGGCCCGGGCGCCCGGCACCACGTCGTGCACGCCGGTGGTCATGCCGGTCGACACCCAGCTGCCGACCGGCAGCGACCGGCCACGCCGGGCGAGGTGCTCGACCAGGAAGGCGAGGGCGGCGAAGGGGCCGCCGGCGACGCGGGCGGCGCTGCCCTCGCCGATCACCGCGCCGTCCACCCGCATCCGCACGGTCCAGCCCGAGGGCGGCTTGCTGTCCCAATCCGCGATCTCGGGCCCGATCACCATGCCGGCGTTGTTGCCGAAATCGCTGGCCACGGCGCCGGGCCCCAGGTCGTTCAGGATCGCCAGCGGGCTGCCCGCGATCTCCATCCCGACATGGACCGCGTCGACGAAGGGCCGCAGCTCCTCGGCGCTCCAGGCTCTAGCTTCCGCCGGCAGGTCGCGGCCGATGCGCAGCAGGAATTCGGCTTCGACCGCGCCGAAGCCGCCGGGGATCACCGGGGTCTCGACCGGCCCGTGGCGGGCGTCGCGGACGTTGCGGGCGAAGATCGGCCCGGCCAGGCGCGGCGCGTCGTAGCGCGGCCGCCAGGTCTCGGCGATGCCGGCCACCTTCCAGCCGATGATGGTGTCGGGCCACAGTCCGATCGCCTCCTCCTGCACCGCATAGGCGGTCGGCAGGTCGGGCGGCAGCGTGCCGGGATATTCGGGCAGGGCGCGGCCGGCGCGGCGCGCCTCGGTGAAGGCAATGGCCAGATCGCGGGGCGCACTCATCGACGGCTCCATCCCAGGCAGGTCGTTGGATTCTTGTGTATGGTAGTATGGCTTGCTATGCAAGGCGGACAACCTGAGGTCCTGGAACCCGCGTGAATCTCGACCCCGCCCACAGCTTCGAATCCGCCGCACACCGGCTGGAGCGCGAACTGCGCCGCGCCATCATGGCGCTGGAGCTGGCGCCCGGGGCAAGGCTGTCGGAGCAGGAGATCGCGCAGCGCTACGGCGTGTCGCGCCAGCCGGTGCGCGAGGCGTTGATCGCCCTGGCCCGGTCCCGTCTGGTCGAGATCCAGCCCCAGCGCGGCACCGTGGTGGTGAAGCTGTCGGTGCGCCGGATGATGGAGGCGCGGTTCGTCCGCGAATCGGTCGAGGTCGCGGTGGTGCGGCGCGCCTGCGACGGCTTCGACCGCGCCAGCCGCGAGCGCATCGACGACCTGCTCGACGCCCAGGACCGGGTGGCGGCGCGCGGCAGCCACCACGACTTCCAGCGCTATGACGAGCTGTTCCACATCGCCCTGGCCGAGGGCGCGGGCTGCGGCATGGCCTGGGTGGCGGTCGCCGACCTGAAGTCGCACATGGACCGCATCTGCACCCTGACACTGCCGGGCGGCGACGCCATGGCGCCGCTGGTCGCCCAGCACCGGGACATCATGGCGGCGGTCGACGCCCGAGACGCCGATGGGGCGGAGCGGGCGATGCGGCACCACCTGACCGAGATCCTGCGCGCCCTGCCGCGGATCGAGGCCGACCACCCCGAACTGTTCGATGACCCCGCTGTGGGCCGGACACGCTAGACGAATGCGCGAGAAGGACAGGCGATGACGGCAAGCAACACCCCGACCACCCGACAGGCGGTGCATTACGAACAGGCCGAGATGCTGGACGGCGAGGATCTGCGCCGGCATTTCCTGATCGAGCAGCTGATGGTGCCGGGCCAGTTGACGGCCACTTACACCCACTACGACCGGGTGCTGGTGATGGGCGCCGTGCCGACCGACGCGCCGCTGACGGTCGGCGAGGACCTGGCCAAGCTGGTCGGCAGCGCCACGCTGCTGGAGCGTCGCGAGCTCGGCCTGATCAATGTCGGCGGTCCCGGCCGGGTCACGGCCGACGGCACGGCGTTCGAGGTCGGGTCGCAGGATGCCCTCTATCTCGGCCGCGGCATCGCCTCGGTGGCCTTCGCCAGCGTCGATCCGGCCAATCCGGCGAAGTTCTACATCAACTCGTCGCCGGCCCATGCCGTCCACCCGTCGCGGCTGATCACCAAGGCCCAGGCGATCGTCAAGGAGCTGGGGGCGCCCGAGACCTGCAACCGCCGCACCTTGTACCAGTACCTGCACCCCGAGGTGCTGCCGACCTGCCAGCTGCTGATGGGCCTGACCCGCCTGGCCACCGGCAGCGCCTGGAACACCATGCCGGCGCACACCCATGACCGCCGGATGGAGGCGTATTTCTACTTCGAGCTGCCGGCCGACGCAGTGGTGATGCATTTCATGGGCCGGCCGGAGGCGACCCGCCACCTGGTGATCCGCAACGAGCAGGTGGTGCTGTCACCGCCCTGGTCGATCCATTGCGGCGCCGGCACCTCGGCCTATGCCTTCATCTGGAGCATGGCCGGCGACAACCAGGCCTTCACCGACATGGACTTCGTCGCCATGGGCGACCTGCTGTGACGGCGAAGCCGTTCGACCTCACCGGCCAGGTCGCGCTGGTCACCGGTGCGCGCACCGGCCTCGGCCAGGGCCTCGCTCTGGCCCTGGCAGAGGCCGGGGCCGACATCGCCGGCCTCGGCTCCCGCCCGATGCCGGAGACGGCGGAGCGGGTGGCCGGCGCCGGCCGACGGTTTGTCGAGATCGTTCGCGATCTCGAAGACTCCTCAGGGCTCGACGCCGTGGTCGGCGACATCGTCGCCCGGCTCGGCCGCATCGACATCCTGGTCAACAACGCCGGCATCATCCGCCGCGCCGACCTGCTGGAGTTCAGCGAGGCCGACTGGGACGCGGTGATGACCGTGAACCTGAAGAGCGCCTTCTTCCTGACCCAAGCGGTGGCCCGCCACATGGTCGGGCAGGGGATCCAGGGCCGGATCATCCAGGTCGCCTCGGTGCTGTCCTTCCAGGGCGGCATCCGGGTGCCGTCCTACACCGCGGCCAAGCACGGCCTGGCCGGGCTGACCAAGGCGCTGGCGAACGAGCTGGCGCCCAAGGGCATCACCGTCAACGCCATCGCACCGGGCTACATGGACACCGACAACACCGAGGCGCTGCGCGCCGACCCGGTGCGGACCCGGCAGATCCTCGACCGCATCCCGGTCGGGCGCTGGGGCCTGCCGCAGGATCTGGCGACAGCGGCGCTGTTCTTCGCCTCGCCCCACAGCGGCTACGTCACCGGCACGATCCTGCCGGTCGACGGCGGCTGGCTGGCGCGCTGAACTTTGCTCTTGGCTTGGCGCCGCTTCATGACATAATGCAGCGTTTGTATCTGACTGCTTATTATTATATTTCGCTTTGAGTTGCCTTTGTAATCGCCGATCCGCCGCCCGGTTTCGGGCGGTCGGAGCCGGTCTCAGCACTGTCGTTTTTTCGATCCGCATTTTTCATGGAGCATTTGAAATGGAAGCCTATCTCGCCACCATCATGGGCTGGGCCCCGAACTTCGCGCCGCGCGGCTGGGCGTTCTGCTGGGGCCAGATCCTGTCGATCGCCCAGAACACCGCCCTGTTCAGCCTGCTCGGCACCACCTATGGCGGCAACGGCCAGACCACCTTCCAGCTGCCCAACCTGGCCAGCCGGTTCCCGATCGGCGCTGGCCAGGGCCCAGGCCTCAGCACCTATGTCCTCGGCCAGGTCGGCGGCACCGAGAACACGACGCTGACCAACAACAACCTGCCGTCCCACAACCACCCGGCCGGCACACTTGCTTCACAGCTGACCGCCACGAGCAACGTGGGCGGCACCAGCCAGTCGGCGCCCACCGCCACCTCGATCCTCGGCTCGGCGAACTTCCCCGACCCGAACACCGGCGGCACGACGGACGTCAACAGCTACGCGCCGAGCGGCACCACCCCGACCGTCAGCATCCCGGCTCCGGTCGCAGGTGCGACCGGCCTGGCCGGCAACAACCAGCCGTTCTCGATCCTGCCGCCCTACCTGGCGATCAACTGGATCATCGCGCTCGAAGGCATCTTCCCGCCGCGCAACTGAGGAGCGACCCCGATGCTTGCCGAACTCAGCTTCGACGACTTCAAGGATCATCGCGGCGGCACCTTCGTGGTCGAAGGCACGGGCGGCAGGGTGGAGGCCACGCTGGTCGCCGCCCGGCTGTCGCCCTATGCGTCGCCCGGCCTGCTGCGGCGCCATCCGTTCGCGATCCTGTTCACGGCGCCGGCGGCGTCCGATCTCGGGCCGCAGGTCTACAACATCCGGCATCCCGAGAAGGGGTTGATGGAGGGCGTCTTCATCAACCCGGTGGTGCCGGCGGCCGCCGACATCGCGCAGGCGAAGGACATCCGCTTCTACGAGGCGGTGTTCAACTAGCAGCCTGATCGGTCTATCGCGGCAAGCACACGGTCCTTCAGGGCATCGAGGCCTCGGGCGAGGTCGCGATGCTCCTGGACCAGCGCCGCGATCGACCGCTCACCGTCGACGGTCCCGGCCGTCCCGGTCCGAACCGCATCGGCCAGCCGCGTCTCCGCGGCATAGCGGCGGTGGTCCAGCGTGCCCAGCGCCGCGTCCAGCCGGATCCAATCCTCCAGCAGGGTTTCCAGCGCCGCCGCGTCGGCGCCATCGCGCGCCTGCAGCGCCTCAATGGCCTGGCGCAGCGGCAGCCGCGCGGCACTGTGGCTGCAGGCCAGCTGGGTGCCGCGCCGCATGGCCGAACACAGCGCCGGGCGGGCATAGCCGTCCGGTTCGACCGCATGTGGCAGCGGCTGTCCCGCCGCATCCCGCGGCACCGACTCATGCACCATGCCGCAGGCCACCGCGCGCGACGCCAGGATCAGCGCCCGCAGCCGGGCCAGCTCGGCAGCGTCGGACGCGCCGGTCATGAGGCCTCCTGCGCCGCGGCGGCGTCGAGATGGATCTCGGGGTGGCGGCATCGGTGCAGGATGGTGGCCGGCCAGTCCGGCTCGAAGTCCCGGCTTTCCAGCAGGCGCTGCACCGCCTGCCGCTTGTGGCTGCCATGGAGGATCATCAGCGCTGCGCGCGACAGGCCGGCGATGGTGCCCAGGCCGACGGTCAGGCCCCAGCGCGGCACCTCGGCGATGGCGGCGAAATCGGGGAAGGTCTCCATGTTGTCGCGGCGGGTCTCTTCCGCCAGCCTGACGATGCCGGACCCGCCCTCGGCCGGGCTGCCTGGCGGGTTGAAGGCGACATGCCCGTCGCTGGCGCCGCTGGCCAGCAGGAACAGGTCGATGCCGCCGGCCTCCTGGATGCGCCGGTCATAGGCCTCCGGCCGCCTCGGGTCGGGGAACCAGATGGCGGCGGCGGGCACCTGTCGCGGCCCCGGCAGCTTCGCGTTCAGCACCGCCCGGATGTCCTGCTCGGCGAAGCGGCGGCAGCTGAAATGCGCCCGGGGATCGCAGGGCACCGGGCCGTCGGGCCCGTCGACCATGTATTCGTCCATCATCACCACGACCAGGCGCGACAGGTCGAACCGGGTCATGCCGGCCAGGGCGCCCAGCGCCGCATAGACCGGCTTGGCCGACCGGCCGCTGGGGCAGCCCAGCAGATAGGGCCGGTTCTCCTCGGCCGCACGCTCGATCCCGCCCAGGATTCGCTGGGCGATGGCGCGGCCCAGCGCCTCGGGCGTGGCGTGGACGGTGACCGGGATGGCGATGGTGGAGCGCATGGCGGCGGGTGCTGGGGCGGGACCGATGCCGCCAGTGTGGCCGGCTTGCCCCCGGCGGCGCAATCGCGCCGTCCGGCACCCGGCGGCGCAACCGCGCCGTCCGCACCCGGCGGCGCAACCACACCGGCCTATTCAGCGCCATCGCTGCTGAATGCGATCACATCTTTCCGTTGGAACGCTGAAACCGACGGGTCTAGGACTGGGGCATCCCGACAGCGAGAGGCGTCGCCATGGAATACCGGCAGCTCGGCCGTTCCGGCCTGAAGATCTCCACCATCACCCTCGGCACCATGACCATGGGCGGGAAGGGCAACTTCTCGAAGGTCGGCAATGTCGGCCTGGACGAGGCGCGGCGCCAGATCGACCTGTGCCTCGATGCCGGCGTCAACCTGATCGACACGGCGGACGTCTACTCCACCGGCGCGTCGGAGGAG
Source organism: Inquilinus ginsengisoli (assembly GCF_031453975.1). Classification (NCBI taxonomy): domain Bacteria; kingdom Pseudomonadati; phylum Pseudomonadota; class Alphaproteobacteria; order Rhodospirillales; family Rhodospirillaceae; genus Inquilinus; species Inquilinus ginsengisoli. Next base: position 35,819 of record NZ_JAVDPW010000012.1, read on the forward strand.
ATCATCGGCGAGGCCCTGGGCGGCAAGCGCAAGGCCGGCGTGCTGATCGCCACCAAGGCGCGCTTCCCGATGGGCGACGGGCCGAACGACCGCGGCCTGTCGCGCCACCACCTGATCGAGGCCTGCGAGGCCAGCCTGAAGCGGCTGAAGACCGACGTGATCGACCTCTACCAGGTCCATCAGTGGGACGGGCTGACCCCGCTGGAGGAGACGATCGACGCGCTCGACAGCCTCGTGCGCCAGGGCAAGGTCCGCTACATCGGCGCCTCGAACTTCTCCGGCTGGCACCTGATGAAGGCGCTGGCCGTCAGCGACCGCACCCTGCGCCAGCGCTTCGTCAGCCAGCAGATCCACTACACGCTGGAGGCGCGCGAGGCGGAGTACGAGCTGGTGCCGGTGTCGATCGACCAGGGCCTCGGCATCCTGGTGTGGAGCCCGCTGGCCGGCGGCCTGCTCTCGGGCAAGCACCGCCGCGGCCAGTCGCCGGAAGGCACCCGCCAGCTCGCCGGCTGGGGCGAGCCGCCGATCCGCGACGAGGACCGGCTGTGGGCCATCGTCGACGTGCTGGTGGCGATCGCCGAGGCGCGCGGCGTCTCCGGCGCCCAGGTGGCGCTGGCCTGGCTGCTCGGCCGCGCGGCGGTGACCTCGGTGATCATCGGCGGGCGCACCGAGGCGCAGCTGAAGGACAATCTCGGCGCCGCCGGGCTGGTGTTGACGGCGGAGGAACGGCAGCGCCTCGACCAGGTCAGCGCACCGCCGGTGCTGTACCCCTACTGGCACCAGCTGCGCACCGCCAAGGACCGGCTGGGCGCAGCCGACCTCTCCCTGCTGGGGCCGCATCTGTAATCTGGAACGGCATTACCGCGTAGGTTGGGTTCGCGGTCTGCGAACCCAACATCGCACCGTCCGGGCCACTGCTGGGTTCGCAAGAGCGAACCCAGCCGACGTCGCCGGCGGTCAGGCGACCGCCTGCCGGGCCGCCGCGGTCCGCGCCTCGCCGCGCAGCCAGCGCTGGCCGAACAGGGCGATGGCCAGGGCCAGCGCGCCCGAGGCCAGCGACACCAGGAAGCCGCTCTGGGCGCCGTAGGTGTCGATCACCCAGCCCGAGACCGAGGATCCGAAGGCCACGCCGATGCCGATGCCGGTCATCGCCCAGGTGATGCCCTCGGTCAGCTGCGATGGCGGCACCAGCCGCTCGATCAGCCCCATCGCGGTGATGATGGTGGGCGACACCGCGGCGCCGGCCAGGAACAGGACCGCGGCCAGCACCGGGATGCTGTCGACCACCAGCAGGGGCAGCGTGGTCAGCGCCGCCAGGCCGATCGCCAGGACGAACTGCCCGGCCAGCGACACCCGCAGCTTCAGCGTGCCGAAGACCAGGCCGGCGATCAGCGACCCGGCGGCATAACTGGCCAGGACCAGGCTGGCCGCGGCCTTCTGGCCCTGCGCCTCGGCAAAGGCGATGGCGGTGACCTCGGCGGTGCCGAAGATCGCGCCGATCGCCGCCAGGGTCAGCACGATGATGCGCAGTGACCCCAGGCGGATGACGGTGGTGCCCCGTCCGGCCTCGGCCGCATGCACCGGCGGTTCGGTCGACCGCTGCGCCGCGAACAGCAGCGCGCCGGCGGCCAGCAGCAGCGCGGCGGCCAGCGGCCCGGCCTCCGGGAACAGGGCGACGCTGAGGCCGATCGCGAGGACCGGCCCGGTCATGTAGATCACCTCGTCGACCACCGATTCGAAGGCGAAGGCGGCGTGCAGCTGCGGCGTGTCGCGGTACAGCTTGGTCCAGCGTGCCCGCACCATCGCCGATATGGCCGGCATCGCCCCGGCCACCATGGCGAACAGGAACAGGGTCCAGTCCGGCGCGCCGGTGCGGGCGGCCAGCATCAGCGCGGCCAGCGCCGCGACGCTGACGGCGCTGGCGGGCAGCAGCACGCGGGCCTGGCCGTAGCGGTCGACCAGCCGCGAGACCCGCGGCGCGATCAGGGCATTGGCCAGGGCGAAGGTGGCGGCCACGCCGCCGGCCAGCCAGTATTCGCCGCGGGTCTGCGACAGCATGGTGACGATGCCGAGCGTGATCATGGCCTGCGGCAGCCGGGCGACGAACCCCGTGGCGGAGAACGCCTTGGCCCCGGGGGCCTGGAAGATCTCGCGGTATGGGTTGGGCATCACGGGCTCCTCGAAGTCCATCATAGCTGACATACGCGGCGTATGTGAGATGACATAGTTGCATACGCAGCGTATGTCAATTAACATACGAAGCGTATGTGAAAGAGGAACCATGGTCCGCAAGCCCCGCAGCGAGATGATCGCCGAAACCCGCGCCAAGCTGGTGCGCGCCGGCCGCCACGCCTTCGGCACGGTCGGCTATGCCGACGCCGCGATGGACGACTTCACCGCCGCGGCCGGCCTGACCCGGGGCGCGCTGTACCATCATTTCGGCGACAAGAAGGGGCTGCTGCAGGCGGTGGTCGCCGAGATCGACGCCGAGATGGGCGCGCGGCTGCACCAGGTCTCGGACCGGGCCGACACCCCGTGGCGCGGCTTCGTGGCGGAATGCACGGCCTATCTCGAGATGGCGCTGGAGCCCGAGATCCAGCGCATCGTGCTGCGCGACGGCCCCTCGGTGCTGGGCGACCCCTCGACCTGGCCCGGCCAGAGCGAATGCATCCGCTCGATGGCGGACACGCTGCGGCGGCTGGCGGCGGACGGGGTGATCGTCGCGGTCGACCCGGAGGCGACGGCGCGCCTGGTCAACGGCGCCATGCTGCACGCCGCTTTGTGGATCGCCAACGCCCCGGACCCGGAGGCCACGGCGCGCAAGGCGGTGGCGGCGTTCGACGCGTTGCTGGAGGGGCTGCTGGTGGCCGGGCGGCGGCCGGAGTGACGATCTGGGATGAGAGGCCATCCAACCGGTGAGCGCTGCAATTCCGGCGAGTTCACGGCATATGAGTCTGAAACGCCATAATTGTTCGGCTTGCCGAGGGTTCGGGAATCGCACTAGCTTCTATCGAGGCACATTAACGATTTAATCTTAGTAAATTCAGAAAACTTGCGCTCGATCATATTCTTGATTGGAAAATTTTCGGTTTCTGAGAAGAGATTATTCGTCCTGGGAGTGTTCTCTGAGACCTATCTTCGATTTTGAAGTAATATTCGTACATAATCGGCAACGAGGGGGCGTCGATGGCTATTGTTTTTTCCAAAAGTAGTGATGGGGGCGGGCTTCCAGATCAGATCAATTCGACTCTAGAGTCTTTCGATCACGCTGGCGCAAGCCTGGTGGATTATATCGGCACGGCAGGGGACGATGTTCTCGCCGGAGACGCAGGAAATAACTACCTTATCGGCCTGGGTGGCAACGATCATCTCTCCGGCAATGGCGGCTCCGACATCCTCAGCGGAGGGTTGGGAAACGATGTCCTCGATGGCGGTGACGGCCTTGATGCCGGTGACTGGAGCGATTCCATCGTCGGGGTGGAAATTGATCTCTCGACTGGGATCTGCCTGGGTGGCACTGCTGCGGGCGATCAATTGACCAGCATCGAGGGCGCCATCGGTTCTAACCATGACGATCAGATATCCGGTGATGGCGGTGGCAACTTCCTGGAAGGCGGGCAGGGTGCCGACAGCCTCTTCGGCCAGGGCAACGATGATGAACTCTTCGGCGACCAGGGCGCCGACCACCTCTACGGCGGCAGCGGGAATGACACGCTCGCGGGTGGCGAAGATGCAGACACGCTCGACGGCGGCGATGGTTTCGACATCGCCGACTACCGCTACTCCGAGATCAGGGTGTATGTCGATCTGGAGGCTGAGAAATACCTCGGCGGAGATGCCGTCGGCGATCGGCTCATTGGCATCGAAGGCGTCACCGGCACGGACTTCAACGACTGGTTGGCCAGTGCCGTGGCGGGCAGCCGTCTCGAAGGCGGCCTGGGTTCCGACTACCTGATCGGCAGAGTCGGCGCCGATGTGCTGCTCGGCGGCAAGGGCGCGGACCATCTCTACGGCAGCAGCGGCAACGACATGCTGGAGGGGGGCGCGGGGGGCGACACGCTCGACGGCGGCGGCAACGTCGACACGGCCTCCTACGCCGGATCAGGCGCGGGCGTGAGGATCACCCTGGCGGATGGCGTCTGCCATTTCGGCGATGCCGAGTACGACACGCTCGTGTCTATCGAGAACCTCGTCGGCTCCGCCTTCGACGACGTGATGGGCGGCAGTGCCGTCGACAACCGGTTCGATGGCGGCGCCGGCAATGACGGCCTCTATGGCAGCTCCGGGAACGATGTGCTGAATGGCGGGGCAGGGGCCGATGTGCTCAACGGGGGCGGCAACATCGACGCGGCCTCCTATGGAGGGTCGGCTGCTTTCGTGACGGTCAGCCTGGCGGATGGCCTCGGCCACCATGGCGACGCCGAGGGCGACATGCTCGTGCTCATCGAAAACCTCGTCGGGTCGGGTCACGACGATGTGCTGGGCGGCAATGCCGGCGCCAACGCATTGTCGGGCGCGGCAGGCAATGACGCGCTGACGGGGGGCGCCGGCGGCGACCGGCTGACCGGTGGCGCCGGCAACGACCGCTTCATCTATCTGGCGATCGGCGACAGCACCGTGGCCGCGTCGACCAAGGACGTGATCGCCGACTTCACCGTAGGCGACAAGATCGACCTGTCGGCGATCGACGCCGACGGCAGTGCCGGCAACGGCAACACCGCCTTCCACTTCAGCACCGCGACCGGGCCGCTGACCGGCCAGGCCGGGGAATTGCGGGTGGTGCTGATCGGCGCGGTGCAGCTGGTCTGTGCCGACACCAATGGCGACCGGCAGCTCGATTTCGCGATCAACGTCATCGCCGGCCACAGCCTGACAGCCGCGGATTTCGTGCTGTAAGGACCGGACCGACGGCCTCTCCGCAGAAGGAGGCGGGCCGTCGGTCCGGCGCCGGCTACAGCTGAAAGTCGGCAGCCGCCAGCGTGATGGCACCGGTCAGGGTGATGCTGAAATCGGCGGCGCCGTCGCCGTTCACGTCGCCGGTGACCACCGTCTGGCTGCCGATGACGACTCCGCGCAGTTCGCCGGCATGGTGGGTGAAGGCCCCGGCGCCGATGAAGCTGAACGCCTGGTCGCCGGCCAGGCCGGCGTTGGCGTCGATCTGCGTCAGGTCGATGCGGTCGGCCTGGGCGTGGCTGAAATCGCTGATCACATCGGCCGCATTGCCGACGGCGCTGTCGGCGGTCGCGGCATAGACGAAGCGGTCCGCGCCGGCGCCGCCGGCCAGGATATCCCTGCCGGCCGCGCCCCGCAGCACGTCGTCGCCGGCGTTGCCGACCAGCGTGTTCACCCCGGCATCGCCGACCAGGGTGTCGCCGGCGCTGCCGCCATAGACGCCCTCGATGGCGGTCAGGGTGTCGCCCTGGGCGTTGCCGCCGAGGCCGGTGCCGAGGGCGAGATTGACCGTGATGCCGACCGCGCTCTCACTGTACATCGCGATGTCGATGCCGTCGCCGCCCTGCAGGCTGTCGGCCCCGGCGCCCCCGCGCAGCACATCGTTGCCGGTGTCGCCGAGCAACGTGTCGGTGCCGTTGCCGCCGCTGAGCGTGTCGTTGCCGTCGCTGCCGACCAGGCCGTTGTTGGCGTCGTTGCCGGTGATGGCGTCGTTGCCGTGGCTGCCATAGACGTTCTCGATGCCGGCCAGGGTGTCGCCCTGGGCGTTGCCGCCGACGCCGGTGCCGGCGAGGAGGTCGACCGTCACGCCGATGCTGCCCTCGCTGTACATCGCCGCATCGGTCCCGATGCCGCCGTCCAGCGCATCGGCCCCGGCGCCTCCGCGCAGCACGTCATTGCCGTCGCCGCCGTTCAGCCTGTCAGTGCCGTCCAGCCCGGACAGGGTGTCGCTGCCGCCGAAGCCGGACAGGGCGTTGTCGGTGGCCGCGCCGGTCAGTGCGTCGTCGACATTGGTGCCCTGGACGTTCTCGATGTCGGCGCCGATCACGTCGCCCTGGGCTTCGCCGCCGGAGGCGGCCAGCGTGGTCAGGTTCACCGTCACCCCGGCCGGGCCGTTGTAGTCGATGGTGTCGATGCCGGCGCCACCGCTGAGCGTGTCCGCCCCGGCCCCGCCCTGCAGGAAGTCGGCCCCGTCGTCGCCGATGAGCGTGTCGTTGCCGGCCTTGCCGTAGAGGCGGTCGTCGCCGCCATAGCCGCGCAGGACATTGTCCCCGGCCGATCCGGTCAGCGTGTCGCCGAAGCCGGACGTGCCCTGGAGGTTCTCGATGTCGGCGCCGATGGTGTCGCCCTCGGCGTCGCCGCCCGACCCGGTGCCGCCGATCGTCACGATCACGCCCGCCGTGCCGTTGTAGTCGACCGTGTCGGTGCCGCTGCCGCCGGTCAGGACATCCGCGCCGGCCCCGCCTTCCATGACATCGTTGCCGCTGCCGCCATCCAGCACGTCGTCGCCATCCATGCCGAAGAGGTGGTCATCGCCACCGAAGCCCGACAGGGCGTTGGCCCCGGCCGAACCGGCCAGGCTGTCGCCGAACCCGTCGGTGCCCCGGAGGTTCTCGATGTCGTTGCCGATCACATCGCCCTGGGCGTCGCCGCCCAGCCCGTTGCCGCCGATCGTCGCCGTCACTCCGGCCGGGCCGTTGTAGTCGATGGTGTCGATGCCGGCGCCGCCGTTCAGCGTGTCCGCCCCGGCCCCGCCATCCAGGAAATCGTCGCCGTTGCCGCCGTTGAGCGTGTCGTTGCCGGCCAGGCCCATGAGGACGTCGTCGCCGGCGAAACCGGCGAGCAGGTTGGCCACGGCCGAGCCGGTCAGGCTGTCATCGCTGTCGGTGCCCTGGACGTTCTCGATATCGGCGCCGATGACGTCGCCCTGGGCCTCGCCGCCGGCCGCCGTCAGTGTCGACAGGTTGATGGTGACGCTGGCGCCGTTGTAGTCGATCGTGTCGATGCCGTTGCCGCCGGACAACATGTCCGCCCCATCCCCGCCGCGCAGGAAGTCGTCGCCTTCATCGCCTTGCAGCGTGTCATCGCCGGCCATGCCGATGAGGAAATCGTCGCCGCCGACGCCGGTCAGGATGTTGTCCGTCGCCGCACCGGTCAGCGTGTCGCCGGCATTCGTGCCGTGGAGCCACTCGATATCGGCGCCGATCACGTCGCCCTGGGCCTCGCCACCGAAGCCGAAGCCGCCGATCGTGACGTTCACCCCGATCACGGTGCTGTCATAGGCGACCACATCGACGCCGGCGCCGCCGTGGAACGTGTCCACCCCGGCATCGCCCTGCAGCAGGTCGTTCCCGTCGCCGCCATTCAGGATGTCATCGCCGCCTGCGCCGAAGAGATAGTCGTTTCCGGCAAGGCCGTTGATCGTCTCGCCGGCCGCGGTGCCGGTGATGGTGTTGTTGCCGGCGTCGCCGTTGATGGTCGGCATGAAAAATCTCTCCGTTCCGAAATCGATGCTGCGGTTGGCGCCGCGACGCGGCACGCCCAACAGCGGGACAAAGGCCGACGGCCGATGTCCCGCTGCCGGGAGACGGGGTGCCTTGCGGCGCGCGTGCCGGTGATGTGGCAGCGCTGAGCGGTTGATCGCATGGCCGGCGGCGGGGTGTCTTGGACTGGACGGCACCGGAATTGACTCGCGGTGCAGTCGGCGTCTGGCGGTCAACGCATGGCGGTCGGGGTGCAGCCGAAGCGCCGGCGGAAGCAGCGGTTGAAATAGGACACGTCGCTGAAGCCGACCGCCAAAGCGAGGTCGGCGATGCGCAGGGCGTCGGACCTCCGGTCGCCCAGCAGGACCGCGCTGCGCTGCAGCCGCAGCTCCAGCACCCGCTCGGCGAAGCCCGTCCCGGTCTCCTGCAGCAGGTCGTGGATGTAGCGGACGGAGAGGCCGAGCTGGCGGGCGAGCGACTTCACCGAGAAGCCGGGATCGGTGTAGCCGTCGCGGATGCCGGCGAGGACGGCGTCGATCCGCGCCGCGCGCAGGCCCCGCGACGCCGCCTGCCGGGCCGCATCCCCCGCGCCCCGGAGGACGAGGGTGAGCAGGTCCATCAGGGTGGTGGAGATGTGGGCGGCCAGCGCGGGGTCGTCGCTGGGCGGCGTGTCGTTCAGCAGCGTCAGATAGCTGCGCAGGAAGGCCAGCGACGCGCCGGACCGGCTGGTGGCGAGCAGATCGTCGACCCCGCCAAGCGCGCCGCGCATCAGCTCGCCCGGCACGACCAAGTTGCGCCAGACATGCCCGCCGCGCGGCGCCGCCCCGCCGGTGATCGAACCGCATTCCTGGGTCGACATCAGCGCCGCCGCGCCGGGCGCCAGCGCCATTTCGCGCCCGACATGCAGGCCGCCGACCGTGTCGGGCCCATCGTTGATCATCAGGAAATAGGCGTCCTGGCTGTCGGCGTGCAGGTCATGCGGGGTCCGTTTGACGGTCTGCACCGTCCCGCTGAAGCTGGCGAGCCCGACCGCGCCGTAGAGCGTCATGTCGAGGTCCGCCCGGAACGGCGCCGCCTCCGAGATCCGGATATCCAGGGACCCGATATTGGCGATGTAGAGATCGCGCCACAGCGAAAACCGCGCCCGCTCGTCGAGGCCATGCGGCAGCGCCTGGGACGAAAACCGGATGCCCTGCATCGTCGACGTCCCCGAAAGCATTCGAATATGCAGCTGCACCGTAACCTTTCGCGCAGCGATCGACAACGTTTGCGCGGCCGTTCGGACCTTATCCTGCGCGGATAGTGTCCCGGCCGGCACCCTTCACGGGCGCCGGCCGGGTCGATCAGCTGAGCTCAAAGCTCCACGAAGGCCTCGAACCCGCCAAAGATCATGCGCTTGCCATCGAAGGGCATCGACGCCGGATCCATCTCGATCCGTGGGTCGGCCATCACCTTGGCCATGATCGAATCGCGCGCCGCGCGCGATTCGTAGACGACCCAGGAGAACACGACGACTTCGTCCTCCTTCGCCTGCACCGCGCGCGGGAAGGATGTCAGCTCGCCATAGGGCACGTCGTCGCCGATGCACTCGGCATAGGCCAGCGCCCCGTGCTCCTTCCACACGGCGCCGGCCTTGCGCGCCAGCGCCTTGTAGGCGTCCAGTTTGGCCTTCGGCACCGCCAGCACGAATCCGTCGACATAGGACATCCCGCCCTCCTCTCGTGGTTGCTGACCCAAGGACGGTCCGGCGGCGCCGGTTCCGACATCGCCGCGAGATTTTTTCAGGCTTTCGCCAGAATCCGCATCGGGTGCGGCCGCAGCGTGTCGTGCGCGAACTGCACGACGGCGGGCAGCTTGGGCAGGGCCTAGGCCCGGCCGGGGTTAGTACAGGAACAGGCCGGGGGTGCCGCCGGAAATCGAACCTGCATAGAGTCCTGTGGATCGCGATGGCGGGGGCTGGCGGTGCCGCGGCGGAACGCCGCTTCCGGACCCGGCCGGTCGCTTCGGTTCTGGTGGAAGCGAAGCGGCGCTATCATCTTCCCGCGATCTCCCTGTATCTCCTTGTTATGATGCATCCGGAGTCGTCCATGGATCCGCTTGGAGACCTCATGCCCTGGATCGCCGCCTGCAGTGTCGCGGGCCTGCTCGGCATCACCCTGTTCGAACGGCTGCTGCCGGTGCTGCCCTCCTATGGCCTGCTGGTGGCGGTCGGGGTAGCGGTGAACGAGGGCTACTGGTCGTGGCCGATGGCCCTGGCGCTGTCCGTGGCCGGCAGCTTCGCCGGCAGCGTGCTGTTCTACGGGCTGGGCTGGGGGTTGGGCGAGGCCCGCGCCGGGGCGCTGCTGCGGCGCTCCGCCGGGTTCTTCGGCATGGCGCCGGCGCGGATCGACGGCTGCATCGCCTGGCTCCGCGACCGCGGGGCAGTGTTCGCGCTGTTCGCCCAGCTGGTGCCGACCGTGCGGCTGGTGGTGCCCGGCATCGCCGGGCTGCTGCGCGCCCGGCCGCTGATGTTCTTCACCGCGACCGCCCTCGGGATCGGCCTGTGGAACGGGCTGTTCATCGGCACCGGCTATGCCGCGGCGACGCTGGTCCAACCCAATCCGAATGCCACCGCGACCGCGCTGAAGGCGCTGGTCGCATTGCTGTTGCTGGAGCTTCTGGGCACCATGATCTGGCGCAACTTCTCCCGGCGGCGTCAGGCCGTCGGCCTCGCCGCCTCGACCGCCGGGGCATCGCCGGCGACCCTGCCGCCGATGGTGGCTTCGCGCCGCCAGGATGCGGCGGATGACTTCGCCTTCTTCCGGGCCTGGCTGAAGGCGCCGCTGCGGGTGGCCGCGGTGGTGCCGTCCGGCCGGGCGCTGGCCGCCGCGATCACCGCCGAGATCGTTCCGGACACCGCCCCGGTGATCGAGCTGGGGCCCGGCACCGGCGCCTTCACCCGGGCGCTGCTGGCCCGCGGCGTGCCGGAATCGCGGCTGGCCCTGGTCGAGGCCGGGCCGGACTTCGCCAAGCTGCTGCAGGAGCGGTTCCCCGAGGCGCAGGTGCTGTGCATGAACGCCACCCGGCTGTCAGCCGCCGATCCGTTCGGCGGCGAGAAGGCCGGCGCGGTGGTCAGCGGCCTGCCGGTGCTGTCGATGCCGCCGCGGGCGGTGATCGCCATCCTCGACGGCGCCTTCCACCACCTGCGCCCGGACGGCGCCTTCTACCAGTTCACCTACGGCCCGCGCTGCCCGATCCCGCGCGCCATCCTCGACCGGCTCGGGCTGAAGGCGGTGCGGATCGGCCGGGCGGTGGCGAATGTGCCGCCGGCCGCGGTCTACCGCATCAGCCGGCGCTGGCAGCGGCCGCCGGCGTAGCCGCCGTCATCGCGTCCCACGCCGCCATGGCGTGGTCGATGATGGCGTGCATCTCGGCGCGGCTGGTGCCGTCGCGGGCCTTGATCGACATCCCCGCCAGCACGGTCGAATAGAAGCCGGCCAGCGGGCCCAGCGCCGTGCCCGGCGGGAACTCGCCGGCCGTCGCCCCCTGTTCCAGCCGGCGCAGCAGCAGGCCGCAGGATTCCTGGTGCAGGTCCAGCAGGTGGGCACGCACGCCCTCGTGCTCGGGCGCCGTGTTGATGGCGCCGAGGATGACGAAGCAGCCATTCGGCAGGGCGGGATCGGTGAAGGCGTCGGCATTGTCGCGCAGCATCGCCTCGATAGCCGCGCGTGCGGTCCGCTGGCAGTCCAGCGCCCGGCGCGTGGCGGCACCGTCGGTGGCGCGGTACAGCGCGATCGCCTCGCGGAACAGCGCCTCCTTGCTGCCGAAGGCGGCGTAGAGGCTCGGCGCCGCGATGCCCATCGCCGCGGTCAGGTCGGCCATCGACACGCCCTCGAAGCCGCGCCGCCAGAACAGCTCCATCGCCCGCCGCAGGGCGGCGTCGCGGTCGAAACCGCGGGGCCGGCCACGTTCCGCCATCTCCGTTCCTTTCTTTAACGCTCCATAAATAATTCGCTTGACCGCCGGATGCAACTGTTCCACCTATTTGTTTATCGATCATTAAAGATATGGAGATCCCCATGGCCGACCTGACCGGAAGGGTGGCGCTGGTCACCGGCGCCAGCCGCGGCATCGGCGCCGCCATCGCCCTTCGCCTGGCGCGGGACGGCGCCGATGTCGCCCTGACCTACAGCGCCTCGCCCGAGAAGGCCCAAGCAGTGGGGCGGGAGATCGAGGCGTTGGGCCGGCGCGCCCTGGTGCTGCAGGCCGACAGCGCCGACCCGGCCGCGGCCGCGGCGGCGGTGGACCTTGCGGCGGAAGGGCTGGGCCGGCTCGACATCCTGGTCGCCAATGCCGGCATCGCCATCCAGAAGCCCTTCGCCGAATTCAGCCTCGAGGATTTCGACCGCACCCTCGCGATCAATGTCCGCGGTGTCTTCGTCGCCGCCCAGGCCGCTTCCCGCCACCTGCCGGAGGGCGGGCGGATCATCATCATCGGCAGCAACCTGGCCGACCGGGTGCCGCGGGCCGGCGCCACGCTCTACACCCTCAGCAAGACCGCGCTGACCGGCCTGGCCAAGGGCGCGGCGCGGGACCTCGGCCCCCAGGGCATTACGGTCAACCTGGTGCAGCCGGGCCCCACCGACACCGACATGAATCCGGCCGACGGGCCCCGCGCCGACACGCTGCGGTCGCTGATGGCGATCCCGCGCTACGGCAGCGGTGCCGACATCGCCGGGCTGGTGGCCTGGGTGGCCTCGGCCGAGAGCCGCTTCGTCACGGGGGCCGCGCTGACCATCGACGGCGGCATGTCCATCTGACAGCCCGGTTCGAAACTCGCCGCGGCGGCCGTCTGACGCGGTTTTCTGTGCTTCCGGTGCTCACGGACCCAAACGTCCGCTGCGCTCCGGTTCTCGCAAACCACGCCAGCCGACTCACCGGACCGAGTTTCGAACCGGGCCCTGATTCCTCAGCACAGGACCGAAGACATGACCGCACGCGCGATCTCCGACGGCGCCGCCAACAGCGCCTGGGTGCTCGGCGCCGTCTGCCTCGCCGGGCTGATGATGCCGCTCAGCTTCACTGGTCCGGCCGTAGCGCTGCCGGCGATCGGCCGCGACCTCGGCGGCAGCCCGCTGGCGCTGGCCTGGGTGGTCAACGCCTTCGTGCTCAGCTTCGGCAGCTTCGTCATGGCGGCCGGTGCGCTGTCCGACCAGCTCGGCCGCAAGCGCATGTTCCGCGCCGGGGTGGCCGGCTTCGCGCTGCTGTCGTTGGTGATCGGCTTCGCCCCTTCGGTGGTGATGCTCGACCTGCTGCGCGGCGCCCAGGGCGTCGCCGCGGCCATCGCCATGGCCGGCGGCGCGGCCTCGCTGGCGCAGGAGTTCGAAGGCCCGGCCCGCACCCGCGCCTTCAGCCTGCTCGGCACCAGCTTCGGCATCGGCCTGGCCTTCGGCCCGATCCTCGCCGGCGTGCTGGTCGAAACGCTGGGCTGGCGCGCCATCTTCCTGACCGGCACGGTGATCGGCTCGGCTGTGCTGGCGTTCGGCGTGCCGCGGATGCGCGAATCGCGCGACCCCGGCGCCACCGGCGTCGACTGGCCGGGGCTGCTCGGCTTCACCGCCGCCCTGGTGCTGCTGACCTTCGGCATCATGCAGGGGCCGCAGAGCGGCTGGGGCAGCCCGGTGGTGCTGGCCCTGCTGCTCGGCGCCGCGGCGATGCTGGCGCTGTTCGTGGCGGTCGAGACCCGGGTGCGGCGGCCGATGCTCGACCTGTCGCTGTTCCGCTATCCCCGCTTCGTCGGGGCGCAGTTCCTGCCGATCGCCACCGCGGTCTGCTTCGTGGTGCCGCTGGTGCTGCTGCCGGTGCGCTTCATCGGCGCGGAGGGGATGAGCGAGATCGAGGCCGGCGGGCTGATGATCGCGCTGTCGGCGCCGATGGCGGTGGTGCCGTTCCTGGCCGGGCTGCTGGCCCGCCGGTTTTCGGCCGCGGCGCTGTCCGGTCTCGGCCTGGTGGTCGCGGCGCTGGGCCTGGCCTGGCTCGCCGCCGTGCCGGTCGGCGCCGGCGCCCTGGCGCTGGCCCTGCCGATGCTGGTGGTCGGAGTCGGCACCGGCCTGCCCTGGGGGCTGATGGACGACCTGTCGGTCAGCGTGGTGCCGCGCGAGCGCGCCGGCATGGCCACCGGCATCTTCTCGACCATGCGGGTGGCGGGCGAGGCGGTGGCGATCGCCGCTGCCGGGGCGGTGGTGGTGGCGCTCGGCCAATCCGGCCTGCACCAGGCCGCTGGAGGCGAGGCGGCGCGGGTGGCCGAGGCGGTCAACGCCATGGCCGGCGGTGACCTCGGCCGGGCGGAGGCGCTGCTGCCCGGGCTCGGCCGGGCAGCGCTGGCCCAGGCCTATGGCGGCGCCTTCCAGGCCATGCTGGCGGTGCTGGTGGCCGCGACCCTGGTTGCCGCCGCCGTGGCCTACGGCCTGCTGCGCCGCCGAGAGCGGGTGACGTTGGAGACGACGGAGGCCTGCGAGGTGTGAAAGCGTTGCCTCTCCCGCCTGGCGGGAGAGGCAACGTGTCTATTTGCCCTTACGACGCGTCCGGGATCAGCTTGGCGCGCAGCGAGCGGCGGGCCTCGCGGTCCAGGCGCTGCAGCGCCTCGCGGATCTGCTGGGTGATGGCGCCGGCATCGCCGTCCGGGGTGCGGAAATAGGCCTGCGCCTCGGCGATCAGCACCGGCAGCGCCGCGGCGGCGGCCTTGGCGGCGGCGGCCTGCGATGTCGCCTTCGCGGCCATGCCACGGATGCTCTGCGCCAGCTCGGCGGCGGAGTCCTTCCAGGCGGCCGGGCCGGGATCGGAGACGTCGGTCGCCGCCTCCTCGACGATCTGGTCGATCAGCACCCCCGAATCGCGGGCGCCGGACCAGGAGGCGGCCAGGCGGCCGTCGCGGTCGCGGATCTCGGTCCAGCGGAAGGTCTGGCGTTCCTCGTCGGTCAGGATGCGCTCGACCCGGGCGAACATGCCGGTCACCGACCGGGCCCAGCCGGCGGGCAGCGTGGCCAGCTGCTCACGCACCTTGGCGTCCGCGCGGGCGCCGCAACTCTTCAGCATCTGCTTCAACCGCTGATGGGCCCGCTGTTTCACGACCATCCTCTTCGCTCTCCCTATCAACACCAGGCCCCGGCGTTCTGCTCCCATCCGGTTCAGGGGGGCGCCACGATCCTTCGACCCTTTAATCAAATGACCTTCCTCCGCGAGAATCAAGTCACACCCTGTCGCGGTGGCTAATTCTTTCGATCGATTCCGCTGGAGGCCGCGGAATCCCTCAATCGTGATCCGTACCATACCAGAGCTTGATCAACTGATATTTTAGTATACGCTGCATATCACAAACGCGGTGGGGAGACGCGGATGCGAGGTGCGGCCATGGCCGAAGAGGGTGACGGGTCGGTGGGACGGCGGCGGATGCCGCGATCGCCGCGGCTGGACGCATGGTCGACCGGCCAGCCCAACACCGCTGCGGCGCTGATTCGCCGGGCGCTGCGCGGCGACATCGTCGCGCTGCGGCTGAAGCCCGGCGCGCCGCTGGTCGAGAAGGAGATCGCCGAGCTCTACGGCGTCAGCCGGACCCCGGTGCGCGAGGCCATGCTGCGGCTGGCCGATGAGGGGCTGGTCGACATCTTCCCGCAATCCGGCACCTTCGTGTCGCGCATTCCGGTCCGGTCCCTGCCCGAGGCGATCATCATCCGCAAATCGCTGGAGGAGACGACGGCGCGGCTGGCGGCCGAGCGCGCCAGCGGCAGCCAGATCGCCGGGCTGCGCGCGGTGATGGAGCGGCAGCGCGAGCGGGCGGCGGCGGACGACCGCGACGGCTTCCACCAGGCCGACGAGGCCTTCCACGCCGGCGTGGCCGATGCGGCGGGCCATCCCGGCATCTGGACCCTGGTGCAGCAGGTCAAGCTGCAGGTCGACCGCTACCGGCGGCTGACCCTGCCCGAGGACGGGCGGCTGCCGCGGGTGATCGCGGAGCACGACGCCATCCTGGCGGGGATCGAGGCGCATGACCCCGATCGCGCCGCGGCGCGGATGGGGGCGCATCTCGGCGCGCTGCTCGGCGAGATCGGCGACATCCAGGGCCACAACCCGGATTACTTCATCGATGCGGCGAGGCCGGTCGGCTTCTAAGCGGCGCAAGCCTGGGACCAGGCTGCAAGACAAGGGAGGATTGGCGGCCCGATGCGGTACGAGTTCGATTTCGACAGCCTGGTCGCGTATTGGCCGTCCTTCCTGCGCGGCGCGCTGATGACGCTGGAGATGACGGCGCTGGCCACGGTGCTGGGCTTGGCCATCGGCGTGG
This sequence comes from Inquilinus ginsengisoli, assembly GCF_031453975.1. Taxonomy (NCBI): domain Bacteria; kingdom Pseudomonadati; phylum Pseudomonadota; class Alphaproteobacteria; order Rhodospirillales; family Rhodospirillaceae; genus Inquilinus; species Inquilinus ginsengisoli. The sequence goes on from NZ_JAVDPW010000012.1 coordinate 51,572, forward strand.
TCCTGGCGATCGGCCGGCGCGGCCGGTCGCGCTGGATCGCCGGGCTGTGCGGCGCCTATGTCGAAATCGTCCGCAACACCCCCTACCTGATCCAGATCTTCTTCCTGTTCTTCGGCCTGTCCAGCATCGGCCTGCGGCTGCCGATCTTCTTCGCCGCGGTGCTGACCATGGTGATCAATGTCGGGGCCTACACCGCCGAGATCGTGCGCGCCGGCATCGACACCGTGCCCCCCGGCCAGGTCGAGGCGGCCCAGGCGCTGGGCCTGTCGACGCCGCAGATCTACTGGGACGTGATCCTGCGCCCAGCGCTGGAGCGGGTGTATCCGGCGCTGACCAGCCAGTTCGTGCTGATGATGCTGGCCTCCTCGATCACCTCGCAAATCTCGGCGGAGGAGCTGACGGCGGTGGCCAACAACATCCAGTCCGACACCTTCCGGCCGTTCGAGACCTACATCGTGGTGGCGGTGCTCTACCTCGCCATGGCGATGCTGCTGAAGTTCGGCTTCCACCTGTTCGGCCAGGCGATCTTCCCGCGCCGCCGCCGGCTCGGCACCCCGTTGTAGGAGAGGCCGGATGGGCGGCGCCTTCACCTTCAACCACCTGGTCTACCTGCTGCAGGGCGTGGTCTGGACCGTGGTGCTCTCGCTGCTGGCCTTCGGCCTCGGCGGGGTCGCCGGCTTCGGCGTCATGATGCTGCGGATCGCCCGCCGCCGTTGGGTGCGGCGCGCGGCCTTCATCTATGTCCAGATCGTCCAGGGCACGCCGCTGCTGATCCTGCTGTTCCTGGTCTATTTCGGGCTCGGCATCGTCGGTATCGAGATCCCGCCGCTGCTCGCCGCCGGGGTGTCGCTGATGGTCTATTGCAGCGCCTTCCTGGGCGAGATCTGGCGCGGCTGCGTCGAGGCGATCCCGAAGACGCAGAGCGAGGCCGCGGAATGCCTGGCCCTGACCCGCTGGCAGGTGCTGGTCGACGTCATCCTGCCGCAGGCGGCGCGCATCGCCACGCCGCCGACCGTCGGCTTCCTGGTCCAGGTGCTGAAGAGCACCTCGCTCGCCTCCGTGGTCGGCTTCGTGGAACTGACGCGCGCCGCCCAGGTCATCAACAACTCGCTGTTCCAGCCGTTTCTCGTCTTCGGCATCGCAGGGCTGTTCTACTTCGCCCTCTGCTATCCGCTGTCGCGTTGGAGCCGTTCGCTCGAAAGGAAGCTGAATGTCGGCCGTCGTCACGCTGCGTGATGTGCATAAGCGTTTCGGGGACCTCGAAGTGCTCAAGGGCGTGTCCTTCGAAGTCGCCAAGGGCGAAGTCGTGGCCGTGATCGGCCGCAGCGGCTCGGGCAAGAGCACCGCGCTGCGCTGCGTCAACCGGCTGGAGACGATCCAGTCCGGCAGCATCGAGGTCTGCGGCCATCGGGTGGACTCACCCGATCTGAACCTGCGCGCGCTGCGCCAGGACGTCGGCATGGTGTTCCAGAGCTACAATCTGTTCCCCCACCTGACGGTGGAGCAGAACATCACTTTGGCACCGCGCCGGGTCCGCAAGATCCGCGGCGCCGAGGCGCGCGACCTGGCCCGCGGCGCGCTGGAGCGGGTCGGCCTGGCCGACAAGATCCAGGCCTATCCGGAGCAGCTGTCCGGCGGCCAGCAGCAACGGGTGGCGATCGCCCGGTCGCTGGCGATGAACCCGCAGGTGATGCTGTTCGACGAGGTCACCTCGGCGCTCGATCCGCATCTGACCGGCGAGGTGCTGAAGGTGATGGAAAGCCTGGCGCGCGGCGGCATGACCATGATCGTGGTCACCCACGAGATGGCCTTCGCCCGGCGCGTCGCCAGCCGGATCGTGTTCATGCATCTCGGGAAGGTCTGGGAGACCGGGCCGGGCGAGATGCTGACAGCCCCCCGGACGGAGGAACTCCGCGACTTCCTGTCCAACGAACTCTAGCCGCGGGACCCGGTGCCGGCCCGATGCCGGACGACAAGACAAATGAGGGTGGAGGAACGTCATGACGCTGACAGGTTTGCTGAAGGTCGCCGCGGCTGCGGCGGCGCTGTGGGTCGCGGCCGCGCCGGTGGCGCAGGCGGATTCGCTGGATGACATCAAGGCGGCGAAGAAGGTGCGCATCGCCGTGGCCATGGGGGTGCCGCTGTTCGCCTTCGTGGACGACAAGCTGCAGCCCACCGGCTCGGATGTCGAGACCGCCAAGATGATCGCCAAGGACCTCGGCGTCGAACTCGAGCTGGTCCAGATCACCAACGCCGCCCGGGTGCCGACCATCCAGACCCGCAAGGCCGACTTCCTGGTCGCCGACCTGGCGATCACTGACGAGCGCAAGAAGGCGGTCGACTTCACCATCCCCTACGCCACGCTGAGCATCGTGGTCGCGGCCCCAGCCGGCGAGGCGATCAAGGATTATCCGGACCTGGCCGGCAAGCGCATCGGCGTCACCCGCGCCACGGTCAACGACACGCTGGTGACCCAGAACGCCAAGGACGCCGACATCGTCCGCTTCGAGGACGACGCGACGCTGATCACCGCGGCGGTGTCGGGCCAGGTCGACATCGTCTCGACCCAGGCGGCGGTGGTCGCGGAGATGAACAAGAACCGCACCGAGAAGCTCGAGACCAAGTTCGTGCAGCGCGAGCTCAACCTCGGCATCGCCCTGCCGAAGGGCGAGACCGCGCTCAAGACCTGGCTCGACGATTGGATCAAGACCCATTTCGCCGATGGCAGCCTGAATGCCACCTTCAAGAAGTTCCACGATCGCGACTTGCCGCCCGATCTCGTCACGCGCTGATCGGATGCGGCGCCGGCGGCGGCGGGTGGGGCCGCCGCCGCGTCAGGAAGGGCGCCGCGTCAGGAGGGTGGCCTGCGTCCAGGTCGGGGGCCGCGTTCGCGCTCGATCTCGGCATTCAACTCGGCGCCGATCAGGAAGATCACGGTCGACAGCCAGATCCAGGTCAGGAAGCCGATGACGGCGCCCAGCGACCCGTAGGTCGCGCCATAATTGCCGAAATTGGCGACGTACCACGAGAACAGCATCGACCCGCCGAGCCAGATGGTGGCGGCGATGATACCGCCCCAGTTCAGCCAGTGCTCGCGCCGCCCGCCGGGGCCGTAGCGGTACACCAGGGTCAGCGCCAGGATGGTCACCAGGTACAGGGCAGGCCAGCGCAGGATCCAGACCAGCGTGCCTGCGGCCGGCCCCAGCCCGACCAGGTTCAGGACGATCGGCACCGCCACCACCACGCCGATCGCCAGGGTGGCGAAGACGATGGCGCAGACCGTGAACAGCAGCGACACCGCATTCAGCCGGATGAAGCCGCGCCGCTCCTCTTCGTCATAGGCCACGTTCAGGGCATCGAACATCGCCTTGACCCCGGCATTGGCGCTCCACAGCGAGATCGCCAGGCCGGCGAAGAAGGCGATGCCCAGGCTTTTCGGCGGCTGGCTGGCAATGCGCTGCAGCTGCCCGCCGATGATCTCCAGCCCGCCGCTGGGCAGGATGAAGGCGAGGTCGTCGATGTTCTGCTGCACGGTGGAGACGTCGGCGATCAGCCCGTACAGCGACACGAACACGCCGATTGCCGGGAACAGCGCCAGCAGGGTGTAGTAGGCGACGCCGGCGGCCAGGGCGAAGACCCGGTCGTCGCCGATCTCGTGCCACACCCGCCACAGGACGATGCCGCAGCGGCGCGCCATGCGCTTCCATGGGCGCCTCCGTGGGTTGGGCGCGCCGGTCGCTGGTTCGGTTGCCTCCTCCGCCTCCATCCCGCTCCCCATTGCGGCCCCTGCCTCCGACTCCGAACGGCGCGGCGGTGGCCGCGTTCCCGGATTCCGACCATAAGTGTTGGCGGCCATGCCGGAAATCCGGTTGACGCGGCGGGCCTGGCTGCGACGATCGGGTTATCCGCCTGCGATCGACCAGGGAGCTTCGCCGTGCGCCGTCTCAGCCCGTCCTCCACCCATTACGGCGCCGTCATGGCTGTCGTCGACGGCGACAAGCTGGTCGGCATCGAACCCTATGCCAGCGACATCGACCCGTCGCCGATCATCAACTCGCTGCCCGGCCTGGTGCACAGCAGGCTGCGCATCTCGCAGCCCATGGTCCGGGCCGGCTGGCTGGCGAAGCGGCACAACAGCGACACCAGCCGCCGCGGCGCCGACGCCTTCGTGCCGGTGTCTTGGGAGACGGCGTTGGCCCTGGCGGCGGAAGAGCTGGCGCGGGTGCGGACCGAACACGGCCCCGAATCCGTCTATGGCGGCAGCTACGGCTGGGGCAGCGCCGGCCGGCTGCACAACGCCCCGACGCTGCTGCGCCGCATGCTCGGCGTCACCGGCGGCTACACCGCCTCGGTCAACAACTACAGCTTCGGCACCGCCCTGCCGCTGATGCCGCACATCATCGGCGACTTCAACCGGGTGCTGACCGACATGACCGACTGGCGCAGCATCGCCAGCGACGCCCGGCTGGTGGTGGCTTTCGGCGGCATGCCGCCGCGCAACAGCCAGATCGCCTCCGGCGGCACCGGGCGGCACCAGCAGCGCGACTGGAACCGCCGCAGCCGCGAGGCCGGGGTGCAGTTCGTCTATATCGGCCCGGTGCGCGACGACATGGCGGCCGAGGCCGGGGCCGAATGGCTGGCGCCGCGGCCCAACACCGACACCGCGATCATGCTGGGCCTGGCTCACACCCTGGTGACGGAGGGGCTGCACGACCGCGCCTTCCTCGACCGCTGCACCACCGGCTTCGACCGCTTCCTGCCCTATCTCATGGGCAAGGCCGACGGCGTGGCCAAGGACGCCGACTGGGCATCCGCGATCTGCGGCCTGCCCGCCGCCACCCTGCGCGACCTGGCCCGGCGCATGGCGTCGCAACGCACGCTGATCAGCCTCAGCTGGTCGCTGCAGCGCTCCGACCATGGCGAGCAGCCCTACTGGATGGGCACGGTGCTGGCGGCGATGCTGGGCCAGATCGGCCTGCCCGGCGGCGGCATCGGCTACGGCTACGGCGCCGAAAGCAATGTCGGCTCGGCCAGCGACGGCCGCGGCCGCGCCCGCATCGGCGCCGGGCCGAACCCGACCGGCCGCTACATCCCGGTGGCCCGCATCTCCGACCTCCTGCTCAACCCGGGGATGGAGGACGACTACAACGGCCAGAAGATCACCTATCCCGACACGCGGCTGGTCTACTGGGCCGGCGGCAACCCGTTCCACCACCATCAGGACCTCAACCGCCTGCTGCTGGCCTGGCGGAAGCCGGAGACGGTGATCGTGCAGGAGCCGTGGTGGACGCCGGTGGCCCGCCGCGCCGACATCGTGCTGCCGGCCACCACCAGCTTCGAGCGCAACGACATCGGCGGCGCCGCGCGCGACCCCTTCATCCTGGCGATGCCGCAGGCGATCCCGCCGGTCGGCCAAGCGCGCAGCGACTTCGACATCCTGGCCGAGCTGTCCGACCGCGGTGGCGTGCGCGAGACCTTCACCGAAGGCCGCGACGAGATGGGCTGGGTGCGCCACTTCTACGACGGCGACCGCCGCGCCGCGGCCGAGGAGGGCGTCGAGCTGCCGGGCTTCCAGGAGTTCTGGGAGCGCGGCCATGTCGAGATGCCGCTGTCGGCCCGGCCGAAGATCCTGCTCGAGGCGTTCCGCGCCGATCCCGGCGCCAACCCGCTGGCCACGCCGAGCGGCCGGATCGAAGTGTTCTCCGACCGCATCGCCGGCTTCGGCTATGACGACTGCCCGGGCCATCCGGTGTGGCTGGCGCCGGCGGAATGGCTCGGCGCGGCGGCCACCGACCGCTTCCCGCTGCACCTGATCTCGAACCAGCCGAAGACCCGGCTGCACAGCCAGCTCGACGCCGGGGTGACCAGCCGGGGCGAGAAGGTGGCGGACCGCGAGCCGGTATGGATCCACCCGACCGACGCCGCGGCGCGCGGCATCCAGGACGGCGACGTGGTGCGGCTGTTCAACGACCGCGGCGCCTGCCTCGCCGGGGCGCTGGTCACCGACCGGGTGATGCCGGGCGTGATCCAGCTGGCCACCGGCGCCTGGTACGACCCGGAGGTGCCGGGCGAGATCGGGGCGATGTGCAAGCACGGCAACCCCAATGTCCTGACCCGCGACAAGGGCACGTCGCGGCTGGGGCAGGGGCCCAGCGCCCACACCTGCCTGGTCGAGATCGCGAAGCACGAAGGCCCGGTGCCGCGGGTGACGGCCTTCGACCCGCCCGAGATTCTCGATCCGCAGGCCGAGGCGGCGGAGTAACGCCGCCCACGGCGTAGGTTGGGTTCGCCTCGGCGAACCCAACATCGGGCCGCAGATCCGGACGGGACATGTTGGGTTCGCGAGCCGCGAACCCAACCTACTCGCACTTTGTCATGCCACGGCTTGACCGTGGCATCCAGGGGCGGCCAGAGCGGCTCTTCGGGGCCCCTGGATTGCCCGGTCAAGCCGGGCAATGACATCTGAGGAGTAGTTATAACATCATGAAATAGTTATATATGTTAATGAACAAACAGAAAATGACTTTGCAAATTGTGCCGCACCAAATCCGTGTTAATCTCTCCATGACGCCATTGCCTTACCTCGGGAGAGAGAGATGTCCGATCCGGCGCTGCGCCCCGAAACCCTCGCCCTCCATGCCGGCTGGCGGGCCGATCCGGCGACCGGCGCCGTGGCGGTGCCGATCTACCAGTCGACCTCCTTCCAGTTCCGCGACACCGACCACGCGCAGAAGCTGTTCGCGCTGGAGGAGCTGGGCAACATCTACAGCCGCATCGGCAACCCGACCAACGACGTGCTGGAACAGCGGATCGCGGCGCTGGAGGGCGGGGCCGCGGCGCTCGCCGTCGGCTCCGGCCAGGCGGCCTCGGCCTTCGCGGTGCAGAACCTGGCCCGGGTCGGCGACAACATCGTCAGCTCGACCGACCTCTATGGCGGCACCTGGAACCTGTTCGCCAACCGGCTCAAGGACCAGGGCATCGAGGTCCGCTTCGTCGACCCGGCCGACCCGGAGAATTTCCGCCGTGCGGTCGACGACCGCACCCGCGCCTTCTACGCCGAAAGCCTGCCCAACCCCAAGCTGACGGTGTTCCCGATCGCGGAAGTGGCCGCCATCGGGCGCGAATTCGGCATCCCGCTGATCGTCGACAACACCGCCGCCCCGGTCCTGCTGCGGCCGTTCGAGCACGGCGCCGCCGTGGTGGTGTATTCCACCACGAAGTATATCGGCGGCCATGGCACCTCGATCGGCGGGCTGATCGTCGATGGCGGCAATTTCGACTGGGCGGCGCATCCCGAGCGGCAGCCGGCGCTGAACACGCCGGACCCCAGCTATCACGGCGCAGTCTGGGTCGAGGCGACGAAGCCGCTCGGCCCGATGGCCTACATCGTCAAGGCGCGGACGACGTTGCTGCGCGACCTCGGCTCGGCGCTGTCACCGTTCAACGCCTTCCAGATCCTGCAGGGGCTGGAGACGCTGCCGCTCAGGATCGAGCGGCATTCCCAGAACGCCAGTGCCGTCGCCGCCTTCCTGGCGCGGCAGCCGGAGGTGACGCGGGTGATCCACCCGTCGCTGCAGACCGGGGTGGCGCGCGACCGGGCCGAGCGCTACCTCAAGGGCGGCTTCGGCGGCCTGGTCGGGTTCGAGCTGGCCGGTGGGGCCGAGGCGGGGCGCCGCTTCATCGACGGGCTGCAGCTGTTGTACCACGTCGCCAACATCGGCGACGCCCGCAGCCTGGCGATCCACCCGGCCTCGACCACCCATTCGCAGCTGACCGCCGAGGAGCAGCAGGCGACCGGCGTCTCCGCCGGCTATGTCCGGCTCTCGGTCGGGATCGAGCATATCGACGACATCCTGGTCGACCTCGAGCGCGGCCTCGGCGCGGCCAGGGTGGCGAAGGCGGCGTAGGCTGGCGGCGCTTCGGAGGTGACTCACGCCCCCGGGATCATGATGTGCGGCGGCAGGGGCTCCAGCCCCGGGGCGCCGAGATAGCTGACCACCGGCTTCTTCGCCTCGGCCTTGCGGTATTCGCCGTAGATTGCGCCGGCCCGGCACTGCCGGTCCAGCGCCGGGGTCCGGCCGTCGCGGTTGATCCAGACCTTGGTGCCGACCCGGGTGAACCGGATCAGGGCGGACGGATTCAGCGGGTCGGCCAGGTACAGCCGGTCGCGGCCGCCGATCGCGCCGTCCCGCAGGTCGGGCAGCGGGAAGCGGTCGTCGAGGTCGAGGCGGACGCCGGTGAGGGCGACCGCGCATTCATGGCCGTTGTGGTCGAGATGGAAGAAGACGTTGACCTCGCCGACATACTGGGCCGGCAGCACATACATGGTCCAATGCGGGCCGTCGTAGCGGCCGCCCCATCCGGCCGGGTCGATCGCCGCGGTCAGGGTGCGCAGCATGCCGAACTGCCGTGTCTGGATGCAGGCGATGTCGGCGCCGCACTGCTCGACCCAGCGGCGCACGGCCAGGCGCATGGCGTCGGTCTTTCCGGGGCCGACCTGCGCCGGCCCGGTCGCCGCGATCTTCCAGCCCTGGATGCCGTCGATCTGGCGGTCCAGCCACAGCGCGGTCGGCGACCCGCAGATGGCGCGCTGCGCCGGGCCCAGCCGGCCCGAGCCGCAGCCGGGCCCGGCGCCGACCTCGGCGATGGCGTCGGGCGATGACGGCTCGGGCAGGGCTGCAACCCGCGGTGGTGCGGTGGGGGGCAGCCCGGGGATGAGGATGCCGGGATAGGGCACATCGGTCACCGGCCCTTCACCGACCAGCGGCGCGTCACCGGTGGTAACGTTGCCACAGGCGGCCAGGAACAGGCACGCGGCGAGGCAGAATCTGAAGGCCATGGTGTCCGTCCCGGTGCGGCGTTGAGGACAAACCCGCGATGCCTCGGGGATCAGGCCGCGCCGAAGTCGAAATGCCGGTCGGGCGCGTCCTGATGTCTCGAAATACATCGTTCGTGAAATAATGATCTGCAAACTGGAAGCTTAAGATAATGTTAATTTCTGAAGATGCCCAGAGGGAACTGCAACCAGAAATCAGATAAAATTTTACAGTTGTTGCGTCGATCCAAGGGGTCCGCAGTCCAGGCGCAGGCCGGGCCCGCCCATCGGCGAGCCCAACCTGCGGCCGGTGCTACAGCAGCCCGTTCCGCTTCAGGATCTCGGGTGCGTTCTCCTTGGTGATGGTCTCGGTCGGCAGGACGATGGTCTTCTCGACCTTTTCGCCCTTCAGCAGCTTCACCGCCTGGCGCAGGCCTTCGGCGCCCGGGGTCGGGTACAGGAAGGTCGCCGCCAGCTCGCCCTTGTTGACCCAGACCACGCCCTCGTTGGGCAGCCCGTCGACGCCGACGAACTTGATCTCCTTCTCGCGCCCAGCATCCTTGGCGGCGAGATAGGCGCCATAGGCCATCGGGTCGTTGTGGCCGTAGACCAGATCGATCTTCTCGAAGTTGCGCAGCGCCGTGGTCATGATGTCGTAGGCCAGGTTCTGCTTCCAATCGGCCGACTGCTTGTCCAGCAGGTATTTCAGCCCGGGCTCCTTGTCCGCCACGGCGTGGAAGCCGTCGGACCGGTCATGCGAGGCCTGGGTGCCGAGGCCGCCCCAGATCTCCACCACATTGCCCGCGGCCTTGCCCGGGCCGCCCAGGGTCTTGACCACGAAGTCGCCCACCGCCTTGCCGATCACCACATTGTCGCCGCCGATGAACTGGGTGTAGCCCTGGGTGTCGACGTTGCGGTCCAGCACGAAGACCGGGATCTTGGCGGCGATCGCCTTCTCCACCACCCCGGTCAGCCCGGCCGATTCCTTGGGCGAGATCAGCAGGGCGTTGACCTCCTGCCGGATGAAGTTCTCGACATCGGCGACCTGCTTCTCGGTCTTGTCCTCGGCGTCGGCGATCAGCAGCTCGACATCGGGCTGCTTCTCGGCCTCGGCCTTGATGTCCTTGTTGAACTGCACCCGCCATGGCTCCAGCGTCGTCGCCTGGGAGAAGCCGATGCGCCATTTCTTGTCGGCGGCGCGGGCCGCGGTCCAGCCCGCGGGCAGGTACAGGGTGACGCCGGCGCCCAGCGCCAGCGCGGTGGTCTTCAGAAGATCGCGACGGTTCATGGTTGCGTTCCTTCCCGATGGATCAGCGACGATCCTTGTTGGCCCGGCGCCTCGGATCGGGCGGCGGGGTCCCGCCGGGCTGCGCGCGCCGTGCGGAACGGCGCCAGCAGATCGGCCAGGTTGCGCTCCTGCAGCAGCACGGTGACGATGATGATCGCCCCCTTGAACACGAGCTGCAGGTTTGAGTTGATGTTGTGGAGCTGCAGGATGTTCGACAGCAGCCCGAAGATCAGGACCCCGACCAGGGTGCCGGCCAGCGCGCCGCGCCCGCCCATCAGGCTGGTGCCGCCGATCACCACCGCGGCGATGGCGTCCAGCTCCAGCCCCGCCCCGGCGTCCGGCTTGCCCTGGCGGTACTGGGCGACATAGAGGATGCCGGCCAGGGTCGACAGCATGCCGGAGAAGGCGTAGGCGGCGATCTTGACCCGGTCGACCGGAATGCCGGACAGCCGTGCCGCCTCCTCATTGCCGCCGATGGCGTAGACGTAGCGGCCGAACACGGTCAGGCGCAGCAGCACCGCGAACACGGCGACGGCGGCCAGGAAGAACAGGCCCGGCACCGGCAGCACGCCCCACAGCATGCTGCGCAGCAGCTCGATGTCCTCGGTGGCGTTGGTGCCGGCATAGACCGGCAGCACCGCGCTGTCCTGCCCCGCGGTCAGCCGCGACAGGCCCAGCATGCCGACCATCATCGCCAGGGTGACGATGAAGGGCTGCAGCCGGCCGGCGACGATGATGGCGCCGCTGACCGCGCCGACCATCAGCCCGGCACAGGGCACCGCCACCAGCAAAGCGGGGACGCCGAATTTGGTGTCGACCTGCGGCACCAGCCAGGCTGCCACCAGCGCCGCCAGCGCCAGGCCGGCGGCGCCCGGCACCCAGCCGTCGCGCAGCGGGTCGGCCGCCGCGCGGTGGCGGGCGCCGACCGGCCCGGCCGTGCGGCGCAATCCCCGTCCGACGAACCGGACCAGCAGGAAGGCGGCGACGAAGGCGACGGCGATCGCGGCCGGCACTCCGACCCCGGCGGCGCTGGTCCAGCCGGCCTGGGTCAGCAGCGTCGCGGTCAGCACCGTGCCGAAGGCCATCACCGACCCGACCGACAGGTCGATGCCGGCGATCAGGATCACCACGGTCATGCCGACCGCGGCGAGGCCGGTGATCGAGACCTGGCGCAGCACGTCGGTCAGGTTGCCGTAGGACAGGAAGATGTTCTTGCCGCTGCCGGTGACCGGCGAGAAGGCGACGCCGATCAGCAGGATGACCAGCAGGCCCCAGTACAGCTTGGTGCGGGACAGCAGGCGCAGCAGGGTCATGACGCAATCTCGGCGGATCGGGTGGGGGTGCGGGCGGTGGCGAGGTGCATGATCGCCTCCTGGCTGGCCTCGGCGCGGGACAGCAGGCCGGTCTGCCGACCCTCGCACATCACCAGGATGCGGTCGGCCAGAAGCAGCAGCTCGGGCAGTTCGGAGGAGACCAGCAGGATGGCGATGCCCTGGCCGGCCAGGGCGAAGACCAGGTCGTAGATCTCCTTCTTGGCGCCGACATCGATGCCGCGGGTCGGCTCGTCCAGCAGCAGCACGCGGGGCGCGGTGGCCAGCCACTTGCCGATCACCACCTTCTGCTGGTTGCCGCCGGACAGGCGGCCGGCCGGCTGCTGCGGCCCGGTGCAGCGCACCCCCAACCGGCCGATGGTGTCGCGCGCCAGCGCCGCCTCGCGCCCGAACAGCCGGATGCCCAGCCGGGACAGCAGCGGCAGCGAAGGCAGGGCCAGGTTGTCGCGGATCGAGGCGCCGAGCAGCAGCCCGGTGACCTTGCGGTCCTCGGTCACCAGCGCCAGCCCGTGCCGCTTGGCGGCGATCGGGCCGTCGATCGCGACCTCGGCGCCGTCGATGCGGACGGTGCCGCCGCGGCGGCCGCGGGCGGAGCCGAAGATGGTCTCCAGGATCTCGGTGCGGCCGGCGCCCAGCAGCCCGCCGATGCCCAGGATCTCGCCGGGATGCAGGTCGAAGCCGACGCCGTCCAGCACCCGGCGCCAGCCGCCGCGCCGTCCCGGCACCTCCAGCGACAGGTCGCGGACGCTCAGCACCGGCGCCCCGGCGGCGTCCCGCCCCGCCGGATGCGCCGCCGCGGCCAGCTCGCGCCCGACCATATGGGCGATGATGCGCTCACGGGTCAGCGCGGCGATCGGCGCGGTGGCGACGGGACGGCCGTCGCGCAGGATGGTGACGCGGTCGGCCAGGTCCATCACCTCGTCCATCCGGTGCGAGATGTAGACCACCGCGACGCCGTCGCGGGCCAGCTGGCGCACCACCGCGAACAGGGTGGTGCACTCCGCCGGCGACAGGGCCGAGGTCGGCTCGTCCATGATCAGGATGCGGGTGTCCAGCGACAGCGCCTTGGCGATCTCGACCAGCTGCTGCTCGCCGACCCGCAGGCTGGCCACCCGGGCGTCCGGGTCGATGGCGATGCCCAGGCGGCGGATCAGCCGGGCGGCCGCCGCGCGCAGGGCCGGCCCGTCGACGAAGATGCCGCCGCGCAGGGGCTCGCGGCCCAGGAAGATGTTCTCGGCCACGGTCATGCCCGGCACCAGGTTCAGCTCCTGGTGGATGATGCCGATGCCGGCCTCCTCGGCGTCGCGCACCCCGGCGAAGCGGCGTGGCACGCCGTCGACCGCGACCGTGCCGTCATAGTCGGTGTGGATCCCGGCCAGGATCTTCATCAGGGTCGACTTGCCGGCGCCGTTCTCGCCCATCAGCGCGTGGATCTCGCCGGGGAACACCGCCAGGTCGACGCCGTGCAGCACCGTGACCCCGGCGAAGGCCTTGCCGATGCCGACGGCCTCCAGCGCCGGGATGCCCGGTGCCGGTCTCTCTGTGCCCACACTCTCTGTGGCAGTGGTCGACACGTCTCCTCCCCCATCGGTCTCGGCGGCTTCGTTGCGTCCGCCCGGTTGGCTGCTACGGCGGTCCGGCCTCCTCCGTCGCCCGCCTCCGTGCCGGGCTGAAAGCTTTCATCGCTGGTGGCGCAGCCGTGGTTTCGCGCGCGATCAGCGGCGCCGGCAGGCGGATGTGCTCCGCCGCCCGGTCCGGCGCCTCGAACCCCGCGGTCAGGATGCGCCAGGCATGCCCGGCCAGCGCCTCGGTCGGCTGGCGGATGGCGCTGACGAAGGGCCGCAGCACGGTCAGCCAGGCGAAATCGTCGAAGGCCAGCAGCGACAGGTCCTGCGGGATCGCCAGCCCGGCATCCTGCACCGCGCGCAGCACGCCCAGCGTGGCGACGTTGCTGCCGGTGAAGATCGCGGTCGGCCGATCCGGCCCGGCCAGCACCGGCAGCACCCCGGCCCGGGTCTCCTCCTCGGTCATGCCCGGCAGCAGCACCCGGGCGCGGTCCTGCAGCCCGGCATCGCGCATCGCCGCCAGGAAGCCGTCGACCCGCGCCGCGCTGTTCCACAGCCGGGTGGAATTGATGACGAAGGCCAGGTCGCGGTGGCCGAGGCCGAGCAGGTAGTCCGTTCCGGCCCGGGTCGCCGCGGCGTTGTCGGACGCGACCGACGGGAAATGGTCTTTCGCCGCGACGCGGTCCAGCACCACCACCGGGATGCGGTGATGCCGCATCTCGCGCTCGGTCGCCGACCAGTCGCGGGTCGGGATGATGATCAGCCCGTCGACCCGGCGCGACAGCAGCGCCCGCACCCGCTCATGCTCGCGCTCCGGGTCCTCGCGCGAGGTGACGATGATGACCTCGTAGGCCTGCGACAGCGCCAGGTTCTCGAGGTGTTCGACCAGCTCGTTGAACACGATGTTGAGCACGTCGGGCACCACCAGCCCGATGGTGCGGGTGCGCTGGCGGCGCAGCCCGGCGGCCAGGCTGTTGGGGCGATAGCCCAGCGCCTCGGCCGCATCCAGCACGCGCTGCCGGCTTTCGGCGGCGACGCTGGTCTTGTCGTTGAACACGTTGGAGGCCGTGCCGAGCGAGACGCCGGCCCGCGACGCGACCTCCCGGATCGTCGTCTTCCGCTGCGACATCCCGCAACTATGAAACGTTTCATGCGGGAGTCAACCGTCCCGAATGGGGCAGGGCGGGCTACTTCTCCGCCGTGGAGCAGGCGGCCAACCCGGCCGCGCCAGCCTCGGCGTTGCGGGGGCCGAAGACCATGAAGCTGGCCACGGCCAGGACCCAGACGCCGATGCCGCCATACAGCATCACCAGGCCGAAGCCGTGGACCAGGGCCGCATGCAGCACGGTGCCGGACGGATCCAGGGCGGACAGCGCGGGGAAGTCCTGCGGCAGCGCCCCCAGATTGCCGGCGGCGGTGCGTTCCGCCAGGGTCCGCAGCTGCGCCGCGTCGAAGGCGCCGGGCAGGGCGCTTCTCAGCGAGGACAGCACCCCTTCCAGCAGGATGAAGCCCATCAGCGCGATGTTGATGGCCAGGGTGATCAGCCGGGCGCTCATGTCGATGCCCGAGGCCATGCCGGCGCGGGTGCTGGGCACCGAGCCGGTGGTGGTGTTGGTCACCGGCGTGTTGGTCAGGCCCAGGCCGGTGCCGGCCACCAGCGACCCCGGCAGCATGGTCAGCCAGCCGGCCTGGTCGGCGCCGCTGCCGATCCGCATCAGGATGAAGCCCAGCCCGATGGTGAACAGGCCGAAGGGGATGACCAGGCGCGGCTGGTAGCGCAGCGACAGCCGCTCCGCCAGCGGCGGGATCACCAGGGTGGGCAGGGTGTAGGCCAGCAGCGACAGCCCGGCGGTGACGACGTCGTAGCCCAGCGCGCTCTGGAAATAGATCGGCAGGTAGATCATGAACGGCCAGAAGCTGAAATTCATGCCCACCGACCCGATCAGTGCGCCCGAGAAGTTGCGGATGCCGAAGACCGAGAAGTCGAACATCGGATAGGGGTTCAGCCGCTCCGCGACGATGAAGGCGATGAAGCTGGCCGCGGCGGCGGCGATGATGCCGAGGGCGGCGGCGCTGCCGAAGCCGAGATCCGACCCCTGGGTGATGAAGTAGGTCAGGCCGAACACCGCCAGCGACAGGGTGACGATGCCCGGCAGGTCCAGCCGCTTGGCCTGCGGGTCTCGGGATTCCTCGACGCTGCCGAACACCAGGGCCACGGTCAGGGCGGTCAGCACGACATGGACCAGGAACACCCATTGCCAGTTCGACACGGCGACGATCATGCCGCCGATGATGGGGCCGAAGCCCAGGCCGGTGCCGAACACGATCCCCCAGGTGGCGAAGGCCCTGCCGCGTTCGCGGCCCGCCTGGAACTGGTGCGATAGGATGGCGATCTGGCAGATCAGCATCGCCCCACCGCCCATGCCCTGCAGGAAGCGGCTGACGATCAGGACCGGCGTGCTCTCCGCCACGCCGCAGATCAGCGAGGTGATGCCGAACACCGCCAGGCTGACCAGGAAGATGCGCTTGCGGCCATAGCGGTCGGCCAGCGTGCCGGCGGCCATCAGCACCGTGGTGCAGGCGATGGTGTAGGCGTTCATGATCCACTGCATGTCCTTGAAATCCGCATGCAGCACATGTTCGAGGGTCGGCAGGATCACCGGCACGCTGGAGATTTCAAGGCCGAACATCAGCGCCGCCAGGCAGATGGCGGCCAGCGCGACGGTGTTTCTGCCGGAGCGGGAAATGGTCATCGGTCGCTCTTTCCAGGGTGAGCCGCGGGGAAGGCCTGCCCTCCAACGTCGTGCTCTCCCGGCCGGGATTGAACCCGGGCGATCCTTGTTTCAGAGATATCGATCCGGCATCGCTGCCCGGCCGGCGAAGGGGTGGCGTCCCGCGGCGATCCCGGCTACGCAGGTCCGACGATCCGGAGGATCAGATGGCGGCGAGCGTGCGGGCGATCTCAGGCGTCGGGGGCAAGGGCCCCGCCTGCTTCCTGGTGGAGGCGGACGGGCTGCGCCTGCTGCTCGATTGCGGCGCCGGGCCGGACGAGGGCATGCGGCCCGACCTGTCCGGGCTCGGCCGCATCGACGCCATCCTGCTCAGCCACGCCCATCCCGATCATGTCGACGCCCTGCCCGAGGCGGTGGAGCGGTTCGGCCCGCTGCCGGTCCATGCCACCCCGCCGGTGCTGGAAGCGCTGCCGCGGGACCTGGCGGTCGACCGCCGGCCGCTCGCCCTCGGCCGCAACACCCTGCCGGGCGGCCTCGTCGTCACCTGCGGCCGGTCCGGCCATGCCCCGGGCGGGGTGTGGCTGCATCTCGCGATCGGCGCCGGGCTGTTCTATGCCGGCGACATGGGCTTCGATTCCGTGGTCTTCGCGGTCGACCGCAGCCCGCCCTCCGCCCGCCTCGCCATCCTCGACGCCTCCTATGGCGACGACGACACACGGCATGAGGACCGGCTGGCCGCCTTCGCCCCGGTCTTCGCCGCCAAGCGGTCGCTGCTGCTGGCCCCGGCCGGCGGGCGCGGGCCGGAGATCGCGCTGGCCGCGGCGATGGCGCATGAGCAGCGGCCGGCGGTGTGCGACGCCAACCGCGACATGATCGACCGGCTGATCGCCGACCCGGCCTGGCTGCGCCCCGGCGCCGCCTCGATGCTGGAATCCCTGCGCCGCCGGATCGACCCGATCGAGAGCTTCGAGCCGCCGCCGCAGCGGCCGATCATCGCCGCCAAGCCGAACGCCACCGGGGGCGCCGCGAAGCCGTTGCTGGAGGGCTGGGGCGCCGCCGACGGCCCGGTGGTCGCCACCGGCTACATCGCCGCCGGCACCCCGGCGCGGCGGGCGGTGGAGGAGGGACGGGCGATCGCGCTGCGCTGGCCGGTGCATCCGCGCCTGTCGCAGAACGCCGAGCTGTCGCGGGCAGTCGGCGCGGAGATCGTGATCCCGGCCTTCGGCGACGCCCGCCACCGCGACGTCTGGGCCAAGGCCTTCGCCCCGGCCCGCATCGCCCCCGCCGATCTCGCGAATCCCGACACGGTGGAAATCTGACCGATGCCGCCCTTCCTGTTCCTCCGCCACGGCCAGAGCGCCGCCAACCATGAGCGGGTGATCGCCGGCGCCCTGGACAGCCCGCTGACCGATCTCGGCGAGGCCCAGGCGCGCGACGCCGCCGCCCTGCTGGCCGGCGCCGGCATCCGCCGCATCGTCGCCAGCCCGCTGCGGCGGGCGCTGCGGACCGCCGAGATCGTGGCCCAGGCGCTGGGCCTGCCGGTCACCACTGATGCCGGCCTGGTCGAGCGCCGCTGGGGCGCCTGGGAGGGCCGGCTGGTGGCCGACCGCCCGGACTATTTCATGGTCCCCGAGGGCGGCGAAAGCTGGGAGGGGTTCCGCGACCGGGCCTGGGTGGCGCTGGAGCCGCTGCTGGCGGCAGGGCCGTCGCCATTGCTGGTGGTGGCGCATGCCGGCATCATGCGGGTGCTGCGCGACCGGCTGGGCCTGGCGTTCGAGGCCAAGGGCGTCGGCAACGGGCTGCCGGTGCGTTTCGTCCCGCCGGACGGCCCGGGCGGGCCCTGGACGGCCGATCCGGTCACGAAACTGCAACCGGAACCTGCTAGCACCCAACCCATTGTCTAAAATACTTGGGATCGACGCACATGCTCCGCCGCCTTCTCCTCGCCGCTGCCGCGTCCGCCGCCCTGACCGTCACCCTCTCGACCGCGGCGTTGGCCGCGCCGGGGTCGCTGATGATCTACACCTCGACCCCGAACGAGGCGATGACGGCGCTGGTCGCCGAATTCAACAAGGCGCATCCGGAGGTGAAGGTCGAATTCTTCCGCTCCGGCACCACCGAGGTGCTGAACAAGCTGCAGGCCGAATTCGCCGCCGGCGCGCCGCAGCCGGACGTGGTGTTCATCGCCGATGCGGTGGCGATGCAGCAGTTGAAGGATGACAACCGGCTGCTGGCCTACACCGACGCGCCGCTGGCCGGCTTCCCCGACGGCTTCGCCGATCCCGACAAGATGTTCTTCGGCACCAAGCTGATCCCGACCGGGATCGCCTGGAACACCAAGTCGGGTGTGCCGGCGCCAACCTCCTGGAAGGACCTGCTGGGCGCGTCCGCCAAGGACCAGGTGATCATGGCCAGCCCGCTCTATTCCGGCGCCGCGGTGATCCATGTCGGCACCGTGGCGGCGCAGTCCGGCCTGGGCTGGGACTATCTCGACAAGCTGGCGGCCAACGGTGCCGTGGCCGGCCAGGGCAACGGCACGGTGATGGACGCGGTCGCCACCGGCCAGAAGTCGTATGGCATCATCGTCGACTTCATGGCGCTGAACGCCAAGGCCAAGGGCTCGCCCGTCGATTTCGTCTACCCGGCCGACGGCGTGTCGGTGGTGACCGAGCCGGTGGCGATCCTGAAGACGGCGGACGAGGTGGCCGACGCCAAGACCTTCGTCAACTGGCTGCTGTCGGATGACGGCCAGGCCTACATGGCCAAGCAGGGCTACATCCCCGGCAAACCGGGCGTCGCCCTGCCGCCGGGCCGTCCGGCGGCGTCGGCGCTGAAGCTGATGCCGGTCTCGAACGAGGTGCTGTCCAAAGGCGTGGACGAGAACAAGCGCAAGTTCTCCGACGCCTTCGGGGGGTGAGGGCGGCCTGACTGGCTCTTTCAGTTGTCATGCCACGGTTTGACCGTGGCATCCAGGGGCGGCCAGAGCGGCTCTTGGTGGCCCCTGGATTGCCCGGTCAAGCCGGGCAATGACAGCAAAGAGGCGTAGGCGTCGTCGCCCTGACGGGTTAAACGCGGAGGTTCCGAGATCGTCGATCGTAGTTCCAGCGCGCCCGTGACCGATTCCCTGGCAGCCACCTCCATAGAGTTCCGCCCCCGCCGCTGGGGCGACCCCGCCCTGGCGGCCGCGGCCGGGGCCTATGTCCTGCTGTTCTGCGCCCTGCCGCTGTTGCGCCTGTTTGCCGAGGGGCTGGCGCAGCCGGAGGCGGCGCTGACCATGCTCGGCGGCCGGGCGACGCTGCGGGCGCTGCAGAACACGCTGGTCGCCAGCCTCGGTTCCACCATCGTCTCGGTGCTGGTCGGCGGCGGCTTGGCGCTGGCGATCGGGCTGACCGATGTGCGCCGCCGCGGGCCGATGGCGCTGTTGTGCCTGCTGCCGATGCTGATCCCGCCGCAGATCGCGGCCCTGGCCTGGATCCGGCTGCTCGACGCCGGCACGCCGGCCCGCGCAATGCTCGACGCCGTCACCGGCCCGTGGCCGAACCATCCGCTCTATTCCGGCGGCGGCGTGATCTGGATCATGGGGCTGGAGCATGCGGCGCTGGTCTTCCTCGCCGTCACCGCCGCCATTCGAAGCCTGCCCTGCGACCTGGTCGAGGCCGCGCGCGCCGCCGGCGCCCGGGGACCCCGCATCCTGACCGGCATCCTGCTGCCGCTGCTGCGCCCGGCCTTCCTGGCCGGCGCCGCCCTGGCCTTCGTCTCGGCGATCGGCAATTTCGGCGTGCCCGCTTTGCTCGGCATCCCCGGCCGCTACAGCGTGCTGACCACCCTGATCTACCAGCGGCTCAGCGGCTTCGGCCCCTCGGTGCTGGGCGAGGTCGCGGCGCTGGCGCTGGTGCTGGCGATCCTGGCGGCGATCGGCCTCGGGCTGCAGCGCTGGGCGGCGCGGCGGGCACCGGTGCTGGTGCGCACCGGCCCGACCGGTCCGGTGCTGCCGCTCGGCCGCGCCCGGCCCTGGGTCGAGGCGGCGCTGTGGCTGATCCTCGCCGTGCTGGCGGTGGCGCCGCTGCTGGCCCTGCTGGCCTCGGCCCTGGTGCCGGCGCTGGGGGTGGATCTGACCTTCGCCACGGCCACCCTGGACCAGTTCGCCTATATCCTGTTCCAGCACGACGCGACCCAGCGCGCCTTCCTGAACAGCGCCATCCTGGCCGGGTCGGCGGCGCTGGCCACGGCGGCGGCCGGGCTGGTGCTGGCCTATTACGCCGAGGCGCGGCGCTGGCGGGCGATGCGCTGGCTCGACGCCGTCGCCGACCTGCCCTATGCGCTGCCCGGCGTCTTGACCGCGATCGCGGTGATCATGCTGCTGCTGCGGCCGCTGCCGTTGATCGGGGTCAGCCTGTACGGCACGCTGGGGATCATCCTGGTCGCCTATCTCGGGCGGTTCCTGGCCCTGGCGCTGCGCCCGATCGCGGCGGCGATCGCCCAGGCCGACCCGGCGCCGGAGGAAGCGGCGCGGATCGCCGGCGCCGGCGGGCCGCGCCGCCTGGCCGGCATCATGCTGCCGATGGTGGCGCCCGCGGTCGCCACCGCCGCCATCCTGGTGTTCCTGACCGCCTTCAACGAGCTGACGGTGTCGGCCCTGCTGTGGTCGCGCGGCAGCGAGACGGTCGGCGTCATCGTGTTCTCGCTGCAGGCCGAGGGGGCGTCGACCGCCGCCTCCGCCGTCGCGGTGCTGACCGTGATCGTCACGCTCGGCCTCGCCGGCCTCGCCAGCCTGTTCGCCCGCCGCCTGCCCAGGGGATCGCTGCCATGGCTGCCGTAGACATCACCGGAATCGGCAAGCGCTTCGGCGCGCGGATGGCGGTCGACGGCGTCGACCTCGCCGTGGCCGAAGGCGAGTTCCTGGCGCTGCTCGGCCCGTCCGGCTGCGGCAAGACCACCCTGCTGCGCCTGCTGGCCGGCTTCGACGCGCCGGACCGCGGCGTGATCCGCATCGGCGGCCGGACGGTGGCCGGGGCTGGGCCGGCGGTGCCGGCGGAGGAGCGCGGCATCGGCATGGTGTTCCAGTCCTACGCGCTGTGGCCGCACATGAATGTGCGGGAGAATGTCGACTATGCCCTGCGCATCCGCCGCCTGGCCGCGGCGGACCGCACCCACCGCACCGACCAGGCGCTGGCAGCGGTCGGCCTGTCCGACCGGGCCGAGGCGCGGCCCGACACCCTGTCTGGCGGCCAGCGCCAGCGCGTCGCTTTGGCCCGCTGCCTGGCGATGGCGCCGTCGCTGGTGCTGATGGACGAGCCGCTGGCCAATCTCGACGTGCATCTCAGGGATTCGCTGCAGGCCGAGTTCCGCCGGCTGCACCGCCAGCTCGGCGCCACCGTGGTCTACGTCACCCATGACCAGGCCGAGGCGATGGCGCTGGCCGACCGCATCGCGGTGATGGATCGCGGAAGGCTGCAGCAGGTGGCTGCGCCAAGGCAGCTCTATGCCGAGCCGGCGACGGCCATGGTGGCGGATTTCGTCGGCCGCGGCATGGTGGTGCCGGTCGAATGGCGCGGCGGCGCCGGGGCCGGCCTGTGCGCCGCCGAGTTGTGGGGCCATGCGGTGCGGCTGCGCAGCGGCCCGGGGGGGCGCACGCCGTCACAAACCGCCTGCCTGCGGGCCGAGGGCCTGGCGCTCGATCCGGCGGCGGGCATCCCGGCCCGGCTCGACCGCGCGGTGTTCGAAGGCGCGATCACCATCCTGCATTGCCGGCCGGATGCCGACCCCGACCGGGTGCTGCGCGTCGCCCATCGCGGCCCGCCGCCGGAGGAGGGGGCGCGGCTGCATCTCCGGGTCGAGGATGGCTGGCTGATGCCGGCGGTGTCAGGCGCCGGGGCGATGGCGGCGGAGTAGACCTCCGCCGCCAAGGTGAAAGTCGCCGAAGGCCGGTTACGGCGTGATCTCGCGCTCCAGCCGGGAGTCCCAGGGACACCAGTGGCAGCCCGGCAGGAAGGCGCCGCAGGCCTCGTCGATATGGTCTTCGACATAGACCATGTTCGCGTCGCAGACCTCGATCGCCTGGGAGAAGAAATCGATCGTGCTGGGATCGAGGTAGAAGCTGAATTTCGGATTGTACGGCGCCGTCCGTTTGACGATCCGCCCGTGAACGTGAATTTGTTCCGTTTCCTTGCCCGACAGGATATCACGGGCTTTCTGTATTTTTGTTTGGTCATCGAGCTGGATGATGAATTCATGCCCGGGGCTTGATGGTTGCACGAACACGAAGTAAGCAGGCATTTTTATCCTCCATTGTTATTTGATTTAAAAGGTAAATTTGACGATGAATCACACTCATAATGAAAGTAATTGTGTAATGATCGCGAGTCAATTGATGATTCTTGAATATAGAATGCAATTTTATGTAATATTTAATGATATTACCGAATGGTGGCGTCGCGATCCGCGAGCTCTTGGTGCGCAGATAGCGGCTTCGGCCGTTTCTTTCCGCTCCGACCGTCATTCCCGCGAAAGCGGGCCGGCGATGCGATCGCCTGCTTGCCTTGCATCCGCAACCCGATTCCGGTTGAGCCCGGCGGTCCGATCGCCCACCCTGGCGGCCTCGACACGCCGCTGCCCGGATAGGAGCCGATGCCGGACCCCGTGAAGACCTGGCTGGTGCACAAGCCGATCTCGGCGATCCGCTCCTTCCTCGAGATCGAGGCGGCGGGCGGCATCGTGCTGATGGTGGTGGCGGCCCTGGCCGTGGCCGCCGCCAACTCGCCGCTCGCCGGCGCCTACCAGCAGCTGCTGGACCTGCCGATCGGCCTGCACTTCGGCAGCCTCGGCCTCGAGAAGACCCTGCTGCACTGGGTCAATGACGGGCTGATGGCGGTGTTCTTCCTGCTGGTCGGGCTGGAGATCAAGCGCGAGATCGTGCAGGGCGAGCTCTCGTCGCGCGAGACGCTGATGCTGCCCGGCATCGCCGCGCTGGGCGGCGTCATCCTCCCGGCCATCATCTACGCCATCATCAACATCGGCGACCCCACGGCGCTGCGCGGCTGGGCGATCCCGGCCGCCACCGACATCGCCTTCGCGCTGGGCGTGCTGTCGCTGCTCGGCAGCCGGGTGCCGGTGTCGCTCAAGGTCTTCCTCACCGCGCTCGCGATCATCGACGACGTCGCCGCGGTGGTGATCATCGCCCTGTTCTACACCGGCGAGATCTCGCTGCCCTACCTGGCCTGGGCGGCCGGCGGCGTGGCCGTGCTGTGCGTCTTCAACTGGCTGCGGGTGCAGGCGGTGTGGGCCTATCTCGTGGTCGGCGCCGTGGTCTGGCTGTTCGTGCTGAAATCCGGCCTGCACGCCACCCTGGCCGGGGTGGTGCTGGCCTTCCTGGTGCCGCTCGACCGCACCGCGGAGGATGAGGACGAGCCGCCGCTGCTGCGGCTGGAGCACAGCCTGCACGACGTCGTCGCCTTCCTGGTGGTGCCGATCTTCGGCTTCGCCAATGCCGGCGTCTCCTTCGCCGGGGCCACCCTGGGCAGCCTGCTGGAGCCGGTGCCGCTGGGCATCGCCGCCGGGCTGGTGGTGGGCAAGTCGCTCGGCGTCGGGGTCACCGCCTGGGCGGCGATCCGGCTGGGCTTCGCCGCGGTGCCGGCGGGGGCGACCACCGCCCATCTCGCCGGCGTCTCGGTGCTGGCCGGCATCGGTTTCACCATGAGTTTGTTCATCGGCGCCCTGGCCTTCGACGACCCGGGGCTGCAGACCGCGACCAAGCTGGGCGTGCTGGCGGGGTCGCTGATCGCGGCGGCGCTGGGCAGCGCCCTGCTGCTCGCGGTCAGCCCGCCGCGGCCGGTTTCGACCCGGGCGTGACCGCGGCGCTGGCCGGCGGGGCGTAGACCCGGATCACCTTCGGCAGCACCCGGAACCGCGCCGGGGTCTGGGTGGTGACCTCGCCGTCGGTGTTGACGTCGCGCGGCCGGCGGGTGCGGACCAGCACCTCGCGGCAGCGGAAGGCCTGGACCTCGTCCCATTTGCCGTGCCGTCCGGCGCGGAACGAGGGGTACATCGCCGCCAGCCACATCCAGTGGTCGACCTCGATCGAATAGACGTCGAGCATGCCGTCATCGGGCGCGGCATCCTCGGAAATGGTCATGCCGCCGCCGTAGTAGCGGCCATTGCCGACCGCGATCTGGATGGTCTTGCCGCGGATGACGCGGCCGTCGACCTCGATCTCGGCGGTGAACCGCTCCAGCCGCCGCGCCAGCCGCAGCGCCGCCAGGGCATAGCCGAAGCGGCCCCAGCGCTTCTTGGTGCCGCCGTCCAGCGACTTGGCCAGGTCCACGCTCATGCCCAGGCTGGCGACGTTGAAGAACGGGCGGCCATTGACCTCGCCCAGGTCGATGCTGCGCAGCCAGCCATCGACGATGACCTGCGCCGCCGCCACCGGGTCGGCCGGCAGGTTCAGGGTCCGGGCCAGGTCGTTGGCGGTTCCCAGCGGCAGCACGCCCAGCGGCAGCCCGGTCTCCATCAGCGCCGCCGCGGCGTGGTTCAGGGTGCCGTCGCCGCCACCGACGATGACGCAGTCGACCGCCGCGGCGTGGCGCCGGATCAGGGTGTCGACATCCTCGTGGATCGGCCGCACCGGCTCGATCCCGCCATCGGTCAGGGTCTTGATCACCGCGTCGAGGCCGGTCCCGGCCCGGCTGGCCTTGGGATTGACCAGGAACAGCGCGCGGCGTGCGATCATCGCATCGCGGCGATGGCCGCGTGCGCCAAGGGGGTGCCGGCCAGCTCGTCAATGATCGGACAGGATGGGTCACGGTCGCCGGGGCATTGATGGACCAGCTTGCCCAGGCTCTCGCGCAGGGCCTCCAGCTCGCGGATCTTGTCGTCGATCTCGACGATGCGGGTCGATGCCAGGTGCTTGACCTCGGACGAGCAGCGCGTGGGGTCCTCGTACAGCGTCAGCAGCGACCGGCACTGTTCGATGGTGAAGCCGAACTCACGCGACCGGCGCAGGAAGCGCAGCACCTCCAGCGCGTGGGCGCCGTAGTCACGGTAGTTGTTGTCGCGCCGGTCCGGGTGGACCAGCCCGATCTCCTCGTAATAGCGGATGGTCTTGGCCGGCAGGCCCGAGCGCCGCGCCGCTTCGCCGATGTTCATGGCCCTCGTCTCCCTCGCCGGTGCAGTGGACCAAATCCGATGCCCGGTGCGCAAGCTCCGATACGGTCCAGGCCCATCACGCCCGCGGCCGCCAGCGCCGCAGCAGCAGCGCGTTGGCGACGACGCTGATGCTGCTCAGCGCCATCGCGGCGCCGGCCAGCGCCGGGTTCAGCAGGCCCAGCGCCGCCAGCGGCAGCCCGACCACGTTGTAGGCGAAGGCCCAGAACAGGTTCTGCCGCACCTTGTTCCAGGTCGCCCGGCTGATCGCCAGGGCGTCGGCCACCAGGCGCGGGTCCGGGCGCATCAGCGTGATCGCCGCCGCCGCCATCGCCACATCGGTGCCGCCGCCCATGGCGATGCCCAGATCGGCCTCGGCCAGGGCCGGGGCGTCGTTGATGCCGTCGCCGACCATCGCCACCCGGGCGCCGCCGCGGTGCAGCCGGGCGATGGTGGCGACCTTGTCCTCCGGCCGCACCGGCGCCTCGACCTCGGTGATGCCGATCCGGGCGGCGACGCTGTCGGCCACGGCGCGGGCGTCGCCGCTCAGCATCCGGGTAGCGATGCCCAGGTCGGTCAGCCGTGCCACCGCCTCGGCCGCGCCGGCACGCACCGGGTCGGCGACGGCGATGGCGCCGCGCACCTCGCCGGCGATCGCCACCAGCATGACGGTGCGGCCGGCGGCCTCGCGCTCGGCCAGCGCCTGCGCCAGGGCCTCGGGCAGGGCGGCGCCGCTCTCCTGCATCAGCGCGGCATTGCCGATGATGACGCTCCGGCCGCCGACGGTGCCGGACACGCCGCGGCCGGGCCGGGCGGTGATGCCGGTCGCGGCCGGGATGGTGACGCCCTGCCGCATGGCCTCGGCCTCCACGGCGCGGGCCAGCGGGTGCTCGCTGCCGGCCTGCACCGCGGCGGCCAGGGCCAGCAACGACTCCTCGTCACCGGCAGGGGCGACGATGTCGGTCACCGCGGGCCGGCCCTCGGTCAGGGTGCCGGTCTTGTCGAACACCACGGTGTCGATGCGCGGCGCCCGCTCGATGGTCTCGATGTCGCGGATCAGGATGCCGGCGCGGGCGGCGGCGCCGGTGCCGGTGACGATAGCGGCCGGCGTGGCCAGGCCCATGGCGCAGGGGCAGGCGATCACCAGCACCGCGACCGCGGCGCCCAGCGCCTGGTCGATGCTGCCGCCCGCCAGCAGCCAGCCGGCGAAGGTGGCGACGGCGAGGACCAGCACGATCGGCACGAACACGGCGCTGACCCGGTCGACCAGCTTCTGGATCGGCGCCTTGCCCGACTGTGCCGCCTCGACCAGCCGGACGATGCGGGCGATGGTCGAATCCTCGCCCACCGCCGTCGCCGCCAGGGTCAGGGCGCCGGTGCCGTTCAGCGCGCCGGCGGCGACCGTGTCGCCGGGGCGCTTGGCCACCGGCAGGCTTTCGCCGGTCACCAGGGATTCGTCGGCCTCGCTGTCTCCGGCCTCGACCGTGGCGTCGACCGGGAAGCGCTCGCCGGGGCGGACCAGGATGCGGTCGCCGGGGCGCAGCTCATCGACCGGCCGCTCGACCGGGCCGTCCGCGGTCAGCACCCGCGCGGTCTCGGGGCGCAGCGCCATCAGCGCGCGCAGGGCGGCGCTGGCGCCGCGCTTGGCCCGCGCCTCCAGCCGCTTGCCCAGCAGCACCAGGGTGATCACCACCGCCGAGGCTTCGAAGTACAGTTGGCCCATCGCCATGTCGCCATGCAGCGCCACCTGCACCGCGCTGAAGCCCCAGGCGGCGCTGGTGCCCAGCGCGACCAGCACGTCCATGCCGGGGCTGCGGTGGCGCAGCGAGGCCCAGGCGCCGCGGTAGAAGCGGGCGCCGGCCCAGAACTGCACCGGGGTCGCCAGCGCCAGCTCGGTCCACGGCGTCAGGTGCCAGGCCAGGCCCAGCGCCATCGCCGCCATGTTCAGGACCAGGGGCAGGGTCAGCAGCACCGCCGCGGCCAGGGTCGCGGTCTCGATCCAGGGCCGGCCCTCGGCCTCCTCGGCGGTGACCATGGGGCGCACGTCGTAACCGGCGTCGCGCACCGCCTCGGCCAGCGCCATGCGGTCCGGCCCGTCCGGGGCCAGGGCGATGTCGGCCCGCTCCAGCGCCAGGTTGACGCTGGCCTTCAGCACGCCGGGCGTGCGGGACAGGGCGCGTTCGACACGGCCGGCGCAGGCCGCGCAAGTCATGCCGGTGATGTCCAGTCGGACGGAGGCTGTGGTGCTCATGGAGGGGAGATGGGGATTCCAGCAACTGGAAGGTCAAGCCCCCATCAGGTCCCTGCCATGCGGCAGGGGCAGCCTCGGCTACGGCAGCTCTTCGCCATCCTCCAGCACCCGCTGGGTCAGGACGACGGACGGGATGGTCGGTGTCATCGCCCTGACCTTGTCGCGGGCCAGCCGCCAGCCGACGGCCAGCACGATGGCGATCACCGGCAGCGACGAGATGGTCAGCGTCCCCACGGGATAGTCGAAGGCCATCAGCACCAGCACGCCGAACAGGAAGGCCAGGGTGACCCAGGTGCTGGCCGGGGCGGCCGGCATGCGGAACGTCGCCCGCTGGGCCTCGCCCCGCGCCACCGCCCGGCGCAGCATCAGCTGGCACACCAGGATGAAGGCCCAGGTGCTGACAATGCCGAGCGAGGCGATGTTCAGCACGATCTCGAACACCTGCGACGGCACCAGGTAGTTCAGCACCACGCCGATGCAGTAGATCGCGACCGTCACCAGGATGCCGCCATAGGGCACCTTGTGGGCGTTCATCTTGCCGACGAATTCGGGGGCCGACCCGCCCATCGCCATCGACCGCAGCACCCGACCGGTGGAGTAGAGGCCGGAGTTCAGGCTGGACAGCGCGGCGGTCAGCACCACGATGTTCATGATGGTGCCGATGCCCGGCACGCCCAGCGCGGTGAAGAAGGTGACGAAGGGGCTCTCGCCGGCCTTGTAGGCGGTCCAGGGCAGCAGCAGCACCAAGAGGGCGACCGAGCCGACATAGAACAGCGCGATGCGCCAGATCACGCTGTTGATCGCCCGCGGCAGGATCTTGCGCGCGTCCTCGGTCTCGCCCGCGGCAGTGCCGATCAGCTCGATCCCGGCATAGGCGAAGACCACGCCCTGGACGATGATGACGGCGGGCAGCAGCCCGTGCGGGAAGATGCCGCCATTGGCGGACACCAGCTGCAGCCCGGTGGCATGGCCGGCGACCTCGGTGCCGCTGCCCAGGATGACGACGCCGATGATCAGGAACAGCGCCAGCGCCGCGACCTTGACCAGCGAGAACCAGAACTCCATCTCGCCGAACCACTTCACCCCGACCAGGTTCATCACCGTGATCAGGCCGATGGCGACCAGCGCGAACAGCCATTGCGGCACGTCGGAGAACATCGACCAGTACTGCATGTACAGGGCCGCGGCGGTGGTATCGACGATGCCGGTCATCGCCCAGTTCAGGAAGAACATCCAGCCGGCGACGAAGGCGGCGCGCTCGCCCAGGAACTCGCGGGTGTAGGACACGAAGCTGCCGGAGGTCGGGCGGTGCATCACCAGCTCGCCCAGCGCCCGCAGAATCAGGAAGGAAAAGAAACCGCAGACCAGGTAGACCAGGGCCAGGGCCGGCCCCGCGATCTGCAGCCGCCCGCCGGCGCCGAGGAACAACCCGGTGCCGATGGCGCCGCCGATGGCGATCATCTGCACCTGCCGGGACTTCAGTCCCTTGTGGTAGCCCTCCTCATGGGATTCGAGCCAGGCCTGCTTGGTGGTCGAGGCCGCGGAATTGACGGCATAGGCCGCCGGGACGGTTGTTTCGGTCACCTTGTCTTCCGCTCCGCTTCTTGCTTGTTCCAGGGTTTGGCCGGGAAGTCTGGAACGCTAGGCCGCCACGGAAGGTATCGTCAACGCATCGC
This sequence comes from Inquilinus ginsengisoli, assembly GCF_031453975.1. Lineage (NCBI taxonomy): Bacteria > Pseudomonadati > Pseudomonadota > Alphaproteobacteria > Rhodospirillales > Rhodospirillaceae > Inquilinus > Inquilinus ginsengisoli. The sequence continues at coordinate 80,368 of NZ_JAVDPW010000012.1, forward strand.
TTAGGATTGTCTGGCAGTCCGAAGACGATAGTCTTCGGACTGCCATGGGGCGCCTACGCCGGACCGCCGCCGACCCGGTAGCGGGCGGCCGGGGCCTGGCGCGACAGGTTCGGCTTCAGCGCCAGGCGGGCGGTGTCGTAGGCCTGCCAGTCGGCCAGCTCCGGCAGGGCCGGGATGGTGACCAGCTCGCCCTGGTCCAGCCCGGCCAGCGCCGCGTCGACCATGGCCTCGGCCGGCATCACGATCTCGCCCGGCAGATGCTCCAGCGGCACCCCGGCGATGCCCCAGAACTCGGTGGCCGTGGCGCCGGGCAGCACCGACTGGACCCGTACCTTCTTGTCGGCCAGCTCGTGGTGCAGCGACTGGCTGAAGGCCAGGACGAAGGCCTTGGTGCCGGAATAGACGCCGTTCAGGATCTCCGGCGAGACCGCGGCGATCGAGGAGATGTTGATGATCGTGCCGCCGCCGCGGGCGACCAGGCCGGGGGCCAGGGCATGGACCAGCCGGGTTGGCGCGGTGACGTTGATGGCGATCATCTCCACCATCCGGCCGATGTCCGACGCCAGCAGCGGCGCGGTCGCGCCGAAGCCGGCATTGTTGACCAGCGTGGTGATGCTGGCGTCCTCGCGCAGCAGCGCCTCGACCCGCGCCAGGCCGGCCTCGTCGCCGAGATCGGCGGCGACGGTGCGGACCGTCCGGCCGGTCTGTTCCCGCAGGCGCTGCGCCAGGGCGTCCAGGCGATCCTGGTTGCGCGCGACCAGGATCAGGTCGTGGCCGCGGCGCGCCAGCCGGTCGGCATAGATCGCGCCGATGCCCGATGATGCGCCGGTGATCAGCGCCGTGCCCTTGTCCGCGATGGTGGTCATGATGTCGGTTCCCTCTCGGTGCCCGCCGCAGCAGGCGAATGCGATGGCCTAGAGGTGTGGCTGATGGCGCCCGACCGGAATGTCATATATACAACGTTTTGGGACATGCCTCCGGAGAGCGTCATGCACAGCGTCGGCTTCGTCGTCTTCCCCGACTTCCAGGTGATGAGCTTCAGCGCCATCACGGTGTTCGAGATGGCGAACCTGTCGTCCGAGGCGCCGGTCTACAGCATCCGCCTGCTGTCGGAGAATGGCGGCCCGGTGCGCGCCTCGGCCGGCTTCAGCGTCGACACCGAGGCCTTCGGCACGGCCGAATTCGACACCGTCATGATCGGCGCCGGCACCATTGTCGAGCCGTCGACGCCGCGGCTGCTGGACTTCGTGCAGCGGGCGCTGGGGACGTCGCGGCGGCTGGCGGCGCCCTGCACCGGCGCCTTCGTGCTGGCCGAGGCCGGCATCCTCGACGGCCGCCGCGCCACCACCCACTGGGCCTTCGCCCGCGACCTCCAGGCCCGCTTCCCCAAGGTGAAGGTCGAGGAGGACCGCATCTTCATCAGCGACGGGTCGGTGTGGACCTCGGCGGGCATGACCGCCGGCGTCGACCTGGCCCTCGCCCTGGTGGAGCGGGATCTGGGGCCGGAGATGGCGCGGTCGATCGCCCGCAAGCTGGTGGTCTACCACCGCCGCGCCGGCGGCCAGTCGCAGTTCTCGGCGCTTTTGGAGCTGGAACCGAAATCGGACCGGGTGCAGCGCGCCCTCGACCATGCCCGGCGCAACCTGCGCAGCGTCCTGTCGGTGAAGGATCTGGCCCAGGCGGCCCATCTCAGCCCGCGCCAGTTCAGCCGCGCCTTCCGGGCGGAGACCGGGCAGTCCCCGGCCAAGGCGATCGAGAACCTGCGGGTCGAGGCCGCGCGGGTGATGATGGAGCAGGGTCGCCATTCGATGGATGTGATCGCGGCCGAGACCGGCTTCGCCGACCGCGAACGGATGCGCCGCGCCTTCCTGCGCGCCTTCGGCCAGCCGCCCCAGGCGGTGCGCCGCGCCGCGCGGGTGGCGGCCTAGGGCCGGGAGGCCTCGACCGAACCCGCGATCCAGCGGCGGAACCGCACCACCTGGGGGCGGCGCCAGCGCGTCGGGGTCGACACCAGCCAGAAGCCCAGCCCGGCGTCGATGGTGCCGGGGAAGGGGCGGACCAGGCGGCCGGCCTGCAGCGCGTCCTCCACCACCAGCGGCCAGCCCAGCCACAGCCCGTGCCCGGCCAAGGCGGCCTCGACCGCCAGCGAGGCGTCGGGGAAGCGCCGGCGGGGATGGTCGGCCAGCGCCGCCGGGCCGCCGGCCGCGAACCAGTCGTCCCAGCCGAACAGGCTCTGCTCATCCTCGATCAGCGGCACCCTGGCCGTGTGGAAGGGGTCGAGCAGGTCGGCGGCGATCGCCGGGGCGCAGACCGGCACCAGCGGCTGCGGCGCCACCGGCTCGGCCCGCAGGCCGGGCCAGCGGCCGCGGCCGAAGCGGATGCCGAGGTCGACATCCTCGCGGTCGAACTCGACCAGCCGGCTGGTGGTGACCAGCCGGACCTCCAGATCCGGATGCTGCGCCGCCAGCCCGACCAGCCGCGGCACCAGCCATTTGGCGGCGAAGGCCAGGCCGCAGGTGACGGTCACGGTGCTGCGGTCCTGCGCCGTGGTCTCCGCCACCGCGGCGGCGATGCGCTGGAAGGCGTCGCCCAGCGCCGGCAGCAGCCGCCGGCCGGCGGCGGTGGGCACCAGGCCGCGCTCGCCGCGGTCGAACAGGGCGACGCCCAGCTGCGCCTCCAGCCCGCGCAGCCGGTGGCTGATCGCGCTCGGCGTCACGCCCAGCGCCTCGGCGGCGCGGGACAGCGAGCCGAGGCGCCCCACGGCCTCGGCCGCCTGCAGCGCGTTGAGCGAGGGCTGGGTCATGGGTGTGAGATTATCTCAATAGCAGTTGAGGAGATCTCCCTAGGGCGATCGGCTGATCCAGGGGATCATGGCTTCGACACCTGAAGCAACCTCAATTCCCCGGGCCACCATGACCGCCTCGCGCCGCACCGTGCCGTTCCATCTGGTCGACGTCTTCGCCGACGAACCGCTGTCCGGCAACCCGCTCGCCTTGGTGCCGGACGCCGATGCGCTGGACGAGGCGGCGATGCGCCGGATCGCCCGCGAGTTCAACCAGTCCGAGACCACCTTCCTGCTGGCGCCGACGGCATCCGACGCGGATTGGCGGCTGCGCTCCTTCACCCCGACGGGCGACGAGGTGGTCGGCGCCGGCCACAATTCGCTCGGCGCGTGGTGGTGGCTGGCGGAATCGGGTCGGCTCGGCCCGCTCGGCGACGGGCTGGCGCTGCACCAGCAGCTCGGCGGTCGGGTGCTGCCGGTCGCGGTGCGGGCGGAAGGCGGGGTGCTCGCCACCATCGGCCTGACCCAGGCGGCGCCCCAGGCGCTGGCGGAGCATCCCGACCTTGCGGCGCTGGCGGCGGCGCTCGGCCTCGGCGACGGCGACCAGCTGCTGGGGGCGCGGGTGGTCTCGACCGGGGCGTCGCATCTGCTGGTGCAGGCCTGCGACCGCGCCGCCGTCGCCGCCGCCCGGCCCGACGCCGCCCGGTTGCTGGCCGCCCTCCGCCTGGTCGTGGCCCAGGGCTGCTACCTCTACAGCCTCGACCCGATCGACCCGGCGGCCGCGGCCCAGGCCCGCTTCTTCAACCCGACCGTCGGCATCACCGAGGACCCCGCGACCGGCAGCGCCGCCGGCCCCCTGGCCTGGCACCTCGCCCAGCGCGGCCTGGCGCCGGCGGTCGGCGAGGTCACCATCGAACAGGGCCACGCGCTCGGCCGTCCCAGCCGGATCACGGTCCGGCTGGGACCCGAGGGCGTGCAAGTGCACGGACGCTGCGTCACCGTCGTCGACGGCACGCTGCGGCTCTGAGACTCCATCACCAGCGAAAAGGATCGAGACCATGATCGGAGAGCGCATCTTCACCGGATCGCCCTATGAGGATAAGGCAGCCTATGCCCGCGCCGTGGTGGTCGACGGCTGGGTCCTGGTGTCCGGCACCACCGGCTTCGACGCGGCGGCCTTCACCTTCCCGGAGGATGTCGAAACCCAGTGCGAGAACTGCTTCCGCAACATCGCCTGGGCGCTCGGCCAGGCCGGGGCGGGGCTGGAGGACCTGGTGCGGGTGGTGATCTACGTCGCCAGCCAGGCGGAGTTCGAGCGCATCCTGCCGATCATCCGCCGCAACTGCGAGGCCGCCCGGCCGGCCAACACCACGATCTTCGCCCAGATGGTGCAGCCGCACATGCGGGTCGAGATCGAGGCGACGGCCCGGCTGCCGAAGCCGGCAGCAGGCTGAGCCCGCAGCCGGCCCCGGGCGGTCAGGCCCTCGGGGCGTGCTTGTTCAGGATGCGCTGCAGGGTGCGGCGGTGCATCTTCAGCCGGCGCGCCGTCTCCGACACGTTGCGGTCGCACTGCTCGAACACGCGCTGGATGTGCTCCCACCGCACGCGGTCGGCCGACATCGGGTTTTCCGGCGGCGGCGGCAGGCTCTCGCCCGGGTTCAGCAACGCCGCCTCGATCTGGTCGGCATCGGTGGGCTTGGCCAGGTAGTCGACCGCGCCGGCCTTCACCGCGGCCACCGCCGTGGCGATGTTGCCGTAGCCGGTCAGCATGATCACCCGGCTCTCCGGCCGCGCCTCATGCAGCACCGGCACGATGTCCAGGCCGTTGCCGTCGCCCAGCCGCAGGTCCAGCACCGCGAAGGCGGGGGCGACGCGGCGGGCCAGGTCGATGCCGGTGGCCAGGCCGTCGGCGGTCACCACCTCGAAGCCGCGCTTCTCCATGGCGCGGGCCAGGCGGGTGCGGAAGGCGATGTCGTCGTCGACGATCAGCAGGCTCCTCGCCGCGTCGCGCGCCGGCAGGGGCGCCGGCTGCTCGGCGGTGAGGGTCGCGGGGGTGGTGGTCATGACCAAGTCCTCTCTTTCCTCTCAAATTTATGCCTCGGCCACGCAACTGCAATAACCGCGCCGCCTTGCGGGCCATTCGAGAAGGACAGGTGTGCCCCGCTGTGTTCGAGCAGCGTGGCGGCGATGAAGATGCCCAGGCCCATGTGGTCGCTGTCCTCGCCGCGGCCGGAAACATAGGGTTCGCCGAGGCGGCCGAGCAGGGCGGGCGGGAAGCCGGGCCCGTCGTCGACGATCTTCAGCACCACCGTCTTCGGCCCGTATTCGGCCGAGATCTCGACCCGGCTGCGGGCGAATTGCAGGGCGTTCTGGATCAGGTTGCCCAGGCCGTGGATCAGCTCCGGCGTCCGCCGCAGCACCAGCGTCTGGCCCGGCGGGCCGTCGCCGGCGGTGATCGCCAGGCGGCGGTTCTCGGCGTGCAGGTAGGTCTCGGCCGCGGCCCCGGCCAGCGCCGGCAGGCTCATCAGCCGGAACGGGTCGCCGTCATCCGGCTCCGGCCGCCGCGCCAGCTCGGTCAGGATGTCCCGGCAGCGGCCGACCTCCTGCTCCAGCAGCGCCAGGTCCTCGGCCATCGGGCTGTCCGCCGGCGCGTCGCGCCGCATTTCCCGCGCGATCAGGGTGATGGTGCCCAGCGGCGTGCCCAGCTGGTGCGCCGCCGCGGCGGCGAGGCCGCCGAGCAGGGAGATCCGCTGCTCGCGCTCCAGCGCCATCTGGGTGGCGCCCAGCGCGTCCGACACCTGGCGGGCATCGGCGGCGACCTGCCAGACGTAATGGGCGATGAAGGTGATGGCGATCGCCATCGCGATCCAGATGGCGAGGTGGTAGGGCGACGCGTTCGGCGCCATGCCGCCGGGCATCGGATAGTGCCAGAAGGCCAAGAGGCTGATGCCGCCCAGCGCCAGGCCGGTCAGCGTCGCGGTGCTGCGGTAGCTCAGCAGCGTGGCCGAGACCGTCAGCGGCGCCAGCATCAGCACCACGAAGGGGTTCATCAGCCCGCCGGTGAGGAACAAGAGCGCCACCAGCTGGGCCAGGTCGTAGCCGAGATACAGCGCGGCATCGCGCTCCATCAGCCGCAGCCGCCACTTGCCCTGGATGAAGGCGGCGGTGTTCAGCGCGACCGAGATCGCGACGATCGCCAGCGCCGGCCACAGCGGCAGGGTGTAGCCCAGGCCGTAATGCACCAGCAGCAGGCTGGCGGCCTGCCCGGCCACCGCGACCCAGCGGATCTTGATCAGGGTGATCTGGCTGATCCGCGCCTGCATCCGCCGCCCGGGCAGGGCGTCCGGCGCCTCCGGCAGCGGGCGGGTCACCGCCCCCTGGCCGTGATCCGCCGCCAGGCCCATCGGGGCCCCCTGGTCATTTTGCGGATGGCCGTCCATGCTCGCTCCATGCTCTCCGACGCCGCCATCATAGCCGACCGCCTGACCAAGCGCTTCAGTCCCGGTGCCGCGCCCGCGGTCGACGGGATTTCCTTCGCCGTGCCGCGCGGCGCCACCGTCGCCCTGCTGGGCGGCAACGGCGCCGGCAAGACCACCACGATCTCGATGCTGCTCGGCCTGCTGCTGCCCAGCGGCGGCAGCATCACCGTGCTGGGCCACGACATGGCACGGGACCGCTATTCCGTCCTGCCCCGGATGAACTTCTCCAGCCCCTATGTCGATCTGCCGCATCGGCTGACGGTGAAGGAGAACCTGGCGGTCTACGCCCGGCTGTACGGCGTGCGCGACCGCCGCGGCCGGATCGCGGAGCTGGCGGAGATGCTGGACCTGACCGGATTCATTGACCGGCCGTCCGGTAAATTGTCGGCCGGGCAGAAGACCCGGGTGGCGTTGGCCAAGGCGCTGGTCAACGCGCCCGAACTTCTGCTGCTGGACGAACCCACCGCGTCGCTCGACCCCGACACCGGCGACTGGGTGCGCGGCATGCTGGAGCGCTACCGGGCGGAGCGGGGGGCGACCATCCTGCTGGCCAGCCACAACATGGGCGAGGTCGAGCGCCTGTGCGACACGGTGCTGATGATGAAGGAGGGCAGGATCGTCGACCACGGGTCGCCCGACGAGCTGATCGCCCGCTACGGCCGCAGCGACCTGGAGGAGGTGTTCCTGGACATCGCCCGCAGCGGCCGCGCACCGCTGGAGGCGGCGGCGCAATGAGCCTGACCGCTGCGTCCGCTCCTCAGCGCGGCTCGGCCGCGGGCCGCATCCTCGCGGTGATGCTGCGCCATCTCTACGTCCTGCGCGGCTCGGTGCCGCGGCTGATCGAGCTGGCCTATTGGCCGACGGTGCAGATGGTGGTGTGGGGGCTGATCACCGAAAGCCTGGCGCCGACCATGAACTGGCAGGCCCAGGCGGCCGGGGTGCTGCTCTCGGCGGTGCTGCTGTGGGACCTGCTGTTCCGGGCCCAGCTCGGCATGTCGATCTCGTTCCTGGAGGAGATGTGGAGCCGCAACCTCGGCCATCTCTTCGTCAGCCCGCTCAGGCCCTGGGAATGGGCGGTGTCGCTGATGGCGATGAGCCTGGTCCGCACCCTGGCCGGGGTGGTGCCGGCGGCGCTGCTGGCGATCCTCCTGTACCATTGGAACATCTTCAGCCTCGGCCTGCCGCTGCTGGCCTTCTTCGTCAACCTGATCGTCACCGGCTGGGCCATCGCCCTGGTGGTGCTGGCCCTGATCCTGCGCTACGGCATGGGGGCGGAAGGGCTGGCCTGGGCCATCGTCTTCGCCATCTCGCCGATCAGCGCGATCTACTATCCGGTGGCGGTGCTGCCCGGCTGGCTGCAATGGGTGGCGCTGGCGACGCCGCCGGCCCATGTCTTCGAAGGCATGCGCGGCCTGCTGCACGGCCAGGGCTTCGACGCCGGCCATTTCCTCGCCGCGGCCGGGCTGAACCTGCTGTGGCTCGCCATCGGCTGCGCCGCCTTCACCTACGGCTTCCACCGCGCCCGCGACCGCGGCTCGCTGCTGCAGCAGGGGGAGTAGGGACGTTCCCTTGCTGCTGTAACCAGATTCCCTGGCCCGGACATCGCGCCGTAACCCGAAGACCCGATCGTCATCGATGCAAGACAGCCGCAAAGGCGGTCTTTCCGGCGAAGGAATGGTGGTCGATCTGCCATGGGCACTGACATCGAAGCGGCCGATCTCACCACCTTCGAGATCGCGCCCGACGGCTCCCGCATCCGCATCCGCGTCGTCGACATCGAGGGGCGGCCCGCCAGCCTCAGCCTGCCGGCGGATTGCGTGCCGAAGCTGGTCATGACCCTGCCCCGCATGGCCGGCCAGGCCCTTCGGGCGCGGCATCGGGATGACTCCCTGCGGATCGTCTACCCTGCCGATGGGCTGCGGCTGGAGCAGGGCGATGTGGCGGGGATCCTGATCCTCACCCTGACGACGCCCGATGGCTTCGAAGTGTCCTTCGGCGTCCGGGCCGGGGATCTCGCCCAGGTGCAGCAGGCGGCCGGGCCGCCGGATCCGGCGGCGGAGCGGCCACGCCTGCTGAAGCACTGAGGCGCCGGGGCCTGCTTCGGCCGTTCAGCGGGTCGCCCCGCCCGACAGCTGTGCCTCGACGAAGTCGGCGAAGGCGCGGGCCTTGGCGCTGGCCTGCCGCCCGCTGGGGAACACCGCCCACAGGTCGAGCGGCGGCAGCGACCAGTCCTGCATCACCGGCACCACGGCGCCGGAGGCCAGCTCCGGCGCGAACATCCATTCCGAGGCGATGGCCAGGCCCAGCCCGCCCAGCACCCCCTCGCGCACGCCCTCCGCCGCGTTGGCGCGAAGCCGGCCGCGCAAGGTGACGGAGCGTTCGACGCTGCCCCGGCGGAAGGTCCAGGCCGCGCCGGCCCCGGGCTGGTCGTGGATGACCGCCTGGTGCGCCGCCAGGTCGACCGGGGCCTGGGGCACGCCGGCCGCTTTGAAATAGGCGGGGGTGCCGATCACGCAGCGCCGGCACTGCCCGATCCGCCGCGCCGTCAGGGTGGAATCATCCAGCCGGCCCATCCGCAGCGCCAAATCCACCCCGGCCTCGATCATGTCGATCTGCCGGTCGTCGAGCACGACGTCGACATCGAGGGCCGGGTGCTCCGCCAGGAACAGTGACAGCCGCGGGATCACATGCAGCCGGGCGAAGGTCACGGCGCCGCAGACGCGCAGGCGGCCCGACAGCGTCGCGGCGGCGCCGCGCGCGGCGTGCTCAGCCTCGTCGGCCTCCTCGATCGCGCGCTTGGCGCGCTGGTAGAAGGTCCGGCCCGCGTCGGTCGGCGTCAGCCGGTGGGTCGAGCGCAGCAGCAGCCGCACGCCCAGCCGGTCCTCGAGCTGCGCGATGGTCTTGGACACGGCCGGCTGGCCGACGCACAGCTGTCGGGCCGCGCCCGAGAACGAGCCGGCGTCGACGACGCGGATGAAGGCTTCCATGGCGGCCAGTCGGTTCATCTTCATTCCTTCCAGGAATAAAGCATATCACCAGACGGGGGCTTCCACAGGCGACGGGGAATGAGCATCAGGCACCCCTACACGGAGGATCGTCATGACGCAGTCGGAACGGTTTGACGCCCTGGTCCTCGGCAGCGGACAGGGCGGCAAGTTGCTGGCCTGGCATCTCGCGCGCTCCGGCCAGCGCGTCGCGGTGGTCGAGCGGCGCTGGGTCGGCGGCTCCTGCCCCGCCGTGGCGTGCCTGCCCAGCAAGAACGAGATGTGGAGCGCGCGGGTGGCGCATCTGGCGCAGCATGCGGGGCAGTTCGGCACCATCACCGGCCCGGTCGCGACCGACATGGCCAAGGTCCGCCAGCGCAAGCGCGACATGGTCGAGCGCGAGATCGCCTTTCACCTGAACGCCTACAAGACCAGCGGCGCCGAGCTGATCATGGGGTCGGGGCGCCTGGTGGCGGCGAAGACGGTCGAGGTGCAGCTGAACGACGGCGGCACGCGCCTGCTGGCGGCCGACCGGGTGTTCCTCAACCTCGGCAGCCATGCGCTGATCCCCGCCGTGCCGGGGCTCGAGGCGGCAGGGCCGCTGACCCATATCGAGGCGCTGGAGCTCGACCGCCTGCCGGCGCATCTGGTCGTACTCGGCGGCGGCTATGTCGGCCTCGAAATGGCCCAGGCCTATCGCCGCTTCGGCAGCCAGGTGACGGTGATCGAATCCGGGCCGCAGCTGATGAGCCGCGAGGACCCCGACGTCGCCCAGGAGATGCACCGGATCCTCAGTGGCGAGGGCATCCGCTTCCTGGTGGGGGCCGAGGCGCTGGCCGTGCGCGGCCGGTCCGGCCAGGAGGTCGCGGTCACCGTGCGCACCGCCGCCGGGGAGGAGACCATCACCGGCAGCGACATCCTGGTCGCGGCGGGGCGGGTGCCCAACACCGCCGGGATCGGGCTGGAGGAGGCCGGCATCCGGCTCGACGGCCGCGGCTTCATCGCCGTCAACGACCGGCTGGAGACCAGCGCGGCCGGCGTCTGGGCGATGGGCGAATGCGCCGGCAGCCCGCAATTCACCCATGTCTCGGTCGACGACTTCCGGATCATCCGGGACAACCTCGCCGGCGGGCGGCGCAGCACCGGCGACCGGCTGGTGCCCTACTGCGTGTTCACCGACCCGCCGCTCGCCCGGGTCGGGCTGAACGAGCGCGAGGCCCAGCGCCAGGGCATCGCCACGCGCGTCGCCCGGCTGCCGATGGCCGCCGTGCTGCGCACCGAGGCGACCGACGAGACCGATGGCTTCATGAAGGTGCTGGTGGCCGGCGACGACGACCGCATCCTTGGCTTCACCGCCATCGGCTCCGAGGCCGGCGAGATCATGGCCGCGGTGCAGACGGCGATGCTGGCGGACCTGCCCTATCCCCGGCTGCGCGACGCCGTCATCGCCCATCTGACCATGGCGGAGGGCCTCGGCCCGCTGCTCGGCAACGTGCCGCCCCGGGCCGCCTGACCGTCCGCCGGGCTGGCGGCTCAAGCCTCGGAGATCACCCGCCGGGCCAAGGCCAGGTCGATGTTGCCGCCGGTCAGGATCAGCCCGACCCGCTTGCCGCGCATCCGCTCGCGCTCCTGCAGCAGCGCGGCCAGCGGCGCGGCGCCGGCGCCCTCGGCCAGGTTGTGGGTGTCGGTCCAATAGGCGCGCAGGGCGGCGGCGATCTCGTCGTCGGTCACCCGCACGATGCGCTCGGCACCGGCCCGGATGATGGCGAAGGCCTCGGGGTCGGGCACCCGGCAGGCCATGCCGTCGGCGAAGGTGTTGGCGGTCTCGGTCGTCACCACCCGCCCGGCCTCGAGGGACAGCGCCATCGCCGGCGCCTCGGTCGAGACCACGCCGACGATCCGGGTCTTCAGGCCCAACAGGTCGCGGGTGCGGATCAGGCCCGAGATCCCCGACCCCATGCCGATCGGCACATAGACGGTATCGAGATCGGCCACCGCCCGGAACAGCTCCAGCGCATAGGTGGCGGCGCCGCGCATCAGGTCGGGGTGGAAGGCCGGCGCCATCTCCAGTCCGCGCTCCCCGGCCAAATGCCTGGCGTGGCCATAGGCTTCGTCGAAGTCGCGGCCATGCTCCACCAGCTCTGCCCCGAAGGCGCGCATGGCGGCGTTCTTCTCGGTCGAGTTGCCCTGCGGCACCACCACGGTGACGGCCAGGCCGGTGCCGCGGGCGGCGAAGGGCAGGCTCTGGCCGTGATTGCCGCGCGTTGCGGTGACGACGCCGCGGATGTCGGGCCGGCGGCGGCGCAGCGCGTCGATGAAGACCAGGCCGTTGCGCGCCTTGTAGGCGCCGATCGGGGTGTGATTCTCGTGCTTGACCCAGACCTCGCAGCCGGTGCGGGCAGCCAGCAGCGGCCAGGCCAGCTGCGGGGTCGGCAGCATGGTCGCGTGCACCAGGCGGGCGGCGTCCTCGAGGGCGGTCAGGTCGAACATGGTCGGCGCTCCGGGTTGAACTCAGGCCGGGTCGAACTCAGGATTGACGCCCAGCATCGGCTGCCGTGATTGTGTGGGTCAACGAAGACATTGTGTGGCAGACAAGAATGTGGAGCCCGAGCCTGGAGGGGCGCAGCCCGGTGCGCTACCTCGCCATCGTCGAGGCGATCGCCGACGCCATCGCCGCCGGCAGCCTGCGGCCGGGCGAGCGGCTGCCGACCCATCGCGACCTGGCCTGGCACCTCAAGCTGAACGTCAGCACCGTGACCCAGGCCTATCGCGAGGCGGCGCGGCGCCACCTGGTGTCGGGCGAGGTCGGGCGCGGCACCTATGTCCTGGCCGCCAGCCGCGAGGCCGCGCTGTTCGGCCTGAAGGCCGGGGCTGGCGGCCGTCCCGATGTGATCGACCTGTCGACCAACGTGCCGGCGATCGACCCCGACGCCACCGACCTGGCGGCGGCGCTGGCCGCCATCGCCGCCGAGGGCCGGATCGACGCGGCGCTGGCCTATCACCCGCCGGCGCTGCTGCAGCGGGCGCGGGTCGCCGGCGCCACCTGGCTCGCCGCCCGCGGCCTGCATCTGCGCCCGGCCGACGTGGTGCCCTGCGCCGGGGCGCAGGCGGCGCTGGCGGCGGCGCTGCTGCAACTGTGCCCGCCCGGCGCCCCGGTGCTGGTCGAGGATCTGGCCTTCCCCGGGCTGAAGGCGGCGGCGCGCTGGCTGCGCCTGCCGCTGCACGGCGTCGCCATGGATGGCGAGGGCATGCTGCCCGACGCGCTCGACCGCGCCGTCCGCGCCACCGGCGCCACGGTCGCGGTGCTGGTGCCGAACCTGCAGAACCCGACCGGCACGGTGATGGGCCCGGCGCGGCAGGCCGAGATCGCCGCTGTCGCCGACCGCCACGGGCTGTGGCTGGTCGAGGACGACGTCTATGGCGCGCTGACCGACCGGCCGCCGCTGGTCGCGCTGCTGCCCGAGCGCGGCGTGCTGGTCACCAGCCTGTCCAAGAGCGTGGCGGCGGGGCTGCGCTTCGGCCTGATCGCCGGCGCCAGTGAGCCGGTGTACGCTTTGGCCGACCAGATCCACGCCACCAGCTGGCCGCTGGCGCCGCTGATGGGCGAGGTCGCCTGCCGCTGGATCGAGGACGGCACCGCCGCCCGCCGCCTGGCCTGGCAGCGGGCCGAGATCGCCGCCCGGCACGCCCAGGCCCGGCGGGCGCTACCCGGCTTCGTCGCGCCCGACGGCCCGCCCAGCCCGCATCTCTGGCTGCCGCTGGCCGACGGGGCGGGCGCGGCCGCGTCCTGCCTGGCGGCGGGGGTGGAGGTGGTGGCGTCCGACCTGTTCGCGGTGACGCGGGAGGCGCCGCAGGGGCTGCGAATCAGCCTCGCCGCCGCGGCCGGCCGGGCCGAGCTGGCCGAGGCGCTGACGCGGTTGCAGGGCGTCGTCGGCGTGGGGCTTTAGAACGGAAGCAAAGAGTCCATCAGCGAATCCCGCAGCGAGAACACCGTGCCGTCGTCGTGGTAGGGGATCTGGCGGCCGGCGCTCAGGATCACGCCCTCGACGCTCCATTTCAGCTCGCCGCGGCGGCCGATGGTGGCCAGCTGGTCGACCAGGCCGAGGGCGGAGCCGCGCAGCGGCAGCGTCACCCGCCGCTCGCCCAGGGCCGGCAGCAGGAAGGGGCGGTCGCTGCGGCCGCTGCCGAACTCGCGCCCGTTCATCTCCACCGTGGCGGTCATGGCGTCGACCTGCAGCCCGGTGCCGGCCTGCTCCTCCAGCCCCAGCTCGATCTCCCAGCGCTGCTCGAACAGGGTGGCGTCCAGCGGTCGCAGGTCGACGATGCGGATCCGGGGCGGCGGCGGCCCGCCGAACGGCCCGGCGCAGGCGGCCAGCAGGCCGGCGGGCAGCAGGGCGAGCAAAGTGCGGCGATGGTGTCGGCTCATGTCCCGAGGCTCGGCTGCGACTGTGTCAGCGACATGGCACCGTCGGCCGGGTTCGGCTAGTCTCGTTCGATGTACGTTCTCTAGGGGGAAACAGCCATGGCATCGACGGACCGTCCGTCCTGCATCACGCATTGGACCGAGATCGAGGGGCCGGACGACCGACATTACAAGGGCGACGACGAACTGATGGCCATCGGCGCGCCCTTCGCCCGGCATTTCGGGCTCGGGCGGCTGGGCATCCACCACGAGCGGCTGCTGCCGGGGCGCCGCACCTCCTATCCGCATGCCGAGAGCCTGGAGGAGGAGTTCGTCTATGTCATCGAGGGTACGCCCGATGTGTGGCTGGACGGGGTGCTGCACCGGCTGAAGCCGGGCGACGCCGTCGGCTTCCCGGCCGGCACCGGCCAGAGCCACAGCTTCCTCAACAACACCGACGCGGAGGTGCGGCTGCTGGTGGTCGGCGAGACCCCGAAGGCCGAGAACCGCATCGTCTATCCGCGCAACCCGGAGCGGAAGCCGATGCGCGACGACTGGTGGGATGACGTGCCGCAGCGCCCGCTGGGCGACCATGACGGCCTGACCGACAAGATCCGCGCCTGGCGGGCCGGCAAGAAATAGACGGCCGGTCCGCGTCCGCCGGGTTCGCGCCCGCGAACTCGGCGGATCCGGATTGATTGCGGCAGTGTTACTGCTGCAACGTGAATGTCCCGCCTCGACATCGAATTGGAACCGAGTCCGCTTAGCATCTCACCCCCATCCGGAGGTCAGATCAGCGAAGCGAGGTTGCTGTGCCGAAAGCCGTCACGAACGAGCCGATGCATCACATCTTGGTGTTGAGCAACGACTTGAGGGAAGGGGTAGAAAATTTTGTTTCTACCAAAAGCCTGGAGCGGAAAAGATATCAAAAAATCACGGCGGCTGGCATACCAAAAATAAAAGAAGGTGATGTTCTCTATATTTCAGCTCACGGTTATAATTCAAAGGACGAGAAGAGCGCAGCAAACGAAATACAGACCAGCCGTTTAGGGGATATGAAGCCAGATCAGTTTCATGAATTTCTGGTAAAAAGCAAATTGCCTAACGTCTTGATGAAACTGAAGATTTTTGCCTGCTTCAGCGCCGGCCTGACGCTGGCCGATGGTGACACCATCAACGTCAATCAAAGTTTTGCCGGCCAGGTCGCCAGCCTGCTGCATAAGACCCACGACAAGGTCACGGTCTATGGCTACCTCGACGAGTTGAAACTCGGCGCCGTCGTGAACGGCCACAAGTCGGGCGGTACGCGGCTCAACGACCCGACCAAAGCAGGGTTCCGGGCCAAGGACAGGCGCTACGAATTTGCCCTGGATGGCACGATCGTCGGGCCGTCAGGTCCGATGAAGCTGAAGGAACAGCGCTGGCAGTGAACTGCCGGTGATCCCGTCCCGCGCCGCGGCCCGGCCCTAGTCCGGCAGCCCCGCGCGGCGCAGGGTGTCGAGGTAGCGCTCCATCACCTCGGGCTGCTTCCACGGCACGCCGGCGCGGGTGTTGGCGATGGTGGCGCCGGGCGCCACCGCCAGCAGCCCGGCCAGCGCTGCCTTGGCCTTGTCGGCCTGGCCCAGCGCCGACAGGCTGGCCGCCAGCAGCCGGTGGGCCACCGGGAAGGCCGGGTACAGGTGGATCGCCTGGCGCGCCCATTCCGCCGCGCCGTCGTCATCGCCCGCGGCGAAGGCGGCGAGGCCGAGGAAGGCGTGGACCCAGTGGTTGGCCGGGTCGCGCGGACTCAGCCGCAGCGCGGTCTGCAGCGTATGCCGGGCCGTCTCGCTGTCGCCCGCCAGGGCGTAGTAGCCGCCGCCCAGCATATGGGCGAAGGCCAGGTTGGGGTTCAGCGCCAGCGCCGTCTCCAGCCGCCGCTGCGATTCGTCGAAGCGGCGCAGGAACAGGGCGACCATGCCCAGCACGGTCTGGGCCTCGGCGTCGCGTGGGTCCAGGTCGACCGCTTGGCGCGCCATCGCATCGGCGTCGCCCAGCGACCGGGCGGGGTCGGCGCTGCGCCCGAACAGCACGTCCCACACGTCGCACATGGCGTGCACCACCCGGGCCCGGGCGATGCCGGGATCCAGCGCGATGGCCTGGGCGGCGAAGGTGCGGGCCTGGGCGCCGTCCGCCGCGGTCAGGCGCCAGGCGTGCCAGCCGGCGCGCATCACGCAGTCCCAGGCGTCCATGCTGGCGGGGTCCTGCCGCCGGGCGCGCTGCATCTCGGCGCCGATCAGCTCCGGCGCCACCACGCCGACGATGCTGTCGGTGATCTCGTCCTGCACCGCGAACAGGTCGTGGATCTCGCGGTCGTAGCGCTCGGCCCAGACATGGGCGCCGGTGGCGGCGTCGATCAGCTGGCCGGTGATGCGCACCCGGCTGCCGCCCTTGCGCACGCTGCCCTCCAGCACGTAGCGGACGCCCAGCTCGGCGGCCACCTGCTTCACATCGACCGGCCGGCCCTTGTAGGTGAAGGACGAGTTGCGGGCGATGACCAAGAAGCCGTTGTGCTTCGACAGGCCGGTGATGATGTCCTCGGCGATGCCGTCGGCGAAGTACTCCTGGTCGCGGTCGGCGCTCATGTCCTGGAACGGCAGCACCGCGATCGACGGCTTGGCGGCGGCCGCGGCGCCGCCGGATGCGCCGCTTCCGGCATCGTCCGCCGCCTCCAGCCGGACGCGGTACACCCGCACCGGTTTGCGGATGTTCTTCAGCTGCTGCTGGCCGAGGTCGTCGAAGGCGAGGTCGAGCTTGCCGATGACCTGGTCGAACACGCTGGCGGTGATCGAGATGCCGCCGGGCTCGGCCATGCCCTCCAGCCGGGCGGCGATGTTGACGCCGTCGCCCAGGATGTCGTCGCCGTCGATCACGATGTCGCCGAGATTGATGCCGGCGCGGTACTGGATGCGGCGCTCGGCGGGCAGCCCGGCCTCGGCCTCCAGGACCGCGCGCTGGATCCGCACGGCGCTGTCCAGCGCGTCGACCACGCTGCCGAACTCGACCAGCAGCCCGTCGCCGGTGGTCTTGACGATGCGGCCGCCATAGGCTTGCAGCACCGGGTCGATCAGGTCGCGGCGATGGGCCCTCTGGCGGGCGATGGTGCCGGCCTCGTCGGCCCCGACATGGCGGGAATAGCCGACCATGTCGATCGCCAGGATGGCGACCAGCCTGCGGGTCACGCGGTCGCTGCTCAAGAGAGGCCCCCGCCTGGTTCGCGCTGCCGGCAGCTTACCGGCCCCGGCGCGCCTGAGTCCATGCGGGGCTAATCCGCCATCCCGTCGCGGCCTTCGATCGCCATCAGGGTGGCGGTCAGGAAGGCGACCAGCTTCTCCTGCCCCGCGGTCTCGGCGAAGACCTCCGCCTGCGCCAGGGTCAGGGTGCGCCCGGCCTTGATGACGCGGCCGCGGGCCAGGATGCGCTCGCCGGCCGCGGGCGCCACCAGGTTGATCTTGAACTCGGTGGTCAGCACCCCGGCCCCCGGCGGCATCAGGGTCAGCGCGGCATAGCCCGCGGCGGTGTCCGCGATGGCCGCCACCGCGCCGGCATGGACGAAGCCATGCTGCTGCGACACGGCGGGGCTCGCCGGCAGCGCGATCCCGACCGCTCCTGGCTCGATGCGCAGGATCGATGCGCCGAGGGTGCGCATCAGCCCCTGCTTGTCGAAGCTGGCCTGGATGCGAGCCCGGAAGGCCGGGTCCTTCGGGATCGGAGGGCTCAAGGGATCAGTCCTTGTTGCTCACCCCGGCCTGGGCGAAGGTGGCCATGCCCTCGTGGCAGGCCAGGGCGCCGCGAACCAGGCCGATCGCCAGGGCGGCGCCGGAGCCCTCGCCCAGCCGCATGCCGAGGTCCAGCAGCGCGGTGCGGCCCAGCTTGTCCAGCAGCCGGCGATGCCCCGGCTCGGCCGAGACATGGGCGATCTGGCAATGGTCGAGCGCATGGCGGTCGGCCGCCCACAGCACCGCCGCGGCGGCGGTGCAGGTGTAGCCGTCCAGCAGCACCGGGATCCGCGCCATCCGCGCCGCCAGCACCGCGCCGACGATCGCCGCCAGCTCCAGCCCGCCGAAATGACGCAGGATCTCGAACGGGTCGGTCAGCGCCGCGCGATGGACGGCCAGGCCCTGGGCCACCACCTCGGCCTTGCGCCTGACTCCCGCGGCGTCGACCCCGGTGCCGGGCCCGACCCAATCGGCCGGGTCGCCGCCGAACAGCGCGGTGGCCAGGGCGGCGCCGGAGGTGGTGTTGCCGATCCCCATCTCGCCCAGGCACAGCAGGTCCAGCCCCGGCTCCACCGCCATCATGCCGTAGGCCATGGCGCGGGCGCAGTCGGCCTCGGTCATCGCCGGGGCGATGGTGAAGTCGGCGGTCGGGCGGTCGAGGTCCAGCTCATAGACCCGGAGGTCGCTGTCCGCGACCTGGCACAGCTGGTTCACCGCGGCGCCGCCGGCGACGAAGTTCTGCACCATCTGGGCGGTGACCGCGACCGGATAGGCCGACACGCCCTGGGCCACGGCGACGCCGTGGTTGCCGGCGAACACCGCCACCCGCGGCCGGCGCAGCTGCGGCGGGGCCTTGCCCTGCCATACCGCCATCCATTCGGTCAGGTCCTCCAGCCGGCCGAGCGACCCCGGCGGCTTGGTCAGCTGCCGGTCGCGCTCGCGCACTGCGGTGCCCGCCTCCAGGTCGGGGCCGGGCAGATGGCGCAGCAAAGCGCGCATTTCGTCGAGCGTGTCGGGCGGCTGAAGCTGGGACATGGCGGGCTTCCGGTTGCGGGAGCGCGGACCCTGCCACCAAAGCGCCGTGGCGTCAAAACCGATGCGGGGCGGGATGGGCGGTGCTCCCTTTCCGTCATTGCGGGGGAGGCGAAGCCGACGAAGCAATCCATGGACCCGCCTGGCATGGATTGCTTCGCTGCGCTTGCAATGACGAGGGAGGGAAGATGCGACGCGCCTATTCCGCCGCCTTCCGCGCCGCCAGTCGGGCGGCGAAGGTGGCGACCACGTCGCGCAGCCCGGGGTCGTCCAGCAGCGCCAGCGCCGCGTCCGGGTCCAGCCAGCGCGTCTCGCGCTGGTCGCGCTCGGGCCAGCTCTTGTGCTGCCGTTCGACCTGCAGCGGGAAGACGCGGACCTCGCAGGGCACGCTGACCCCGTCCTCCAGCCATTTGTCGTAGACGAAGCTGCCGATCGACTTGGCGGCCACGGCGCCGCGCACCCCGGCCTCCTCATAGGCCTCGCGGGCGGCGGACTTGGCCGGCTTCAGCCCCTTGATCGGCCAGCCCTTGGGGATGATCCAGCGCCGCGTCTGGCGCGAGGTGACGAGCAGGATCTCGAGCGATCCGTCCGGCCGGAAGCGGTAGGGCAGGGCCCCTTGCTGGATGCGGATCGCCTTGGATTTGCCCGCCACTGTCCCCCCTGACCCCGAATTCCAGGCGGGCCTTGATCCCCCCGGGTAAATCGGGAACGATCGACTCGTTCGGCAGGCCCGACCGAAGCCTAGGTCAAGACGCGGGAGGTGGCGACCCATCATCATGCCCGACCGTGAAGGACCGTCCCGAGAATGAGCTTTCCCGTCACCTTGATCGATCTCGCCGGGTCCATCGCCCTGCTGCTGTGGGGCACGCACATGGTGCAGACGGGAATCCAGCGCACCTTCGGCCCGAAGCTGCGCGCCATCCTCGGCACCGCGCTCAAGAACCGGTTTCGTGCCTTCTTCGCCGGCATCGGCGTGACTGCGGTGCTGCAGAGCAGCACGGCGACCGGGCTGATGGTCTCCGGCTTCGCCGCCGGCGGGCTGGTCGACCTGGTACCGGCGCTGGCGGTGATGCTCGGCGCCAATGTCGGCACCACGCTGATCGTCCAGGTGCTGTCCTTCGACGTCGCCGCGGCCTCGCCGGCCCTGATCCTGATCGGCTTCCTGCTGTTCCGCCGCGATTCCTCCACCCAGTCGCATGATCTCGGCCGGGTCTTCATCGGCCTCGGCCTGATGCTGCTGGCGCTGCACCAGCTGCTGGCGCTGATGACGCCCTATGAGGACGCGCCCAGCCTGCGCATGCTGCTCGGCGCGGTCTCGACCACGCCGGTGCTGGACGTGCTGCTGGCCGCCGCCTTCACCTGGGCGGCGCATTCCAGCGTCGCCGTGGTGCTGCTGATCATGTCGCTGGCCGCCAACGGCGTGGTGCCGCCCGAGGCCGCCTTCGCCCTGGTGCTGGGCGCCAATCTCGGCACCGCGATCAACCCGGTGATCGAGGGCGTGTCCAGCGAGGACCCGGCGGCCAAGCGGCTGCCGATCGGCAACCTGCTCAACCGCACGCTCGGCGTGCTGCTGGCGCTGGCGGCGCTGGGGCCGCTCGGCGAGCTGATGGTCCGGATCGAGCCCGACAACGCCCGCGCCGTGGCCGATTTCCACACCCTGTTCAACCTGGCTCTGGCGGTGGTGTTCTTCCCGCTGCTGACGCCCTACGCGAAGCTGCTGCAGCGCCTGCTGCCGCGGCGCGTCGACCCCTCTGACCCGTCGCGGCCGCTGTATCTCGACGCCGCCGCGCGGGAGACGCCGATCGTCGCCTTGGGGGGTGCCGCGCGCGAGGCGATGCGCCTGGCCGACGTGCTGGAGGCGATGCTGCACGGCGCCCGCGACGCGCTGCAGAAGGGCGACCGCAAGGTGATCGCCGAGACCAAGCGGATGGACGACGTGCTCGACCATCTCAACACCGCGATCAAGGGCTACCTCACCTCGCTCGACCCCGATGCGCTCAGCCCGGCCGACCACCGCCGGCTGGGCGAGATCCTGCACTTCGCCATGAACATGGAGCAGGCGGGCGACGTGGTGGAGGGCAACCTGCTGCCGCATGCGGCCAAGCGGCTGAAGCGGGGCCTCGAATTCTCCAAGGAGGGCGAGGCCGAACTGCTGTCGATGATGGACCGCCTGGCCACCAATTTGCGCACCGCCGCCTCGCTGTTCATGACCGACGACCGCCGCGCGGCGCGGATGCTGGTCGAGGAGAAGGTGACGTTCCGCGACCTCGAGGCGGCGGCGACCCAGTCGCATTTCGAGCGGCTGCGCACCGGCCGGCGCGACACGGCGGAGACCAGCGCGATGCATCTCGACCTGCTGCGCGACATGAAGCGGGTCAACGGCCACATCGTGTCCGCCGCCGCCTATCCCGTGCTCGAACGCTCGGGCGAATTGCTGGCCAGCCGGGTCACGGACGGCGACGGCTCCTAGCCGGCGAGCAGGCCGAGGCCCAGCGCGGTGGCCACGGCCTCGGTCCGGCTGGAGGCCTGCAGCTTGCGGATCAGGGATTTGACGTGGTCCTCGACCGTGTAGACCGACAGGCCCAGCCGGCGGGCGGCCTCCTTGTTCGAGGCGCCGCGGGCCACCAAGGCCAGGCAGTCCTTCTCCCGGCGGGTCAGGGTCGCCGCCGCCTGCGACAGGCTGGCGGCCACGCGCTGCGCCTCCGCGGCGGCGAGACGCCGCTCGATGTCGAGCGCCCGGCCGAGATGCGGGGCGACATAGCGCAGGAAGCGCGCCTGCTCCTCGCCCCAGCCGAATCCCTGGCGCGGCCGCCAGATCGCGACGGCGACGGCGGGCTCCTGCCGGTCGGCCCTGACCAGGCACAGGCTGCTGTGCAGGCCCTGCGGCTTCAGGAAATCAGTGTGGAAATCCATCCAGGCGCCAGCCGTCTCCGGCATCGGCACGCCATCGATGAAGACCGACCAGGCCGGCAGTTTCGGCCATGCCGACGGTCCGGACCGTCGGTCGTCCCGGGGGCCGGCTTCGGCCGAGGCTGTGCGGAAGAGGTGTTGCGCTGGACAGAACCGATGAACCGCCATTCTCCGGCCATCGAGGACTTGCGAGAGGAGGTCGAGAACGGCCTCCCAGTCGCCATGGCCGACTGCGGCATCATAAGCCCGGCCGATCAAATCATCGAGAATGCCTTCATTCAACATAATGATTCAGCCATATATGAATATGTAAGGCTCGTCCGCTGCCTTAAGCGCAGCGGACGAGCATGAGTTATTATAGTGAAGTTTGTGGTCTTTCAGTGGCGGCAAGGATTGATTTGGATATTCTGCCCTGAGTTCTGCTTTGGATTGAGCATTCCAAGAAGACCCTTGGGATTATTTGCTGTACTGAGGAGCGAACGGCTAGAGCATGAAGTCCGCCGCGACCAGCGCCATGGCGCCGGTCAGGACGATGGCGAAGTCGGCCACCGCGTCTCCATTGACGTCCCCACTGACGACGGTGAAGCCGCCGGACACGGTCGCATGCAACTCGCCGGCATGGTGGGTGAAGGCACCGGCGCCGATGAAGTTGAAGGCCTGGTCGCCGGCGACCGTGGTGTTGGCGTCGATCCCGACCAGGTCGATCCGGTCACCCTGGGCATGGGAGAAGTCAGTGATCCGGTCGGCGCTGGCTACCAGGCTCTGGCCGACGCTGCCGTAGACGAAGCGGTCCGCCCCGGCGCCGCCCGCCAGGATGTCCTGGCCGCCGAGCCCTGCCAGCACGTCGTTGCCGGCGTTGCCGACCAGGGTGTTCGCGCCGCCGTCGCCGAGCAGCGCATCGTTGAAGCTGCTGCCGTAGAGGTTCTCGACCGAGACCAGCACGTCGCCCGTGGCATTGCCACCGGCGGCGGTGCCGGCGGCCAGGTTGATGAGGACGGCGCTGGCGCTCTCGCTGTACATCGCGGTGTCGATGCCGGCGCCGCCGTCGATGTGGTCCGCCCCGACGCCACCGCGCAGGATATCGTTGCCGTCCATGCCATTGAGCGTGTCGTTGCCGGCCTGGCCGTCGAGGGTGTCGCCGCCGCCATAGCCGGAGAGGATGTTGGCATCGGCCGACCCGATCAGGACGTCGTTGTAGCCGGAGGTGCCCTGGACGTTCTCGACGCCCGAGATGACATCGCCCTGGGCCTCGCCGCCGACGCCGACGCCGGTGGTCAGGTTGACGGAGACGCCGGCGGCGCCGTTGTAGTCGATGGTGTCGATGCCGGCCCCGCCATTCAGCGTGTCCGCCCCGTTGCCGCCCTGCAGGAAGTCGTCGCCGTCCATGCCGTTGAGCGTGTCGTTGCCGTCGCCGCCGTAGAGGCCATCGGCGCCGCCGTAGCCGGACAGGACATTGGCGTCGGCCGATCCGATCAGGGTGTCGCCGTAGCCGGTGGTGCCCTGGACGTTCTCGACCCCGCTGATGACGTCGCCCGCGGCCTCGCCGTAGAAGCCTTGGCCGGTGGCTAGGTTGACATAGACCCCGGCGGCGCCGTTGTAGTCGATGGTGTCGATGCCGGTGCCGCCGTTCAGCGTGTCCGCCCCGTTGCCGCCCTGGAGGAAGTCGTTGCCGTCCATGCCGTTGAGCGTGTCGTTGCCGTCGCGGCCGTAGAGATAGTCGTTGCCGCCATAGCCGGAGAGGACGTTGGCGACGGCCGACCCGTAAAGGTAGTCGGCATAGCCGCCGGTGCCCTGGACGTTCTCGATGTCGTAGAGCCGGTCGCCCGCAGCCTCGCCGTAATAGCCGTAGCCGCTGGCCAGGTCGATATAGACCCCGGCCGTGCCGTTGTAGTCGGCGGTGTCGATGCCGGACCCGCCATAGAGCGTGTCCGCCCCGGCCCCACCCTGCAGGAAGTCGTCGCCGCCATATCCGGACAGGACGTTGTTGGCGGCCGACCCGATCAGGGAGTCGCCGTAGCCGCCGGTGCCCTGGACGTTCTCGATGTCGTAGAGCCGGTCGCCCGCGGCCTCGCCGTAGTAGCCGTAGCCGGTGGCCAGGTTCACATACACTCCGGTCGTGCCGTTGTAGTCGGCGGTGTCGGTGCCGGACCCGCCATAGAGCGTGTCCGCCCCGGCCCCACCCTGCAGGAAGTCGTCGCCGCCGTAGCCGGACAGGACGTTGTCGGCGGCCGACCCGATCAGGGTGTCGCCGTAGCCGCCGGTGCCCTGGACGTTCTCGATATTGAACAGCCGGTCGCCCGCGGCCTCGCCGTAGTAGCCGTAGCCGGTGGCCAGGTTCACATACACTCCGGTCGTGCCGTTGTAGTCGACGGTGTCGACGCCGTCGCCGCCGTCCAGCCAGTCGGCGCCGTTGCCGCCTTGCAGGAAGTCGTTGCCGGTCATGCCATAGAGCGTGTCGTTGCCGTCGCGACCGTAGAGATAGTCGTTGCCGCCGTAGCCGGAGAGAACGTTGGCGACGGCGGAGCCGTACAGGGTGTCGCCGTAGCCGCCGGTGCCCTGGACGTTTTCGATGTTGAACAGCCGGTCGCCGGCGGCCTCGCCATAGTAGCCGTAGCCGCTGGCCAGGTCGACATACACGCCGGCCGCACCGTTGTAGTCGACGGTGTCGATGCCATTGCCACCATCCAGCCAGTCGGCGCCGTTGCCACCTTGCAGGAAGTCGTTGCCGTCGAAGCCATACAGCGTATCGTTGCCGTCATAGCCATACATGTTGTCGGCGAACGACGTTCCGAAAAACAGGTTGTTGCCGCTGTTGCCATAGAAATTAGCCACTTGAATCTCCTGTGAGAACGGGCAGCCGCGCCGATGCTTGGTTGGCTTGGCGGCCTCGTCGATTGCGTGAGGCGAATTCGGGCCAAAGTGACGACGTCACCGGAAGCGGGCCGGCTCCGTTGAGAGGCAGGTGCAGCGGCCGGAGTTTCAGCCGTGCGTCGACCGGCCCCTCGATCGTATCGTGGTCAGGATGGTCCCCTGTGGTGGCCGGACCGCGTCCATCGCTCGGGATATGCTTGTCGGTGATGAACCATGTGGTTCCATCGCCCGACAGGCCTGTTTCTTGATCCAGCCGGGCTGTTCCGCCCGCCTGTGCCGCGTCCACGATGACGAGAAATCGCCTCGGGCCGTATGCTGCTGGCCGCGACGTGCCCCTCCGCAAGAGGGCCGCTTCCGGGGGATCGTTGCCCATCGGACAGCAGTGCCGCGTACTCTTACAGTGTCCGGATTTGGGGGAGTCGCCTCAACCCCCCAGGATCGGGGGGATATCGCCGAATTCTGGGCGGGGAGCGATGCTTCTCGAAGTTGGTATGCGTATTTTGCCCGGGTGTAATTGACGCGCCAATTTCACCCGGGTATAAGGCGCGGCTCCAGCCGTGTCGCCAGGAAGGCATCATGACCGCGAACTCCGAGCCATCGACCTGCACCGCCTTCGCCGGGCCGCGCCGCATCGCCTCCGGCCCGCTGGCCGAGGTGGCGCTGGCGGTGAAGCGCGCCGTCGAGGGCGGCGAGGCGGCGCCGGTGCTGGTGTTCGACGACGGCACCAGCCGGCCGGTGGAGATCGACCTGCGCGGCAGCGAGGCCGAGATGCTGGCCCGCCTGGCGCCGGCCGTCCCGGAGGTCCCGGCGCCGGCCGCGCCGCGCGGCCCCGGCCGCCCCCGGCTCGGCGTCGTCGCCCGCGAGGTCACGCTGCTGCCGCGGCATTGGGACTGGCTGTCGCAGCAGCCCGGCGGCGCCTCGGTGACGCTGCGCCGCCTGGTCGAGGAGGCCCGGCGCGGCGGCGAGGGACGGGACCGGCTGCGCCTGGCGCAGGAGGCGGCCTACCGCTTCATGGCGGCGATGGCCGGCGACCTGCCCGGTTTCGAGGAGGCGTCGCGCGCCCTGTTCGCGCATGATCGGGACCGATTCGACGCGCTGAACGGGGCCTGGCCCGCCGACATCCGCGACCATGCGCGGCGGCTGGCGGCGGCCGCCTTCGCCGTGTCGCGGCCGGCCTGAACGAGGGGGAGCATCATGTCCGAAGCGATCCAACGCCCGGTCCCGACCTTGCCCGTCGCGGCCCCGGCGCCGGTGCTGTGGAAGGCGTTCCTGCTGTTCCTCGGGCCGATGATGCTCAGCAACATCCTCCAGGCCCTGTCCGGCACCATCAACGGCATCTATCTCGGCCAGATGATCGGGGTCGGGGCGCTGGCCGCGGTCTCGGCCTTCTTCCCGATCCTGTTCTTCTTCATCTCCTTCATCATCGGCCTCGGCGGCGGTGCCTCGGTGCTGATCGGCCAGGCCTGGGGCGCCCGGGACCCGGAGAAGGTCAAGGCGATCGCCGGCACGACGCTGTCGGTGACCATCCTGGCCGGGCTCGCCGTCGCCCTGTTCGGCGGCGCCTTCACCCGGTCGTTGCTGGCCGTGGTGGGAACGCCGCCCGACATCCTGGCCGATTCCACCGCCTATGCCCGGATCATGCTGATCGCCATGCCGGGGCTGTTCGTCTTCATCCTGATGACGTCGATGATGCGCGGCGTCGGCGACACGGTCACGCCGCTGTTCGTCCTGCTGCTGCAGACCGGGATCGGGCTGCTGCTGACGCCGGCGCTGATCCGCGGCTGGGGCGGGCTGCCGCAGATGGGCGTGCTCAGCGGCGCCTATGCCGCGATCGTCTCCTTCCTGGTCGCCCTGGCCTGGCTGGCGGTCCATCTGCGCCGCCGCGGCCATGCGCTGGCGCCCGATGCCGCCCTGCTGCGCCATCTCTGGATCGATCCGAAGATCCTGCGGGCCGTGCTGCGCATCGGCCTGCCCTCCGGCGTTCAGCTGGTGCTGGTGTCGGTGGCCGAGGTCGCGGTGCTGTCCTTCGTCAACGGCTTCGGCTCCGACGCCACCGCCGCCTATGGCGCGGTCAACCAGGTGGTCAGCTACGTCCAGTTCCCGGCGATCTCGATCGCCATCACCGCCTCGATCTTCGGCGCCCAGGCGATCGGCGCCGGCCGGGTCGACCGGCTTGGCGCCATCACCCGCACCGGCATCCTGCTCAACCTCGCCGTCACCGGCGGGCTGGTGGCGGTCGCCTACCTGTTCTCGCGCACGCTGATGGGCTTCTTCCTGACCAGCGGCCCGGTGATCGAGCTGGCGCAGACCCTGCTGCACATCACGCTGTGGAGCTACATCATGTTCGGCCTTGCCGCCGTGGTGGCCGGGGTGATGCGGGCCAGCGGCACGGTGCTGGCGCCGATGGCGATCTCGCTCTTCGCCATCCTCGGCGTCGAGGTGCCGGTGGCGTGGTGGCTCAGCCACAGCATCGGCATCAACGGCATCTGGATCGCCTATCCCATCGCCTTCGGCGTGATGGCCCTGGGCCAGGCGGCCTACTACCGGCTGGTGTGGCGGAAGCAGGCGATCCGCCGCTTGGTTTGAGACAGGCGGTTGAGCTGCTTTTGCATTGCCTCTTCCACCCCTCAGTCGTCATTGCGAGGAGGCGAAGCCGACGAAGCAATCCATGGCGCCGCCTGGCATGGATTGCTTCGCTGCGCTCGCAATGACGGGGAGGGTGTCGGGAGAGGCGACGCGACGGTTCTCAATCACGCCACGATCGTTCGGGTGAGCGCTCTTGCCCGCCCCGAGACAACCGGTTAACCCGCTCGATATGGACGATCTCCTGCGCGAGCTCCGCGTCGCCACCGGGTTCCTGACCCGGCTGCCGGTGCGCTGGCCGGATGCGGCGCCGGCCGATGCGCTGGCGCGGTCGATGCGGGTGTTCCCGCTGGTCGGCGCCGGCATCGGCCTCGCCGCCGGGCTGGCCTGGGCGCTGGCGCTGGGACTTGGCACCCCCCATCTGGTCGCGGCGCTGCTGGCGCTGGCGGCCCAGGCGCTGCTGACCGGGGCGCTGCACGAGGACGGGCTGGCCGATGTCGCCGACGGCTTCGGCGGCGGGCGCGACCGCGACCGCACCCTCGAGATCATGCGCGACAGCCGGATCGGCAGCTACGGCACCCTGGCCCTGGTGCTGTCGGTCGGGCTGCGCGCGGCGGCCCTGGCGGCCATCGCATCGCCCTGGGCCGGCGTCGCGGCGCTGGCCGCGGCCGGGGCGGTGTCGCGGGCGACCTGTCCGGCGCTGCTGGCCTGGCTGCCGCCGGCCCGGACCGACGGGCTGGGCGCCGGGGCCGGGCGGGCGCCGTCCGAAGCCCTGGCCGTCGCCCTCGGCCTCGCCGCCTGCTTCGCCCTGCTGCTGCTCGGGCTGGGCCATGGCCTGGCCGCCCTGGTCCTGGCGGCCTTGCCGGCCTGGGCGCTGGCCGGGCTGGCGCGGCGGCGCATCGGCGGCCACACCGGCGACGTGCTGGGCGCGGCGCAACAGCTGGCCGAGGTCGCGGTGCTGTGCGCCGCGGCGGCGTCATGAGCACCACCCGCTGGTGGTGGATCCGCCACGCTCCGGCGGTCAACCCGGACAAGCTGCTCTACGGCCGGCTCGACCTCGCGGCCGACACCGGCGACACGGCGGCGATCGCAGCCCTGGCCGCCCGGCTGCCGCGCCGCGCGGTGTGGCTGCACTCGCCGCTGCGCCGCACGGCCGAAACCGCCGCGGCCCTGCTGGGGGCGATGGGGGAGACGATCGTGCCGGTCACGGTGCCGGAGCTGATCGAGCAGAGCTTCGGCGACTGGCAGGGCCGGCCCAGCCGCGAGGTCTATGCCGGGCTGCCCCGCCACGACCCGTTCTGGTCGCATCCGGCCGCCCACGCCCCGCCGGGCGGCGAAAGCTTCGACGCGGTGATGGCCCGGGTGCAGCCGGCGATCCGCGGCCTCGGCGCCGCCCATCCCGGCCGCGACATCGTGGCCGTCGCCCATGCCGGCACCATCCGCGCCGCGGTGGCGCTGGCGCTCGATCTCGACGGCGAACGCGCGCTGCGCCTGGCGGTCGACACGCTGTCGCTGACCCGGCTCGACCTGATCCGGTCATCCTCAAGGGGTAAATCTTGGCGAATCGTCACCCAAAATCTGCCATCCGGAACAGAAAAGATGTATTGATTGTTTAGTGCTGGGCCATGATTCTTCATCTGGAATCTGAGGGGAGCCTCCATGATCGACCGCCGCATGTTTTTCCGCCTGACCGGCGCATCGGCGGCCGGGTTGGCCCTATCCGGCACCCTGTCCGCCTGCGGCTCGAGCACCTCGACCCAGAGCGACGCCCAGCTGCTGGTGGATGAAAGCCGGGGCGCGCTGCAGGACCTGCTGTCGGCGCAGGAGCTGTCGGCGATGCCGCGCTACATCCGCGGCGCCAAGGCGGTGCTGATCTCCCCGTCGCTGCTGCGTGGCGGCTTCATCTTCGGCGGCCGCGGCGGCAATGCCCTGATGCTGGTCCGCCTGGCGGACGGCAACTGGAGCTATCCGGCCTTCTACGGCATCGGCGGCGGCAGCTTCGGGCTGCAGATCGGCGGGCAGGTGTCGCAGCTGGTGCTGACGATCATGACCGAAAAGGGCCTGAAGGCGGTGGAGCAGAGCAACTTCACCGTCGGCGCCGACCTGACGGGGGCGCTGTTCACCCTGGGTGCCGGCGTCGGGGCCTCCACCGGCCTCAACACCAACGCCGACATGTACGCCTTCTCGCAGAACAAGGGCCTGTTCGCCGGCGGCACGCTGGACGGCACCGTCATCAGCGAGGACCAGGGCCGGAACGACGCCTATTACGGCTTCGGCACCGCGGCCCGCACCATCTTCCTCGGCCAGAAGAGCAATCCGGGGGCCGACCAGCTGCGCAATTTGATGCCGAGATAGGGCGGATTGCGGATTCCCCACTTCGCCATCCCCGCTTTCGCATCGCGAAAGCGGGGATGGCGTTTGGAAAGAGGGGCCGCTCTTCAGTCATTCACCGGAATCACCGACCCGTGGTAGCGGTCGCGGATGAACTTCGCCACCGCGGGCGAGGTCAGCACCGCGGCTAGGCGCTTGATACGCGGGTCGTCCGCCAGCTTCGGCGTGGTCACCAGGATGTTGCCGTAGGGGTTGCCCTCGGCCTTCTCCAGCCCCAGCGCGTCCTTGGCCGGGGTCAGCCCGGCCTCGAGCGCGTAGTTGCCGTTGATCACCGCCAGGTCGACGTCGTCGAGCGCGCGCGGCAGCAGCGCCGATTCGACCTCCAGCACCTTGAGGTGCTTGGGGTTGCCGGCTATGTCGTTCGGCGTCGCCAGCTGCTTGTCGGGCTCGGCGAAGCCGTCCTTCAGCGTGATCAGCTTCTGGTCCTGCAGCAGGTAGAGGGCGCGGCTGAGGTTGGTGACGTTGTTCGGCACCGCCACCGTGCCGCTGTCCGGCACCTCGGCGAAGCTCTCGTGCCGGCGGGAATAGACGCCCAGCGGCTCGACATGCACGGTGGCGGCCACCGCGAAGCTCTGGCCCAGCGCCTGTTCCTGCGAGCGCAGATAGGGCACGTGCTGGAAGTAGTTGGCGTCGATGTCGCCATGCGCCAGCAGCTCGTTCGGGTTGACCGCGGTGCTGAGCTCGATGATCTCCAGCTTCAGGTCGGGCGCCTGTTGCTGGACGAAGGCCAGGATCTCGGCATGGGGCACGGCGTCGGCGGCGACGCGCAGCGGCGCGTCCTGGGCCAGGGCGGCGCCGGCCAGGAGAACAGGCAAGGCGGCAGCGGCGGCCGCCCGCGCGAGGCGGGCGGTCATGAGGCGAAGCATGGGGTTTCTCTAAGTTTGGGGGGCGCGGCGTGTCAGGCGGTGGTCGCGGCTTGGGCGGCCAGGATGTCGGCATAGTGGCGCTTGGCCACGTCGGGGTGCGAGCGCAGGCGGCCCTTCAGGTAGTTCGGCCCGACATCGTGGAACAGCGGGTTCTGCGGGTCGCTGGCCGGGCCCCGCGCCTCGGCCGCGAGGGCCGGCGGCAAGTCGAGCAGCGGCACCGTCGCGTCCAGCCGGGCGCCGAGGAAGAAGGCGACCGACAGCCGGTCGGCCCCGGCCGGCGGCGTGATCACCCGGTGCACCGTGGCGCGGAGGTAGCCGTTGGTCGCCAGCTCCAACAGCTCGCCGATATTGACCACGAAGGTGCCCGGCACCGGCTCGGCGTCGATCCAGCGCCCGTCCTCGCCCTCGACCTGCAGGCCGCGCTGCTGGTCCTGCAGCAGCAGGGTCAGGAACCCCGAATCCTTGTGGGCGCCGACGCCCTGGTCGCTGCCGGTGGCGTCGCGGCCGGGGTAGCGGATGATCTTGATGTGCTGGTTCGGGGTGTCGCCATAGATCGGCTCCAGCGCGTCCGCCGGCTGGTCCAGCGCCTCGGCGAAGGCGCCGAGCAGGCGGATGGCGATGCGGGTCAGCTCGGCCTGCCAGCGCAGCAGCACGGTCTTCAGCTCCGGCTGCGCCGCCGGCCACTGGTTCGGGCCCTGCAGCCGCAGCCAGGCCGGCACGCCGGGGCCCTGCGGGATCACCGGCCGTTCGGCGCCGATGTCAAGCTGCTCGCGCCAGTCCGGCTGGCCGCGCGTCAGCTCCCAGGCGGCGCGGGTGAAGCCGCGGAAATGCGGCGAGTTCACCATCTCGATCGCCAGCTTGTCGGCCTCGGGCAGGGCGAAGAAGTGGCGCGATTCCGCCCGCACCTGGTCGACCAGCGATTCGGGCACGCCATGGCCGCCGAGATAGAAGAAGCCGACGTCGCGGGCCGCGGTGCGCAGTCGGTCGAGGAAGGCGCGGCGTGCCGCCGGCCCGGCATCGAGCTGGGCGAGGTCGAGCAGCGGAAGGGCGAGGGTGGCGGTGGTCATGGGATCCTCGGGCCGGCTGAATCAACGGCGGGGAAGCGCGCAATCCATAAATTTACATACCGAATTTCAGGTGTGGATTATATAACAAATGTGAATTGCTATTCACGCTCCCCAATCTTGTCATTGCCCGGCGTGACAGTGACGAGGCGGTTGCTCCAGTGCGAGCGCCGGCCAACCCTGGGCTCTCTCCTCAACCAGACGGCCTATCCTTGCCTGGTCCGCGACCGCGTCACACCGGCTCGATCTTGTCCGGCAGCGCCGGGGGCGGCGTGGGGCGCGGCGGCAGCCCCAGGCTGTCATAGGCCAGCCGCACCGCGGCGAGGCCGTGGGTGCGCTCCAGCCGCCGCACCGTGAAATGGGCTCGCGCCAGCCGCCGGAAATGCTCGAGGAAGGCGAGGTTGACCGTGGCGCCGGCCGCGGCGCCCAGCACCGGGGCGGCCTGGGCCGACAGCTTCAGTAGCACCGGGCCGCTGAACCGCGCGGCGATGGCCGAGACCAGGCGCGGCATCACCGCCGCGGTGGCGTTGGGCACCACCCGGGCCAGGGCGATCCGGGTGGCGAGATAGCCGGTCTCGACCGCATCGTCGGCCGGGTCGGGCCGGCCCAAGGCGAAGACCTTGAGGCATTCGACCGCCGTTTCCGGGCTGGCCGGATCCTCCCCCGCCGCCGCGGCCTCGGCCGCGATCTGACGCAGCAGCAGGGTGGTGGAGACCGGCAGTTCCAGCAGCGTGCCGGGCAGGCCGAAGGCGCCGCCGGCGGCGCCGCTGGCCGCCGCCAGACCGCGATGCAGCCACGCCTCCGGCCCGCGCGGCACGCCGCGGCCGGGGCCGCTGCGCAGGGCCGCCTTCAGCGCGGTCGTCAGGGCGCGGCGGACGGCGCCGTCGAGTGCGGACTGGATGTGGGCCGGCAGGTTGCGCTTCAGCGCCTCGACCGGCGTGCCGGCCAGGGCGGACAGCCGCGCGGTCAGCGTGTCCTGGTCGAGCACCGCCTTGGCCGCGGCCAGCTCGGCCATGGCGTCGGGCGGCAGGGGCAGCGGGACGGGCAGCGCGGCGGTCGTGGTCATACCCGAAAGATTGGGGGCCGCGGCGGGATGGCAAGGGCGTGATCGCGGTTGAGCCCCGGCGCCGCCATCGCCATGATCGCGCCATGCAGCGCATCCAGCCCGGCGATCCCATCGTGATCCTGACCGGGGCCGGCATCTCGAAGGAGAGCGGCCTCGACACCTTCCGCGACACCGGCGGGGTCTGGACCCGCGTGCGGCTGGAGGATGTGGCGACGCCCGATGCCTTCGACCGCGATCCCGACCTGGTGCACGGCTTCTACAACGCCCGCCGCCGCACCCTGGCCGACCCGGCCATCCAGCCCAACCCGGCGCATGCGGCGCTGGTGCGGCTGGAGCGCGACTGGCCGGGCCCGGTGCTGCTGGTCACCCAGAATGTCGACGATTTGCACGAGCGGGCGGGCAGCCGCGGCCTGATCCACATGCATGGCCAGCTGGCGCGGGCCCGCTGCCTGGCCTGCGGCGCCGGCCGGGACTGGGCCGGCGACCTGTCGGTCGACACCCCCTGCCCCGCCTGCGGCGCCACCGGCGGGATGCGGCCCGACGTGGTGTGGTTCGGCGAGATGCCGCTGGCGATGGCGAAGATCGAGGCGGCGCTGGCGGCCTGCCGGCTGTTCGTGTCGATCGGCACCTCGGGCACCGTCTATCCCGCCGCCGCCTTCGTCCACCAGGCGCTGGACGCCGGCGCCCTGACGGTCGAGCTGAACCTGGAGCCGGGCCAGGCCTCCGGCCTGTTCGCGATCCGCCGCCGCGGCCCGGCGACGCAGCTGGTGCCGAAGTTCGTGGAGAGGCTGCTGGCGGGCGAGTTCCCCGGCCGCTGAGGCCGACACCGCACCGTCATCGAAACTTCATCGCGCCGTCACCCGGCCATCGCCGACGCCGTGGAGGATCCGGCGTCCGCCTCCAGCCAGGATCTCCCCGCCATGACCAAGCGCCTCCGCGCCCGGCGCCGGCTCGCCGGCCTGCCCGCCGACCGCTACGCCACCACCGACAAGGGCCGGATCATCCGGCGGACCGCCGCGGTGGAGGCGCCGGCCCTGTCCGGCCTGGTGCGGGCGACCCTGTCGCGCCGCGGCCTGCTGCTGGGGTCCGCGGCCGCCGCGGTGGCCCTGTCCCTGCCCGGCGAGCGCGCCGCGGCGGCCGAAACCAGCGTCGGCTTCCCCGAGCTGAAGCGGGTGATGGACGACCACGACCGCATCGCCGCCGGCTACGACCGCAAGGTGCTGATCCGCTGGGGCGACAAGGTGCTGCCCGACGCACCGGAATTCGACCCCGCCAACCTGACGGCGGCCGCGGCGGCGCGCCAGTTCGGCACCAACAACGACCTGCTGGTCTACCTGCCGCTGCCGATCGGCTCCGGCCGCTCCGACCACGGGCTGCTGTTCGTCAACCATGAGTATCCCAACCCGCAGCTGATGTGGCCCGGCCTGACCGAGGACGATGCCGGGGCGAAGATGACCGAGGCCCAGGTCGCGGTCACCATGGCCGCGATCGGCTGCTCGGTGATCGAGGTGAAGGACGACGGCGCCGGCTGGCAGGTGGTGGCCGGCAGCCGCTACGCCCGCCGCATCAGCCCGGCGACGCCGATGCGGATTTCCGGCCCGGCCGCGGGCCATCCGCTGATGCGCACCGCGGCGGATCCGGAGGGGCGCACCGTCCTGGGCACCTTCGACAACTGCAACGGCGGGGTGACGCCCTGGGGCACCGTGCTGTCCTGCGAGGAGGGGTTCGACGGCTGGTTCGGCGGCGACCCGGCCAAGACCGAGCATGCGGCGCTGCTGGCCCGCTACGGCGCCGACAAGGAGGAGGACGGCTATGGCTGGGGCCGCTTCCACGACCGGTTCCACTACGAGCGCGAGCCGAACGAGGCGCACCGCTTCGACTGGGTGGTGGAGATCGACCCCTACGACCCCGAGGCGCAGCCGGTGAAGCGCACCGCGCTGGGCCGCTTCACCCATGAGAATGCCAGCTGCGTCGTGGCGCCGGACGGCCGCGTGGTGGTGTACATGGCCGACGACCACGACTTCGACTACCTCTACAAATTCGTCAGCGCCAGGCCCTGGAACCCGCAGGACCGCGCCGCCAACCGCGACCTGCTGGACGAGGGCACGCTGCATGTCGCCCGGTTCAATGCCGACCTGACCCTGGACTGGCTGCCGCTGGTGCAGGGCGAGGGCAAGCTGACCGCCGAGAACGGCTTCGCCAACCCGGGCGATCTCGCGATCAAGACGCGGCTCGCCGCCGACCTGGTCGGCGCGACCCCAATGGATGCGCCGGAGGGCTTCTCGGTCAACCCGGTCACCGGCCGCCTTTATGTCGCCCTGACCGAGAACGAGGATATCGCGCCGGACCAGGTGAACGCCGCCAACCCCCGGGCGCCGAACCCCGAGGGCCATCTGCTGGAGCTGACGCCCCCGGCTGCAGACGGCCGGATCGACCATGCCGCCGCCCGCTATGGCTGGGACATCTTCATCCTGTGCGGCGATCCGGCGAAGCCCGAGGCCCGGGCGCGGTATCACCCCGCCACCTCGGCCGATGGCTGGTTCACCGACCCCGACAACATCGCCTTCGACCCGGACGGCCGGATGTATGTCTGCACCGACGGGCCGCCGGATGCCGGCTTCAACGACGCGCTCTATGTCCTCGACACCGACGGGCCGGGCCGCGCCCTGCCGAAGCTGTTCTATTCGCCGCCGCGCGGTTCGGAATGCAGCGGCCCCTGCTTCACTCCGGACGGGCGGACGCTGTTCCTGTCGGTGCAGCACCCCGGCGAGGATTCCGAAACGCTGGACGCGGTGACCACGCGCTGGCCGGATTTCCGTGACGGCGTGCCGCCGCGGCCGGCGGTGATCGTGATCCGCAAGGCCGATGGCGGGCCGATCGGCACCTGACAGGGAGCCGCGGCCCAGGCTCAGTCGGACAGGCGCCGCCGGCCGACCGCCAGGATCTCGTCCGACAGCGCCGGGTTTGCCCGGGCCACCGCCCGCGACAGGACCAGGGCGCCGATGATGCCGCTGAGAACGGAAACGGCGCGCTCCCGTGCCGCGGTCCTCACGGCCGCATCCGGGCTGCCGGCGGCGAAGGTCCCGGCCAGCAGCGCCAGGTAGCCCTCGATGCCGTCGGCGAAGGCGGCCTGGACCGGTTCGCCCTGGCGCGCCGCATCCGACACCATCGCCGCGGTGGGGCAGCCGCCGTCGCCGGCGTCGCGATGCGCCGGCGACAGGTAGCCCTGCAGGGTATCGGCCAGAAGCCGCCCGGCCTCCGGCCCCGCCGCCTCAAGCACCGCCCGCAGGCCGCCGACCGCGCGGGCGAAGGCGGCACCGCACGCCTCGGCCGCCAGCGCCTCCTTCGATTCGAAATGGTTGTAGAAGCCGCCATGGGTGAAGCCGGCCTCCTTCATCAGATCGGCCAGCCCGACGCCGTCGATGCCGCGGGCGCGGAACACCCGCGCCGCCGTCTCGACGATCGCCTCGCGGTTCCGTGCCGCCTGCTCCCTGGTCAGCCGCATCTGCTGTCACACCCCGGCAAATCCCGCCCCGATCCTATAAAGACGATGATCATCATTCGGAAGGCAACGCCATTATCGGACACCGCCGGCCGGCGGGATCGGGACCTGACGCCGCAGCCGCTTGGCGCCGCCGGCCGGGCGGGGTAGACCGCAACCATGATGGAAACGGGATTGCAGGGCATGGACGCGGTGCTGGCGGCGGCGCGGGCCTGCCGGATCTGCGCCGGCACGCTGCCGCACGAGCCGCACCCGGTGCTGCATGCCAGCGCGACCGCGCGGCTGCTGGTGGTCGGCCAGGCGCCGGGCGCGCGGGTGCATGCCAGCGGCCGGTCCTGGACCGACGCCAGCGGCGACCGGCTGCGGCACTGGCTGGGCTTCGACGGCGACACCTTCTACGACGACAGCCGGGTGGCGCTGGTGTCGATGGGGCTGTGCTTCCCGGGCACCGATCCCAAGGGCGGCGACTATCCGGCGCCGAAGATCTGCGCCGAGACCTGGCATCCCCGGCTGCGACCGCTGATGCCCGGCATCCGGCTGACGCTGCTGATCGGCGCCCAGGCCCAGGCCTTCTACCTCGGCGCCCGCCGGCAGCCGACCATGACCGGGACCGTGGCCGCCTGGCGCGATTACCTGCCGGAATTCCTGCCGCTGCCGCATCCCAGCTGGCGCAACACCGGCTGGCTGAAGCGCCACCCATGGTTCGATGACGAACTTCTGCCGGTGCTGCGGGTTAGGGCCGCGGCGGCCCTGGCGGGCTAGCCAGTATCGCCGCCGCCGGTTTCGCCGCAGGATCGCCCGATGAGCATTGACCTCGCCGCCCCGTCCGAGCCCAAGGGCTCCGAGCACCACAACGGCAATGGCAACGGCCACCTGCCGGAAATGCCGCTGCCGGACGACCCGAAGACCGTCTTCCTCGGCATCCTGTGCCTGCTGGCGGTGCTGGCCTGCCTGTCGATCGCCCGCGACATCGTGCTGCCGGTGGTGCTGGCCCTGGTGCTGAAGCTGCTGCTGCAGCCGCTGGTCCGGCTGCTGGAGCGGGTGCGGGTGCCGAAGGCGATCGGCGCGCTGGCGGCCATCCTGCTGCTGCTGCTGATCTTCGTCGGCCTCGGCACGCTGCTGACCAGCCCGGCCGCGACCTGGGCCGGCAACCTGTCGACCGAATGGCCGGCGATCCAGGCGAAATTCGCCTTCCTGGCCGACCCGCTGCACGACCTGCAGCAGCGGCTGGAGCAGATGGGCGTGCGGTTCGGCAATGCCGGGTCGCTGCTGGAGAACCCGACCGCCATCGTCAGCACGATCTTCGCCGGCACCAGCACCATCGCCTCGCATCTGTTCGAGACGCTGCTGATCCTGTTCTACCTTCTGGTGTTCGGCGAAACCTTCCTGCGCCGCTTCGTCGAGATCCTGCCGAACTTCCTGGAAAAGCGGGAGGCGGTGTCGATCTCGCAGCAGATCGAGCGCGACCTGTCGGCCTATCTGCTGACCGTGACCGTGATCAACGCCCTGGTCGGCGCCGCCACCGCGCTGGTGTTGTGGGCCTGCGGCGTGCCGGCGCCGGTGCTGTGGGGCGTGGTCGCCTTCTGCCTGAACTTCGTGCCGATCCTGGGGCCGCTGTTCGGCGTGCTGCTGTTCCTGGCGGTCGGGCTGATCGCCGAAGGGCCGGCCTGGCTGGCGGTGCTGCCGGCGGCGCTGTACCTCGCCATCCATGTCGCCGAGGGCGAATGGTTCACGCCGATGGTGCTGGCCCGGCGCTTCACCATCAACCCGGTGGCGGTGATCCTGGCCCTGATCTTCTGGTACTGGATGTGGGGCGTGCCCGGCGCCATCCTGGCGGTGCCGATGCTGGCCATCACCAAGATCATCTGCGACCGCCTGCGGCCGCTACGCGCGCTGGGACACCTCTTGGAGGGGTGAGCCGTGTAGGTTGGGTTCGCTCTTGCGAACCCACACTGGCTCCGGCTCGGCGATGTTGGGTTCGCCGACGCGAACCCAACCTACGTCCTATCGCTCCTCGGCCTCGCCCTCGTCCGCTTCCTGCTCCAGCGCCTCCATGTCGGCGTCGGAGAAGCCGAAATGGTGGCCGATCTCGTGGATCAGCACGTGGCGGACGACATGGCCGAGGTCCTCGCCGGTGTCGCACCAATAGTCGAGGATCGGGCGGCGGTAGAGGAAGATCATGTCCGGCCGCGTCGCCACCGCCAGGGTCTTCTGCCCGAACGGCGTGCCGGTGTAGAGGCCGAGCAGGTCGTACGGGCTTTCGATCTCCATCTCGTCCAGCGTGTCATCGTCCGGGAAGTCGACGACCTGGATGGCGACGCCGCGGACCATGGCGCGCAGCCGCGCCGGGACCCGCTCGAAGCCCTCCTCCGCCAGCACGATCAGGTCCTCGATCGACGGCGGGGCGCCGAAGGCCGGGATGTCGTCGTCAGCCGGGCTCATCGCGGCGCCAGGCGGACGGCGCCGTCGAGGCGGATGACCGACCCGTTCAGCATCTCGTTGGCGGCGATGTGCAGCACCAGCTGGGCGAACTCGTCCGGCCGGCCCAGGCGGTGCGGGAACAGCGTGGTGGCGACCAGGCTGTCCTGCACCTGCTGCGGCATCGCCGCGATCATCGGCGTGCCGATCAGCCCCGGCGCCACGGTCATCACCCGGATGCCGCTCTTGGCCAGCTCGCGCGCCGCCGGCAGGGTCAGCCCGACCACCCCGCCCTTGGAGGCGGAATAGGCGACCTGGCCGACCTGGCCCTCATAGGCCGCGACCGAGGCGGTGGCGATGATCAGGCCGCGCTCGCCCGAGGCGCTGGCCGCCTCCGGCAGCGGCTCCTCCGCCGCCATCGCCGCCGCCGACAGGCGCAGCAGGTGGAAGGTGCCGAGCAGGTTGACCCGGATCACCTTTTCGAACAGGGCGGGGTCGTGCGGCCCGTCGCGGCCCAGCAGCCGGGCGCCCGGGGCGATGCCGGCGCAGGCCACCGCGATCCGCGCTGTGCCGTGCGCCGCGCGGGCCTGGTCCAGCGCCGCCGCGACCGATTCGCCGTCGCCGACATCGCAGCCGATGGCGAGGCCGCCGATCTCGGCCGCCACCGCCGCCGCCGCGTCGCGGTTGAGGTCGAGCAGCGCCACCTTCGCGCCCGCCGCGGCCAGGGCGCGGGCGGTCTCCGCCCCCATGCCCGACCCCGCCCCGGTGACCACCGCCGCCAGACCTTCGACCTTCATGGAATCCTCCACCCGAATTGCTGTCCCTGCCTAGCAGATCGCCGGTCCGGTTGCGACCGGGCCGAACGCCGCTATACTCGCGGGCTCGACATGGGAGGAGAGCCATGCAGTTCCTGGTGACCGCGAAGGACGGCAGCGACGCCGAGGCGCCGGCCCGGCGGCTGGCGGTGCGCGAGGCCCATATGGCCGGCGCCCGCCGGTACACGGAGGAGGGCGTGGTCGTCGTCGGCGGCGCGATCCTGGACGACGACGGCCGGATGATCGGCTCCAGCATCATCTACGAGGTGCCGGACCGGGCCGCTCTCGACGCCATCATCGCCGCCGATCCCTATGTCACCGGCGGGGTGTGGCGGGAGATCGACATCAGGCCGTTCCGGCTGGCCGTCCGCTCGAAGGCCTGACCAGCAGCCGGAACGCCGCCAGGGCGCCCAGCGACGTCAGCAGCACCGCCAGCGCCATCGGCAGGCCGCCGGTCGCCGGGCTGGTGGCTTGGCCGATGGCGATGCCGACCAGCGCCGCCAGCGTCATCTGGATGAAGCCCATCAGCGCCGAGGCGGTGCCGGCCATGGTCGGGAACGGCCCGATCGCCCCGGCGATGGCGTTGGGGAAGGTCAGGCCGATGCCGGCCATGACCAGGACGAACGGCCCGACCACCGCCCAGACGGTGAACACCCCGGCGGCGGCCAGGCCGGTCATCAGCGCGGCGCCGGCCAGCATCACCAGCGTCCCGGCCGCGATCATGCGGTCGATGCCGAGGCGCAGCGTCAGCCGGCCGGCGCCGAAGGTGCCGCAGATGTAGCCGACGCAGACGATGCCGAAGCAAGCGCCGTAGACCGGCGGCGACAGGCCGAGCATGCCGGACAGCACGAAGGACGAGCCAGAGATAAAGGTGAAGATCGCGCTGTAGCTGCAGGCGACGATCAGGACATAGCCGACATAGCGGCGGTGGCGCAGCAGGGCACCGTAGTTGCGCACCAGCCGGGCCGGGCTGGTGGCCAGCGGGTCGCGGTGGCGGTTGCTTTCGCCCAGCAGGGCCAGCACCGAGACCAGCATCACGGCGCCGAAGCCGACCAGCAGCCAGAACGTCGCCGGCCAGCCGAAGGCCTGCTGCAGCACGCCGCCGATCATCGGCCCGATCGCCGGCGCCAGCGCCATCGCCATCGACATGTAGGCCAGGATCCGGGCCGACCGCCCGGGACCGTACAGGTCGCGCACCACGGCGCGGCCCAGCACCGGGCCGCTGCAGGCGCCGAGCGCCTGCAGGAAGCGGCACAGGATCAGCATCTCGATCGAGGTCGCCAGCGCGCAGGCGATGCTGGCGCCGGTGAAGATGGTGATGCCCGCCAGGATCGCCGGCCGCCGGCCGATGCGGTCGGACAGCGGGCCGTAGATGAGCTGCGCCGCGGCGAAGCCGACCAGGAAGACGCTGAGCGTCAGCTGCACCGTGGCGATGTCGCTGCCGAAGGCGGTGACCAGCGCCGGCAGCGACGGCAAATACAGGTCGGTCGACATCGGCCCGAAGCCGGTCAAGAGCGTCAGCACCACGGCGATGGCGGCCGAGGGCTGGGCGCCCCCGGTCTGCCGGATGCGGTTCTCCGCGGCCTGCTCACCCATAGAGGTGCAGGTCCTGCCCCTTGGCCTTCAGCCAGGCGCGGCAGCGGTCGGAGTCGGGGTGCAGCCGGTCGACCACCGCCCAGAACCGGGCCGAATGGTTCATCTCGACGAGATGCGCGACCTCATGCGCC
The DNA here is from genome assembly GCF_031453975.1 of Inquilinus ginsengisoli. Classification (NCBI taxonomy): domain Bacteria; kingdom Pseudomonadati; phylum Pseudomonadota; class Alphaproteobacteria; order Rhodospirillales; family Rhodospirillaceae; genus Inquilinus; species Inquilinus ginsengisoli. The sequence continues at coordinate 121,015 of NZ_JAVDPW010000012.1, forward strand.
ACGACGTAGTCGAGCACCGGCTCGGGTGCCAGCAGCAGGCGCCAGGAATAGCTGATGCGGCCGCTGGAGGCGCAGCTGCCCCAGCGGCTGCGGGTGTCGCGCACGGTCACGGCGGTGACGTTGACGCCCAGCTGCAGCGCCGTCGCCCGGCTGCGGGCCAGCAGCTGGCGCCGCGCCTCCGCCTTCAGCCAGGCCAGCACGCGCGGGCCGACATGTTCGGCCGGGCCGCCGACCCGCAGCTCACCGTTCACGACTCGGGCTGAGCGGCCGGCCGCCGGATCATGGATGATCCGATGCGGGGTGCCGAGAATCGGGATCTCGGTGCCGGGCAGGAACGGGGTGCGGACCGGCATGGCGGCGCGGCGGCGGCGCACCCAGTCGACATGGCGGGTGACGAAATCGGTGATCAGCTGGGTCGACACCCGCAGCGGGGCGACCACCACCACCTCGCCCAGCGCCGGGTCGAGCCGCAGCGACAGCCGGCGCGCCCGCGCGTTGCGGCGCAGCGCCACCGGGCGGTCGAGGCCGGAGACGGCGAGCAGGGCGAGCGGCGCCGGAGGGCGGAGGGATTTCGGCATGGCCGGACCATAGCCGTACCGGCGGGAAAGGGGAATCGGGACGGGTAAATACTAATTTATTATGTGCTTAAATTCACCAACAGCGCGTGTTGATGTTAATCTTGTTGACTTGATCCGCTCAGCTGTGAAAACCTCTGTCCTGTCGAGCCCGTCTTGGGGACCGTCCGCGGCAAGTTTCCGTGCAGCTTGCGCCGCGTCATCAAACGCTAAGCGACACCACCGGGTTCGTGGTCTCGAGGAGTCGACGTCCATGTCTCTGTCCATCGATCCCGGCAGCCGGCCCGTCGCCCGGTGCGCCCGTCGGCCCCGCTGTCGCAGCGCGGCCTGACCCGGACGTCCGCCTTCCCCATCCCGGCGCCCCGGCCGTCTGAACCGCGCATTGCGCGACCGGCCCCGAGCGTGCGCCTTCCGCCTCGCCCCAGGACATTCCCCATGCTGATCCAGATCCTGCGATGGTCCCTTCTGGCCGGTGCCGCCACCATCGTCATCAGCGGCTACGCCCGAGCCGACGAGACCCTGACCATCGCCTACCAGACCACGGTCGAGCCGTCGAAGGTGGCCCAGGCCGACGGGCTGTATGAGAAGGCCGCCGGCCGCACCATCGCCTGGCGCAAATTCGACAGCGGCGCCGACGTCATCGCCGCCGTCGCCTCGGGCTCGGTCCAGATCGGCTATGTCGGGTCCAGCCCGCTGGCCGCGGCCGCCAGCCAGCAGCTGCCGATCCGCACCATCCTGATCGCATCCGAGATCGGCGCCGCCGAGGCGCTGGTGGTGCGCAACGGCGCCGGCATCGACAAGCCGGCGGACTTGGCCGGCAAGACCATCGCCGTGCCCTTCGTCTCGACCACCCATTACAGCCTGCTGGCGGCGCTGAAGCACTGGGGCATCGACCCGGCGTCGGTCAAGATCCTGAACCTGCGCCCGCCGGAGATCGCCGCGGCCTGGCAGCGCGGCGACATCGACGCCGCCTATGTCTGGGATCCGGCGCTGGGCAAGCTGAAGGAAAACGGCAAGGTCCTGGTCACCTCGACCGAGGTGGCCGGCTGGGGCGCCCCGACCTTCGACGCCTGGATCGCCCGCAACGACCTGATCGACGCGCATCCCGAGGTCGTGCAGGCCTTCGCCGACGTCACGCTGAAGGAATACGCGGCCTACCGCGCCAACCCCAAGGCGTGGACCGCGAATTCGGACGAGGTCGTCAAGATCGCGCGGCTGACCGGGGCGAAGCCCGAGGAGATCCCGGCGTTGCTGGAGGGCAGCGTCTTCCCGGTGGCGGCCGAGCAGGCCGGCCCCAACCTCCTGGGTGGCGGCACGGCCAAGGCGATCACGGCCACCGCGACGTTTCTGCAGGAACAGGGTAAAATCGACCAGGCGTTGACCGACTACGCGCCCTATGTCGATGCCCGTTTCGTCGCCGCGGCTGCGACGACGAACTGAACACAGGGCGCAGAGAGGCCCGCAATGTCGGTTCTGGCAGTGAATGCCGTTTCGGTGACCTATCCCGCGGCGGATGGCGACATCCGTGCGCTGGACCGGATCTCCCTCGCGATCGAGCCGGGCGAATTCGTCGTCGCCCTCGGCCAGTCGGGATGCGGCAAGACCACACTGCTGAACCTGATGGCGGGCTTCCTGGCCCCCGAGGCAGGGACGGTCACACTCGGCGGCGTTCGTGTGACCGGACCTGGGGTGGAGCGGGGCGTCGTCTTTCAGGACGACGCCCTGTTCCCCTGGCTTGACGTGCTGGGCAATGTCGGCTTTGCGCTGCGGCTGCGCGGGATTGCCCCGGCCGAGCGCGACGACCGGGCCCGGCGCATCCTGAGGCTGGTCGGGCTGGAAGGCTTCGAACGGCAGCGGCTGTGGGAGCTGTCGGGCGGCATGCGCCAGCGCGTCGGCCTGGCCCGGGCGCTGGCGGCGGATCCGCAGGTGCTGCTGCTGGACGAACCGCTGGGCGCGCTCGACGCCCTGACGCGGGAACGGATGCAGGAGCTGCTGCTGGATTTGTGGCACCGCACCGGCAAGAGCCTGTTCCTGATCACCCACAGCATCGAGGAAGCGCTGTTCCTGGCGACCCGGCTGATCGTGATGTCGCCGCGGCCCGGTCGCATCATCGACGAGCTGAAACTCGATTTCGGCCGCCGCTACTGTGCCGGCGAGCCGGCCCGCCGGATCAAGTCCGACCCGGATTTCATCGCCCTGCGCGAGCGGGTGATGGATGAGATCTTCGAGCGCGAGGCGGCCTGATTGACTGATTTCGTGCTCCAGCCATCGACGTCCCAGCCGGTTCGCGAGGGAACGATCCCGCGGGCCAGCAACAAAAGAGGCCGCGGGACGCGGCTGATCAGCCTCGCCACCGTGGTGGGCCTCCTGCTCCTGTGGGGAATCGTCTCCAATCTCGGCCTCGTCCCGCCCCTGTTCCTGCCGACGCCGCAGGCGGTGCTGCACAAGCTGGTCACCGTCACCACCAACGGCTTCGCCGACGCCACTCTGGCCCAGCACCTGGCGGCCAGCCTGGGCCGCGTCTTCGCCGCCCTGGCCCTGGCCCTGGTGGTCGCGGTGCCGGTCGGCCTGGCCATCGGCACCAGCCGGGTGGCGCGCGGCATCCTGGACCCGCTGATCGAGTTCTACCGGCCGATCCCGCCCTTGGCCTATCTGCCGCTGGTCATCATCTGGTGCGGCATCGGCGAGGCCTCGAAGATCCTGGTGATCTTCCTCGCCATCTTCGCCCCGATCGCGATCTCGACCGCATCGGGGGTGCGCGCGGTGCCGCCAGACCGGCTGCGCGCCGCCCGCGCCCTGGGCGCCACCAAGGCCCAGCTGCTGCGCCACGTCATCCTGCCCAACGCGCTGCCGGAGATCCTGACCGGGGTGCGCATCGGCCTGGGCGTCGGCTGGTCGACCCTGGTCGCGGCCGAGCTGGTGGCGGCCACCAGCGGCTTGGGCTTCATGATCCAGAGCGCGGCCCAGTTCCTGGTCACCGACGTGGTGGTGCTGGGCATCCTGGTGATCGCCGTCGTCGCCTTCGTGCTGGAATACGCCCTGCGCCTGCTGCAGCGTCGCCTGACGCCCTGGCACGGGCGCGTCTGACACACCCTCGCGAACCGGGAGGTCCGCCATGCCCGACAGCCTGTCGACCATCCTTTCCGTCCAGCCGCTGAACCCGACCATCGGCGCCGTGGTCCGCGGCGTCGACCTGGCCCAGCCCCAGGGTGAGGCCCATGTCGCCGCCATCAACCGCGCCCTGCTGCAGCACCATGTGCTGTTCTTCGAGGACCAGGACCTGACCCCGGCGTCGCATCGCGACTTCGCCGCCCGCTTCGGCGCCCTGCACGTCCACCCGGTCTATCCGCATGTGGCGGAGGTGCCGGAGATCATCATCCTCGACACCCATCCGGACAACCAGCCGGACAACGACAACTGGCACACCGACGTCACCTTCATCGAGACCCCGCCGATGGGCGCGGTGCTGGCGGCGCAGCAGCTGCCGCCGTCGGGCGGCGACACCAGCTGGTCCAGCAGCGTCGCCGCCTTCGACGCGCTGGCCCCGGCCTGGCAGGGCTTCCTGACCGGGCTGGCCGCGCTGCACGATTTCGCGCGGTCCTTCCCGCCCGAGCGCTTCACCGCGCCGGAGGAGCGCGAGCGCTGGCAGGCGGCGCGCGACAAGAACCCGCCGGTCACCCACCCAGTGGTGCGCACCCATCCGGTGACCGGCCGCAAGGGGCTGTTCGTCAACGAGGGCTTCACCACCCGCATCACCGGCTTCTCGGCCAAGGAGAGCGACGCGGTGCTGCGCTTCCTGTTCGACCATGTCGCCAAGCCGGAATTCACCGTGCGCTGGCGCTGGAAGCCGGGCGACGTCGCCTTCTGGGACAACCGCTGCACCCAGCACTACGCCCTGGCCGACTACCTGCCGAACCGGCGGGTGATGCACCGCGCCACCATCCTGGGCGACCGGCCCGTATAGCCAGCTGTTACTGGCGTAACCCATCATCGCCGGACCTGACATCGCAGCGTAGTACGGGATTCCCAGGCTCACGAGACGCCGTCCATCGCGGCGAAATCTCGGGAGCCCAGCATGCCAAAAACGACAGACGCCGAAACCGTCGAATCCGTGGAGCAGTACGCCTCGGTCTGGAAGGCGCTGGTGGCCGACCGGCCGGGCGTCGACCTGACCAACCGGCCGGGCCTGTCGGTCAGCTGGGCCGACAGCCCCTTCCCGTTCTGGAACGCGGTGTTCCTGACCGAGCAGCTGGCGGATGCCAGGCTGCTGCGGGCCCGTCTGGTCGAGGCGGCGGCCTATGTCCGGGGCAAGCGCCAGTCGGGGCTGATCTATGTCTGCGACGAGTTCCTGAGCGGCGCGGCCAAAGAGGGCCTGCCGGAGGCCCTGGTGCAGGCCGGGCTGGACTTCGCCATGCCGATCACCGGCATGGCCGGCAACATCCTGCCGCTGGAGGCGCCGCCCCATCCCGGGCTGCGGATCGAACGCGTGACCGACGCGACCGCGCTCGAGGCCTATGCCGACATCAACTGCGAGGGCTATGGCTTCCCGCTGGAATGGGGCCGGGCCGGGCTGGCCGGGTCGACGCTGTGGACCAAGACGGCCCATTCCTATCTCGGCTATGAGGGCGACCGCGCCGTCTCCGCCGCCTCGGCGGTGGCGCATGGCGGGCGCCTGTATCTTGCGCTGGTCGCCACCCGGCCGGATGCCCAGCGCAAGGGCTATGGCGAGGCAGTGGTGCGGCGGGCGCTGCAGGCCGGGCACAAGGCAACGGGGCTGACCCGGACGGTCCTGCACGCCACCGACGCCGGCGCCCCGGTCTATGGCCGCGTCGGCTATCGCCGCGCCGCCAGCTTCCTGACCTACATGCCGGCAACGTGAGCCAGGGACGGAGGCCGGCCCTACCCCTTGACCGCGCCGCCGGCCAGGCCGGCGACGATGTGGCGCTGGGCCAGCAGGAAGAAGGCGATCGCCGGTGCCAGGGTCAGGGTGACGAAGGCCAGGATCTTGTTCCATTCGGTCGAGAATTCGCCCTGGTAGTTCATGATCCCCAGTGGCCAGGGATACATCTCCGGCGCGTTGAACATGATCAGCGGCAGCATGTAGTTGTTCCAGCTGGCGACCAGGGCGAACACCGCGACCGTGGCCAGGATCGGGCGCGACAGCGGCAGGGTCACGCGCAGGTAGAACTGGAAGTAGCCGCAGCCATCGACCCGCGCCGCCTCCCACAGCTCGTGCGGCAGCTGGCGGAAGAAGCCGCGCAGCATCAGGATCGCCATGCCCAGGCCGAAGGCGACCTGCGGCAGCACCACGCCCCAATAGGTGTCGAGTAGGCCGAGGTCGCGGACCCGAATGAACAGCGGCAGCATCGCCGTTGCCGCCGGGAACATCAGCCCCAGCAGCAAGTAGCTGAGCAGCATGCGGCTGCCGAAGAACACGACATGGGCGAAGACGAAGGCCGCCATCGACCCGGCGATCAGGGTCAGGCCGACGGTGAGCACGGCGATGACCAGCGAGTTGAACAGCATGCGCCACAACAGCGGCGAACTCAGGATCTCCCAGTAGACGCCGCCGTCCCAGCTACCTGGCAGCCCGACCGGGTTGACCCTGAGCTCGCCCAGCGTCTTGAAGCCGCCGAGCGCGGTGGCGACCAGCGGCACCAGCACCATCCCGGCGACGGCGAGCAGCACCAGGTATTGCGGCAGGGTGGAGGGGCGAAACGTGCGCGCGGCCATGGGCGGTCCTAATCCCCCCGCATCAGGGTGCGGCGGTAGACGATCGAGAAGGTGACGCAGATCAGGAACAGCACCACGCCGACGGCGCTGCCGAAGCCGACCTCCATCCGCATGATGCCGAAGCTGAAGAGATAGGTGACCAGCGAATGGGTGGCGTTGGACGGGCCGCCGCGGGTCAGCGCCATCACCATGTCGAACAGCTGCAGCGCGCCGACCACCGAGAAGAACACCGACAGTCGGATCGTCGGGAACAGCATCGGGATCTTGATCCGGCGCACGATCTGCCAGCGCGAGGCGCCGTCGATCCGGGCGGCGTCGATGATCTCGTGCGGGATGTTCTGCAGGCCTGCGATGTAGAGCATCATGTGGAAGCCGAAATACTTCCACACCACCAGCAGCAGCACCGCCGCCATCGCCCAGCCGCGGTCGGCCAGGACGAAGGGCGCCTGGGCCCCGAACCAGCCCCAGATCAGGGCGACGGCGCCGTATTGGCCGTCATACAGGAATTTCCAGATCAGCCCGGTCGCCACCTCGGCCAGAATGTAGGGCAGGAAGAATACCATGCGGAACGCCACCCGGCCGCGCAGCTTCTCGGCCAGCAGCAGCGCCATCGCCAGGGCCAGGGGCAGCTGGATCGCCAGCGACACCGCGATGATCAGCCCGGTGTTGGTCAGCGCCGACCAGAAGGTGCGGTTCTGCAGCAGGAGCCCGAAGTTCTTCAGCCCGACGAAATCCTCCGGGCTGCCGTAGCCGTTCCATTTGAACAGGCTGTAGAAGCCGGCCTCGCCCATCGGCAGGATGACGAAGATGGTGAACACGGCCAGCGCCGGCACCAGCATCAGCACGATCGGCGCCACCCGCGACCGCAGGGCGGTGCGGCGGCGCCGGGCGGCGGCATGGTCGTGCGACAGGGCGACGGCGGTCATCGGGGCGCACCCGCGAAGGCCGGCTCGCTTTGAGTCCCCCCTCCCCTTGCGGGAGGGGGGTAGGGGGAGGGGGTTCCCTCCGCTCCGAGCCGGCGACAGGCCAAGGCACCGAGGTGCGGCCCGACGCATTCGCGCGCAGACGCGCGCAGACCCCTCCCCCTAGCCCCCTCCCGCAAGGGGAGGGGGGACAAGGAAGGAAGCCGATCGTCTCGGAAATGGGACATCTCCAACACCCCTTCCCTCTCGGAGACCGTTTGGAAACGTGTTGGCGTGAGTCGGCTGATGGTGGTTTTGAGAACCGGCGCGCAGCGGACATGGTCGTCCGTGAGCACCGGAAGCGGAAAAACCGCCGTCAGACGGCCGCGCCGGCGCGTTTCCAAATGGGCTCTCAATGCATCGCCCAGGCGTCCTGCACCTGGGAAGCGGCGTCGGCGGGGTCGGTGGCGCCGGAGGCCAGGTCGGCCGAGACGTCGTTGACCACGCGGCCGACATTGGCGCCCAGCATCTGGTCGTAGAACACCTGGAAATAGCCTGCCTTGGCGATGTTCTCGGCCATCTGGCGGAAGAACGGGTTCTTGAGCTTCTCCGCCGTGCCCTTGACCACCGGGATGTAGAGGCCGAGTTCCGCCGCCTTGGCCTGGTTCTCCTGCGTGGTCAGGAACTTCAGGAAATCGACCGCCTCCGGCGGCGACCCCTTGGTCACCAGCCAGCCATTGACCCCGCCCAGCACGTCGGTCGGCTCGCCCGTGCCGCCCGCCACCGTCGGGAACGGGAACCAGCCGAGATCGGCGTCGGCCAGGCCCTTGCCGCTGGCGCTGTTCTTCTTGCTGGTGTTGTAGTCCCAGTTGCCCATCAGGTGCATGGCGGCGTTGCCGTCGCCGAAATAGCCGGAGGCCTGCGGGTTGGTCAGGCCGAGATAGCCGGGCTCGAACGGCTCCAGCGCCGCCAGTTCCTTCAGATGCTCGCCGGCCTTGACGAAGACCGGGCCGTCGAAGCCGTCGCCCGACTGGTTGTAGGCCGACTGGAACGCCGCCTTGCCGCCGAGCCGGATCGCCAGGTGGGTCCAGTAGAAATGGATCGGCCATTTGTCGGCGCCGCCGGTCGCGAGCGGCACGATGCCGGCGGCCTTGATCGTCTTCACCGCGGCCAGGAGGTCGTCCCAGGTCTTGATGTCCTCGGCCTTGACCCCGGCCTTGGCCAGGAGCGGCTTGTTGAACCAGAAGCCGACCTGGGAGGCGAGCACCGGCACGCCCCAGACATGGCCGTCGATGGTGAAGGCGTCGAGCGCCGCCGGGCCGAAGCGGTCGGCCCATTCGCCCTTCATCGCGTCGGTCAGGTCCGTGATGACCCCGGCCTTGACCTGGTCGCGCAGCACGCCGCCGCCCCAGCTGTAGATGATGTTCGGCCGGTCGGGCGACTGCAGCGTGGTCGGCAGCTTGGCCTTGTAGGCCTCGTTCTCGAGATACTGCATCTGGATGGTCACGCCGGGATGCGCCGCCTCATAGGCCTTGGCGACGCCCTGCATCCAGGCCACCGTCTCCGGCGTGTTCTCGATGTGCAGCCATTTGACCGTGACGTCGGCCGTGGCGGAGCCGGAGACCAGCCCGGCCATGGCGAGGGCCGCGAGGCCCGACAGAAGTCTGTTCATGTCTCTCTTCGTCCTCCCTGGTCCCGCCGCCATTGCCGGCGACGGGTTTGGTTTCGATCCGGTTCGTTCAACCCTCCAGCCAGCGCACCTCCTCGGGCGTCAGCACGATGTCGAGCGCCTGCAGCGAATCCTCCAGCTCCTCCAGCGTCAGCGGGCCGATCAGCGGCAGGATCGGGAAGTCCTGGTGCAGGCAGTAGGCCAGGGCGACCTGGTTCGCCGACTTGCCCTGCCGGGCGCCGAGCTCCGCGGCGCGGTCGCGGCGGCGGAAATTCGTCTCGCCGTACCAGCAGCGCTCCAGCTCCGGATCCTCGTGCCGGTCGCGGCCGCCGCGGTCGGTAAAGAAGCCGCGGGCTTGGCTGGACCAGGCCAGCAGCGGCATCTGCCGCTGCCGCAGCCAGGCCTTCCACTCCGCATCCGCGGCGGCGATGCAGCCGGCCCAGACCGGCTGGATCATCTCGGCCAGGCTGAAATTGTTGCTGACCGTGGCCGGCCCGTGCCTGCCGCGGGCCTTGGCATAGGCGGCCGCCTCGTCCAGCCGCTCCCGCGTCCAGTTCGACCCGCCCCAGGACCCGATGCGCCCGGCCCGGATCTCGGCATCCAGCACGTCGACGAACTCGCCGACCGGGATGTCGGGGTTGTCGCGGTGCATCAGATAGAGGTCGAGCCGGCCGGTCTGCAGCCGGTCGAGCGTTTCGGTCAGCTGGCGCGGAATCACGTCGGGGTAGCACAGCGGCGCGTGCGCGCCCTTGCCGATCAGCACGATCTCGTCGCGCACGCCGCGGCTGGCCAGCCAATGGCCGAGCAGCCGGTCGGAGTCGCCGTTGCGGTAGATCCAGGCGGTGTCGAAGGTGTTGCCGCCGCGTTCGAAGAAGCGGTCGAACAGCAGCCCGGCCTGGCTGATGCTCTGCACCCCGACCGCGCCGAGGGCCAGGGCCGAGGCCGGGCGCTGGGCGCCGGGCAGGTCGATCCGGCGCATCGCCCCGGCCTTGAGCGGCCGGCCGTCGACCGGCGCGGTGCGGCGGGCGGGGGTCTCCAGCGCATATTCCAGGCCGATCGCGGCGCGCCAGGCATCCATCGCCTTCAGGTTGCCCAGGCTGTCGGCCAGGCCCATCGCCGCGGATTCGCGCCGGCCGGCGGCGACCGCGTCGCCCACCGCATCGGCCTCGAAGGCGTAGAGCCAGCCCGGCTCGTCGATCGCCACGGTCTCGGCCGTGCCGTCCGGGCGGGTGATGACGATCGTGCTGCTGCCGCCCTCCTTGCCGCTGCAGAACCAGGGCGAGGCGACCTCGATCCGGCCCTTGGTGCCGAACACTCGCACCGTGTTGTCGAGGGCGAGCGACACGCCGGTCGCGACCTGGGCGACGATGCCGCCGGGGAACTGCAGCACCGCCGCTGTCCATTCGTCGACCCCGGTGCGGCCGAGATGCCCGGCCCCGGTCACCTTCACCGGGTCGAGGAACGGCTTGCCCGAGGCGGCGCCGGCGATCAGCCGCGCCATCGACACGGGATAGCCGCCGACATCGAGGATGCCGCCGCCGGCGAGGTCGTTGGCGAACAGGCGGTGGTCGGGGTTGAAGCCGGCGGCGAAGCCGAAGCTGGCCTGGATCATCCGCACCTCGCCGATGGCGCCGCCGGCCACCAGATCCGCCAGCCGCTTGGTCTGCGGATGGGTGCGGTACATGTAGCCCTCGGCCAGGAACACGCCGGCGCGGCGGGCGGCGTCGACCAGGGCCATGGCGTCGTAGGCGTTCACGCCCATCGGCTTCTCGCACAGCACATGCTTGCCGGCCTCGACCGCGCGGATGCCCCAATGCACGTGGCTGGGATGCGGCGTGGCGATGTAGACCGCGTCGATCTCGGGGTCGGCCAGCAGCGCGTCATAGCCGGCATGGATGCGGGCGCCGGGGAAGGCCTCGGCCAGGCCGGGCCTGGCCGGATCCCTGGTGCCGATCGCCACCAGCCGCCCGGTGCGCGACCGCGCCACGCCCCCGGCAAAGGCCTGGGCGATCTTGCCCGGCCCGATGATGCCCCAGCGCAGCTTCGCGTCCGTTGCCATATCCGCCTTTCCGTGTGTCGAGGGTGTCATCGGCCCTTTACCGCCCCAGGGTCGGGCCGGCGGCCCGCGTGCCGGCCCCCGCAGCCTTGGTCTTCGGGATGGTTCGACGGTCACTGCGGATGATGGAATGCGCCTTGTCCATGCGTCCTTCCTCCTCGTCACCGATCCGTTGCGGGCGGTTGCGGCACCGTCCCGAAGGAGACTTTGCCCGACCGGCTATTTTTTTCGTTTTACGAATTTATCAGACCGGCTAGGGTGGGCCCTGTCAAGATCGAAAAACCAGACAATTGTCGACAAATCGAAACGATATGGCGCAAAGATTGGGCAATCTGGGCATCGGCTTGGCTTCGCATCGTCGTCGCCATCCGGAAAACCGCATGGTGCACCGCACCATAAAATTCGGATCATGATGGAATGAGGACCGTCCTCCAGCACCGCCCCGGGGCGGGCCGGCCATGAAGACCGCCGACCCGGAGCTGATGCGGGCGATCAACCGCTTCCATGTGCTGGATGTGGTGCGGCGCCGCGGCCCGATCTCGCGAGTTGAAATCGTGCAGCACACCGAGCTGGCGCCGGCCACCATCTCGGCCATCACCGGCGGGCTGATCGAGGAGAACCTGATTCTGGCCCGGGCGGTCGAAGGCGTCGGCACCGCGGCGCGCGGCCGCCCGCGGGTGATGCTGGAGCTGAACCGCGAGGCCGCCTTCGTCTGCGGCGTCAAGCTGGCGCCGCACCAGATCAGCATCGCCGTCACCGACTACACCGCCGATGTGGTGCAGACCCTGTCGCTGCCGATCCGCGTCGCCCGCCAGGCGCCCGGCGTGGTGGCCGACATCCTGGAGGACGGCATCCGCCGCTGCGTCGGCGACGCCGATCTCGGCCTGGACCGGCTGGGCGGTATCGGCATCGGCCTGCCCGGCTTCATCGACGGCCGCAGCGGCACCTGCGTCTGGACCCCGATCCTGGGCACGCCCGACGTGCCCCTGGCGGCGATGATCCAGGACCGGCTGGGCATCCGCACCATCGTCGAGAACGACGTCCATCTCGTCACCCTGGCCGAGCATTGGTTCGGCCAGGGCCGCGACAGCGACACCTTCGCCGTGGTGACGGTCGAGGATTCGGTCGGCCTCGGCCTGTTCCTGAACGGCGAGGTGCATCGCGGCGCCGCCGGGATGGGCACCGAATTCGGCCACACCAAGATGGCGCTGGACGGGCTGCCCTGCCGCTGCGGCCAGCGCGGCTGCATCGACGCCTATGTCTCGGACCACGGCATCGTCACCCGCGCCCGCGCCCTGCTGGGCGCCGAGGCCGGGACGATCGCGCCGGAGGATCCGCGCGCCATCGGCCGGCTGCGCGACATGGCCCGGGCCGGGCGGGCCGACATCCGCGCCCTGTTCGAGGAGGCCGGCGCCATCCTGGGCTTCGCCGTCGGCAACCTGATCACGCTGCACAGCCCGCCCAAGGTGATCGTGGCCGGCAGCGCGATCCAGGCCCGAGACCTGATGGAGCCGGCGCTGCTGGCCACCATCGACCGCATCGTGCCGGCGCCGATCCGGCGCGGCACCGAGATCATCCTGCATGAGTGGAGCGACGACGCCTGGGCCCGCGGCGCGGCCAGCCTGGTGCTGCGGCAGCTCTACGAATCGCCCTGGAACGGACAGGGCAGAGCGCGATAGCGGAGAGGAACACCGGATGAGCGAGAAACCCGTCGGCATCGGCATCATCGGCTGCGGCAACATCAGCGGCGCCTATCTCAAGGCCGCACCCCATTTCCCGATCCTGGCCGTCAGGGCCTGCGCCGACCTGAACCTGGAGGTGGCGCAGGCCAAGGCCGCCGAATTCGGCGTCGCGGCCCGGACCATCGACCAGCTGCTGGCCGACCCCGACATCGAGATCGTGGTCAACCTGACCACGCCGCAGGCGCATGTCCCGGTCGGGCTGCAGGCGATCGCCGCCGGCAAGCATGTGCATTCGGAAAAGCCGCTGGCGATCAGCGTCGCCGAGGGCCGCAAACTGCTGGACGCCGCGACGGCCAAGGGGCTGCGCGTCGGCTGCGCCCCCGACACCTTCCTGGGCGCCGGGCAGCAGACCGCCCGCGCCCTGATCGATGCCGGGCGGATCGGCCGGCCGGTCGCCGGCACCGCCTTCATGATGGTGCCGGGGCATGAGCGCTGGCACCCGAACCCGGATTTCTACTACGCCAAGGGCGGCGGCCCGCTGTTCGACATGGGCCCCTACTACCTGACCACCCTGGTCAACATGCTGGGCCCGGTGGCGCGGGTGACCGGCACGGTCGCCGCCGCCTACGCCGAGCGCCGCATCGCCAGCGGCCCGCGCGCCGGCCAGGTCGTGCCGGTCGGCACCCCGACCCACATCACCGGCACGCTGGCCTTCGCCTCCGGCGCCGTGGTGACGCTGGTGATGAGCTTCGACATCCCGGCCCACCGCCACGCCCCGATCGAGATCTATGGCGAGACCGCGTCGCTGAGCGTGCCCGACCCGAACATCTTCGGCGGCGAGCTGCAGATCTCGGTGCCCCTGCCCGAACGGAAGGTGGAGTGGCAGACCGAGACGACCGGCCACGCCTATGGCGACGGCAACTACCGCATCATCGGCGTCGCCGACATGGCCCATGCCATCCGCGCCGGCCGGCCGCACCGCGCCAGCGCCGAGCTGGCCTTCCACGTGCTGGAGGTGATGGAGGCGGTGGAGCGGTCGGGCCAAGAGGGCCGGCCGATCGAGATCGAGAGCCGCTGCGCGCGGCCGGAACCGATGCCGGTGGAGCCTGCCTTCGGCCGGGCCGCCGCCTGAAACACGAGACGTTAGGGAGACGAACGATGACGAGGCAGGCGCTGATCGTCTGGGGCGGCTGGAACGGCCATACCCCCCAGGAATGCGCGGATGTGGTGGCCGGGATGCTGCGCGACGACGGCTTCGAGGTGTTCATCGAGGACACCACCGAGGCCTTCGCCGACCCGGGCCTGAAGGACATGCACCTGATCGTGCCGATCTACACCATGTCGACGATGGAGAAGGAGGAGGTCACCAACCTGACCAGCGCGGTCGAGAGCGGGGTCGGCCTGGCCGGCTTCCATGGCGGCATGTGCGACGCCTTCCGCAACGAGGTGGCGTACCAGTTCATGACCGGCGGCCAGTGGGTGTCGCACCCCGGCAACATCATCGACTACCGCGTGCGGGTGACCCGGCGGGACGACCCGGTGATGCAGGGGCTGGAGGATTTCGACTACCGGTCCGAGCAGTACTACATGCATGTCGACCCGAACAACGAGGTGCTGGCCGAGACCACCTTCACCGGCGACCACGCCGCCTGGATCGCCGGCCACACCATGCCGGTGGTGTGGAAGCGCAAGCACGGCGCCGGCCGGGTGTTCTACAGCGCGCTGGGCCACCGGGTGGAGGAGTTCGAGAACCAGGCGATGCGCACCATCCTGCACCGCGGCCTGCTGTGGGCGGCGCGGGAGGCTTGACCACCGATTGCCTCTCCCGTTTACGAGACCTTTTCGAAATCCCCCAATCCGTCATCCCCGCGAAAGCGGGGATCTCGCGGCATTTTGACCGGAAAGAGATTCCCGCTTTCGCGGGAATGACGGCGAAGGGATGGGATGGTGTTCTGAAAAGGTCGCGCTTGCGGAAGAGGTGACGCGCGGGCTCCGACCCACCCTCGCGCTTGCGCCGGCCCTGGCCGCCCCGCTATCACCGGGGCGGACGCCACCACGCCGGACGACCCGCTTGCCCGACGCGCCGCCGACCGAGACCCGAGACGATCCCGCCAGCGGGGAGAGGCGCCGACGCCGCTTCTCCGAGGTGCTGCGCGACCTGGCCGCGGCCGACCGCGAGCGCATCGCCATCGCCGACATCCTGGCCGCCTTCGGCGACCGGGCCTTCGGCGCGCTGATGCTGGTCTTCGCCGCGCCGAACGCCCTGCCGACGCCGCCCGGCACCTCATCGGTGCTGGGCGCGCCGCTCTTGTTCATCACCTTCCAGCTGATGATCGGCCGGTCGGTGCTGTGGCTGCCGCGGCTGATCACCAACCGGTCGGTCGCGCGGGCGGATTTCGCCCGGCTGGTCGACCGCATGGCACCCTGGCTGGAGAAGGCGGAGCGGCTGCTGCGGCCACGGCTGACCCTGCTGATCGGGCCGGTGGCGGACCGCTTCATCGGCGCCGCCTGCCTGCTGCTGGCCGTGATCCTATTCCTGCCGATCCCGCTGGGCAACATGGTGCCGGCGCTGGCCATCGCAGCCTTCGCCGTCGGCCTGATCGAGCGCGACGGCGTCGCGGTCTCGGTCGGCTGGGCGGCCACCGCGGCGGCGGCCGGCATCCTGGTGGCGATCTCCGCCGCCCTGTGGGCCGCCCTCCGCGCCTTCCTGCAGACGCTGCTGGGCGTCACGATCTGAGGGCTCTCCATTTCCACTGTCATTGCCCGGCTTGACCGGGCAATCCAGGGGCCACCAAGAGCTGCTCTGGCCGCCCTGGATGCCACGGTCAAGCCGTGGCATGACAAGGAAAAGAGAGGCCCTTCCCCTGCGTCTTCAGCCTCAGACGGGCAACTCGGCGATCTCCGGCACGATGCGGATCGACAGGTCGTTGCCGCGGCCGCGGATCGCCACCCGCTCGATGCGGAAGGCCGAGAGGTCGGCGCCAGCGTGGTCGATCAGGTCCTGCGACACCACCAGCTCCGCCGTGTAGGTCTTGCACAGGCCTTCCAGCCGGCTGGCGGTGTTGACGGTGTCGCCGACCGCGGTCAGGCCCTTGACCCCGCCATAGCCCATCTCGCCGACGATGGCCGGGCCGACATGCAGGCCGATGCCCATGCGCAGCGGTTCCTTCAGGTCCGACGCCAGGGCCTGGTTCAGCTCGGCCAGCCGCGCCGCCATCCGCCGGGCGGCGTCGAGCGCCTGGCGGCTGCCGGCGTCGCGCCCGCTCTCGACCCCGAACAGCGCCATCACCCCGTCGCCGATGAACTTGTCGACCTGGCCGCCCGCCTCCTCGATCGACTGGCCCATGGCGGCGAAATAGCGGTTCAGCAGGAACACCACGTCGTAGGGCAGCCGGTGCTCCGACAGCTGGGTGAAGCCGCGCAAATCGGCGAACATCACCGCCACCTCGCGCTCCTGGCCGTGGCGGTGGCCGGGGCCGTGGAAGCCCTCGCGCGCGGTCGCGGTCGGCGGCAGCAGCGGCGTGACCTCGAGGTCCCGCACCGGCCGGATCTGGCAGGCCAGCCGCACCCCTTCGGGCGCGCCGATGCGCTGCAGCACCCGGGCCTCCTCGGGGCTGGGCGGCGGCAGGTGCTCGCCGCCCGTGCCGATCCGCACCCGGCAGGTCGAGCAGCGGCCGCGGCCGCCGCAGACCATGGCCTGCGGGATGCCGGCGGCGCGGATGATCTCCAGCGCGGTGGCGCCCGGGATGATGTCGAGCACCCGGCTGTCGCGGTAGTACAGCTTCGGCCCGCCGCGCCGGGCCAGCAGCATGCGCGCCACCGGCCCGGCGAAGGCGGCGAGGACCACGGCCAGGATCGCCAGCCGGGTCCACAGCGCCCCGTTCTCGGCGAAGGCCCGGGCCTCGGGCGTCAGCTTGTTGGCGCGGTACAGCGCCTCCATCCATCCCGGCTGCGCCGCCAGCGCCGAGACCTGCATCCCGGCCGAGACGAAGCCGGCGAGGGCGAGCGCCGGCAGCAGCAGCGCCGCGGCGTAGAGATAGGGCAGCGCCCTGCCATACCAGGGCTTGAGCCGCAGCCAGTAGTGCAGGCCGATGCAGCCATGGCCCCAGGCGACCAGCACCAGCAAGGCCTGCGCCCAGGCGCCGGTGCCGCCGCCCTCGACCCACAGCCGCGCCAGCACATAGCGGTAGGGCGTGCCGACGCCGAACACCTCATAGGCGATCACAGTGCCGAAGACATGGGCCGCCAGCAGGATCGGCACGGCCAGGCCGAGCCCCAGCTGCGCCGCCTGCCAGCCCTTCAGCCGGAAGCTGCGGCGCTGCCAGATCGAGGCCAGGGCGTTGGCGATGTGGACCGCGAAGGCGGCGGACAGCAGGATCAGCCCCGGTTGCTTCTCCCACACCAGGATGAACAGGCCGAGGCCGCGCTCCATCACGTCGAGCGAGATCAGCCCGGCGGCGTGGTTGAGCAGGTGGCTGGCGAGGAAGACGAAGAGGACCAGCCCGCTGGGCAGCCGCAATCGCTGCAGCAGGGACGGACGCCGCGCACCGGAAGGACCGGTGTCAGGGGGGAGGGTCAGTTCAGCGGACCGGTGTAGACCCAGGTCTCCACGGTGTCATGGGCGCGGAACGCCGGGACCTCGGGGTGATGGTAGACGAAGACGCGGATCGCCGCCTCCAGCGCCACCGAGCCGGGGGCGCCGCGAGCCACCATCTCGGCATAGGCGCGGGTCACCGCCTGGTGGCAGCGGCAATCGGCAGTGCCGTCCGCGAAGGGCGGCCCGCCGGAGCCGCAGCTTTCAGGACTTCTTCTTGCGGCCATAGAGTTCAAGCCTGTGATCGACGAGTTCGAAGCCGAGCCGCCGGGCGATCTTCTCCTTCAACACCTCGAGCTCCTGGTCCTTGAACTCGATGACCTCGCCGGTCTCAAGATCGATCAGGTGGTGGTGATGCTCGAGATTGACCTCGAAGCGGGAGTAGTTCTCGTTGAAGTCATGCCGCTGCACCAGGTTCAGCTCGTCGAGCAGATGCAGGGTGCGGTATACGGTCGCGATGCTGATCGACGCGTCGATCTCGCGGGCACGGTGATACACGGTCTCGACCGACGGGTGGTCGGCCGATTCGGTCAAGACCTGGAGAATGACACGACGCTGATCGGTCATCTTCAGGCCGGCGGAGATGCACCTCTCCTCGAGCGTCATGGCTCTAGCCCTCTCTAGCCACGGAACCATTGGCGGATGGGCGCAGACTACAGATCGGCGCGGCGCTTGGCACCCGAAAACGCGTCGCACCGCAACAAGAGGGAAACGCGATGAGCGATCTCTTCAATCTGGAGATGAGCATCCATGGCTGGATCGCGCTCGGGATCGCGGTGGTCGGCATCATCGCGCTGAACCTGGGGCTGATGCATCTGGCCCGCAAGAAGCACGATTCCAGCTTCGATCCTCACGACGACGCGCCCTGAGCCGCGGAGCTGGAGGTGGCGGCGTCGCCGTCCGGCTTGTCCAGGCTGCGGGTCAGCACCATCCGGTGCGGGAACGGCAGGTCGATGCCGAGCTCGTCGAAGCGCCGCTTCATCCGGCGGTTGAACTCCCGCATCACCCCCCATTGCTTGATCGGTGGCGTCTTGATCCGCGCCTTGATGGTCACGGTGCTCTCGCCGAACTTGTCGAGGCCGATGACCTCGATCGGCGCCAGGATGTTCGGCGCCCATTCCGGGTCGAGCTGCAGCTCGCGGCCGAGGTCGCGCAGCACCTCGATGACGTTGTCGACATCCTGGTCGTAGCCGATGCCGATGTTGAACACGGCGAAGGAGAAATCCTTGGTCATGTTGATGATCGAGGTCACCGAGCTGAACGGGATGGTGTGCACCGCCCCGGTCTCGTCGCGCAGCCGGATGGTGCGGATGGTGATGGTCTCGACCGACCCGCTGTCGCTGCCGAGCTGGACCACGTCGCCGATCGCCAGCGTGTCCTCGAACAGGATGAAGACGCCGGTGATGACATCCTTGACCAGGGTCTGGGCGCCGAAGCCGATGGCCAGGCCCACCACCCCGGCGCCGGCCAAGAGCGGCGCGATGTTCAGCCCGACCTCGGACAGGATCATCAGCACCGCGACCGTGATCAGCAGGATGAGGAAGGCGTTGCGCAGCAGCGGCAGCAGGGTGCGCACCCGGGCGCTGCGCTGCACCAGCCGGCCTGTGGAATCGTGCCGGTTGAGATGGAATTCGATCAGCTGGCTGACCACCTCCCACGCCACCAGCGAGGCCACCAGCATGAACAGGATCGCCCCGCCGCTCTGCAGCACGGCACGGCCGGTCTCGGTCTCCATCCAGGCGATGCCGCCGAGCTGCCAGACCTCGAGCAGCACCAGGATGGTGGCGATGGTGACGATGATCTTCAGCGCGTTGTCCAGCACCGGCAGGTAGCGGTTGGCGCGCTGTTCCAGCCCGGGGTAGCGGCCCTTCAGCTCCGGCCCGATCGAGAAGGCGCGGTGGATCAGCCGCGGCCCGTAGAGCGACACCAGCCGCGCCAGCACCAGGGCCAGCACGGTCAGGACGGTGGCGCGGAGGATGAAGGCGAAGCCGCCATTGATGCCGAGCGCCCAGATCACGAAGGTGGCGCCGACATAGGCGATGGCGACGAGGTGCCAGACATCGGCGAAGCGCCGCCGGGCGGTGCCGACGGCCCGGGTCACCGCCGCATCGTCCCCTGCCGCGCCGTGGCGGCGGCCGCGCAGCCAGTCGGCCACCGGGTGCCGGTTCTGCAGGATCAGCACCACCAGCATGGCCACGATCACCAGCCCGACCAGGTAGGTCAGCGCGGTCAGCCCGCCATAGGGCAGTTCCAGCACCGAGGCGGTGACCACCGTGAGGTAGCCGAACACGGTCAGCCGGATCAGCCGCTTCGACCAGATGTAGAGGTAGCCCGCGGTCTCGTCGCCGATGTGCAGCAGCCGCAGCCGTGGGTGCTCCGGCGTCAGCACGATGCGGATCAGCATCAGCGCTACGCCGCTGATCAGCGCGGCATAGACCAGCGCGGTGACCACGATGGTGACGAATTGCGGCGGCGCCAGCACGCTGGTCACGCCATAGGCGGCGAAGACGAAGGCGAGCAGCGGCAGGAAGTCGAGCACCGCCTGGCCCAGGATCAGTGGCAGCTTGCCCCACAGCGTGGCAGGGGGGTGGCGGTCGAGCGCCCGCCGCGCGCCGCGCAGCAGCCGCACCACCAGCAGGCCGGCGGCGAGGCCGGCGACGAAGACGCCGAGCACGTTGAGGAAGATCGCGATCCAGCGCGCCCGGGCGTCCGGATCGCCCAGCTGGTCGCGGGCCCAGACCAGCAGCTGGGGCGACTGCGCCAGGGTGCTGCCGATGACGGCGACCCCGCCGGTGACGTCGCGCATCTTGTCCGACACCGCGACCAGGGCCTGGCTGCCCACCGCCTCCAGCGTGGTCTGCTTGTCCGCCGGCGGCTCCTGCGCCTGCAGCATCAGCTGCAGCCGGGCGATCAGCTCGGCCCGCGCCTTGTCGTCCTGCAGCGTGCCGATCAGCGCCCTGACCCGCTCCGGGTCGGCCTCCGCCGGCTTGGCCGCCGGCGCCGGGGCGGCGGGGACCTGGGCGGCGGCGAGGCCCGGGGCCAGCAGGATGAAAGCGAGGCAGAGGAGATGGAGAAGACGGGTCATCGGCTCGGACGGGTTGCGGGTGGGCAAGGCGTTTCCGGGCGGGGCACCGCCGGGCGGCGGGATGCGGATGCCGATCTTAACCGAGGGACCATGCGATCGTTCCCCTCTCCGGCCCCTGGATCGGCCGGCCCGAAGATGCCATCTGTGGGGCGACGCTATCTGTTTGAGCAGGCCGCGGCCACAGTCTCGTGGGCCGGCCGGGGAGCATGGCCATGGCGGAAGACGGTGATCTCGGCTCGGTCCGGCCGAAGCTGGTGGAGAGCAAGCAGCGCTGGGCGCGCGAGGGCCGGCTGCTGACCGGTGTCACCGCAGACCCCGACCGGGTACGGCTGCCGCCCGGCCAGCGCGAAGTCAAGACTTGGCCGGTGCTCGACCTCGGGGTGCAGCCGGAGATCCCGCTCGACAAGTGGCGGCTGACCATCGACGGGCTGGTCGACACCCCGACGGTGTGGCGCTGGGATGACATCCTGGCCCAGCCGGCGTTCGAGGACGTCTCGGACATGCATTGCGTCACCGCGTGGTCGCGCTTTGACAACCGCTGGCGCGGCGTCTCGGCCCTGCACCTGCTGTCGGCGGTGCAGCCCAAGGCGGAGGCGAACCATGTCATCTTCCACAGCTACGACACCTACACCACCAATGTCGCGCTCGACGCCTTCGCCGATGACGACGTGCTGCTGGCGACCCATCATGACGGCCAGCCGATCACAGTCGAGCATGGCGGCCCGCTGCGGGTGATCCTGCCGAAATGGTATCTGTGGAAGAGCGCGAAATGGGTGAAGCGGATCGAGTTCGTGGCCGCCGACCGCCCCGGCTTCTGGGAGGAGCGCGGCTACCACAACGAAGCCGACCCCTGGCAGGAACAGCGCTACGGGTGAGGGCTACCGGGAACGGATCGGAGACTGGTTCAGCGCTCTCGCGTTCCTTCGGACGTCATCCCCCGCTTCCGCGTCGCTTTCGCGGAGATGACGAAGGGGATGGGTGCGGGCAGGGCGGCCGTCATCGCCGCTGTTTCACCGTCCATCGTGCCACCCTCCGTTGCGAATCGCGCCGGCCCGGTCAGGGCCGGCCGGCGGCCAGGGTGTCGGCGCGGATGAAATCGATGAAGGCGCGCAGCGCGGCCGGCATCTGGCGCTGGCGCGGATAGTACAGAAAGAAGCCCGGGAAGGGCGGCGACCAGTCCTCCAGCAGCGGCAGCAGCCGGCCATCCGCCAGCTCCGCCGTGACCATGCCTTCGAACACGAAGCCCAGGCCGGCGCCGTCCAGCACCGTCCGGATCAGCAGCCGCTGGTCGTTGTTGACGATCAGCGGTCCGTTCGGGCTGACCGTCAGCTCCCGGCCGTCCTTCTCGAACTCCCACGCATAGACCACGCCGCTCGGGAAGCGGTAGCCGAGGCAGGCATGCTCGGTCAGGTCGCGCGGCGTCTGCGGCCGCGGCCGCCGCGCGAGATAGGCGGGGGCGGCGATCACGATCATCCGCTGTTCGCCGCCGAAGCGCACCGCGACCATGTCGCGCTCCAGCTGCTCGCCCAGGCGCACGCCGGCATCGAATCCGCCGGCGACGATGTCGATCAGGGCGCTGGTGACCGCGATTTCCAGCCGGATCTCCGGATAGGCCTCCAGGAACCGCGCCACCATCGGCGCCAGGATCAGCTCCGCCGCCGGGATCGATGTGGTGATTCGCAGCGACCCGGCCGGCTGGCGGCGGAACTGGTCGATCTCCCCGACGGCGCCCTCGATGTCGCGGAAGGCGGGCTCCAGCCGGGCCAGCAGCCGGTCGCCGGCCTCGGTCGGCGTGACGCTGCGGGTGGTGCGGTTCAAGAGCCGCACCCCCAGCCGCTCCTCCAGCCCGCGGATCGCGTGGCTGACGGCGGAGGCGGACAGGGCCAGCTCGATCGCTGCGCGGCGGAAGCTGCGGTGCCGCGCCACCGCCGCGAACGCAGCCAGATCGGGAAGGTCGGGACGCAGCATTGCTGAATTCCATTCATCAGCTCATGCCCATATCTACGGGTTATCGCATGATCGCCCAACCCCCATTCTCCTGGCGTGCCGCAGCGGTCGACGCGACCGGCGGCCTCGAAATCCAGGAGAAGAACCATGGACAGACGCTCTCTCGGCCAGGACGGCACCACCGTCTCCGCCATCGGCCTCGGCTGCATGGGCATGTCCGAATTCTACGGCCCCCGCGACGACGCCCAGTCGCTCGACACCCTCGCCGCGGCGCTGGAGCACGGCATCGATTTCCTCGACACCGCCGACTTGTACGGGTCGGGGCACAATGAGGAGCTGATCGGCCGCTTCCTCAAGGGCCGCCGCGGCCAGGTGGTGCTGGCCACCAAATTCGGCATCGTGCGCGAGCCTGGCGTCGCCGGGCGGCGGATCGACAACTCGCCGGCCTATATCCGGGCCGCGGTCGAGGCCTCGCTGCAGCGCCTGGGCACCGATGTCATCGACCTCTACTACATGCATCGCCGCAACATCGACGTGCCGGTCGAGGAGTCGGTCGGCGCCATGGCCGAGCTGGTGAAGGCGGGCAAGGTGCGGCAGATCGGCCTGTCCGAGGTGTCGGCCGAGACGCTGCGCCGGGCTCATGCGGTGCACCCGATCGCGGCGGTGCAGAGCGAATATTCGTTGTGGACCCGCGACCAGGAACGCAGCGGGGTGCTGGCGGCCTGCCGCGAACTGGGCACCACCCTCGTCGCCTATTCGCCGCTCGGCCGCGCCTTCCTCACCGGCGCGGTGACCGACACCTCGTCGCTGGCGGCGGATGATTTCCGCCGCGTCAATCCGCGCTTCGCCGAAGACGCGATGGCGCAGAACCGGCGCCTGGCCGAGGCCTTCGGCGACTTCGCCGCCGATCTCGGGGCCAGGCCGGCCCAGGTGGCGCTGGCCTGGCTGCTGTCGAAGCACGACCACGTCGTGCCGATCCCGGGCACCAAGCGCCGCAGCTACCTCGCCGAGAACGCGGCCGCCGCCTCGCTCCGGCTGACGGCGGAGCAGGTGGCGGCGCTGGACGCCCTGTTCGCGCCGGAGGCCGTCGCCGGCACCCGCTACAACGAGGCGGGGATGAAGGACGTGGGACTGTAACCATTGATGCCTTGCCGCCTGGGGCCGGTCCCGACTATCCAGGCGGCATGCGCATCCTGTTCGTCTGCACCGGCAACATCTGCCGCTCGCCGACCGCCGAGGCGGTGATGCGGGCCAGGCTGGCCGCCGCCGGGTTGGACCATGAGGTCGACGGCGCCGGCCTGCAGGGCTTCCATGCCGGCGAGCCGCCGCATCCCCCGGCGATCCGGGCGGCGGCGTCGCGCGGCTACGACCTGCGCCCGCTGCGCGCCCGCAAGCTGGAGCGGGCGGATTTCCGCCGTTTCGACCTGCTGCTGGCGATGGATCACGGCCATCTCGCCCGGATGCGCCGCCTGTCCGCCGCCGGCAGCGGCCGGGTCGGCCTGTTCCTGGATTTCGCGCCGGGGCTGGAGGGCCAGGACGTGCCCGACCCCTATTACGGCGACAGCGCCGGCTTCGAGCATGTGCTGGACCTGATCGAGGCCGGCTGCGACGGCCTGCTCACCGCGCTGCGCGACGGGCGGCTGGGCTAACCCTTGATCGCCCCCGCCGTCAGCCCGGCGACGATCTTGCGCTGGAACACCAGCACCAGGACGATCAGCGGCAGGGTCACCACCACCGAGGCCGCCATGATCGGGCCGAACGGGTATTCGTAGCGGCTGCCGCCGGAGATGGTGGCGATCGCCACCGGCACCGTGCGGTTCTCGTCCGACAGGATGAAGGTCAGGGCGAACAGGAACTCGTTCCAGGCCTGGATGAAGGCCAGCAGGCCGGTCGAGGCCAGGGCCGGGCCCATCAGCGGCAGCAGCACGCTGACCAGCACCCGCCAGTGCGAGGCGCCGTCGATCAGCGCCGCCTCCTCCAGCTCGCGCGGGATGTCCTGGATGAAGCCGGTCAGCACCCAGACGGTGAAGGGCAGGGTGAAGATCAGATAGGCGAAGGTCAGCGACCCCACCCGGTTGTACAGGCCGAACCAGCGCACCAGCTCGAACATCCCCGACAGCACCACGATCTGCGGGAAGATCGAGATCATCAGGATCACCAGCAGCACCGTCCGCCGCAGCGGGAAGTCCAGCCGCCCGAGCGCATAGGCGGCGCCGAGAGCGAGCAGCAGCGAGATCGCGGTGGTCGATCCGGCGACGATCAGCGAGTTGACGATCGACCCCAGGAACACCGGGTCGTGCAGCAGCGCCTTGTAGTAGATCAGGTCGAAGGCCGGCAGCAGCGTCGCCTCGAACAGCGATGCCCCGGTCTTCAGCGAGGACACGATCGCCCAGTAGTAGGGGAACAAGGTGTAGATCAGCACCAGCACCACGGCGACGCCGAGGCCGATGCTCTTCAGCAGCCGGCGGCGGCGGTAGCGGGCCAGGATGGAGGCGGCCGCGACGGTCATCGCATGCTCGTCCGGTCCAGCCGGATCGCGCCGATGATGACGATGGCGATCAGGGCGATCAGCAGGAACACCCAGGTCGAGGCGGCGGAGCCGTAACCGAGCTCCTGGAAGCTGACCAGCTGGTTGCGGGCGTAGATCGAGATGGTCATGGTCGGGTCGCCGTTGCCGCCGAGGACGTAGCTGAGGTCGAACATGCGCAGCGCGTCGAGGGTGCGGAACAGCACCGCGACGCCCAGCGGCACCCGCAGCATCGGCAGGGTGATCGAGGTCAGGCGCTTCCACGCCGAGATGCCGTCGACCCGCGCCGCCTCGTGGATCTCGGCCGGAATCAGCTGCAGTCCGGCCAGGATCAGCAGCACCATGAACGGCGTGGTGATCCAGACGTCGACGAAGATGACGACGCCCAGCGCCAGCGCCGGGTCGGCGGTCCAGGCCACGCCCTTGTCGATCAAATGCAGGTCGATCAGCAGCCGGTTGATGATGCCGAACTGGTCGTGCAGCAGCCATTCCCAGATCTTGGCCGAAACCACCACCGGGATCGACCACGGCACCAGGATGGCGGCGCGCAGCACCCCGCGGCCGGGGATCGCCTGGTTCAGCAGCAGGGCGATGGCGAGGCCCAGCACCGTCTCCAGCGCCACCGAGGCGATGGTGAAGACCAGGGTGTTCTCGACCGCCCGCCACCATTGCGGGTCCTGGGCGACGTCGATGAAGTTGTCGAGCCAGACGAAGCCGTAATTGGCGGGGTCGTCGAGTGTGGCGTCGGTGGTGGAGAAGAACAGGGTGCGCGCAGCAGCGGCCACAGCGCCACCAGCGCCAGCGCCGCCAGGGTCGGCGCCAGGAACAGCCACGCGGCCCGTCGGTGCGATCGGGCGATGCGGCCGGTCATGGGGTGGGCCCCATGATTGAGTCCCCCCTCCCCCTGCGGGAGGGGGGTAGGGGGAGGGGGGTCGCGCCGCAAGGGCCGCCGGTCCCGGCCATAGCGTCGCCGTTTCCCCAAGGCTTGGGATGCATGGATGCGGAGCCCTGCCTCGGCAACCCCCTCCCCCTAGCCCCCTCCCGCAAGGGGAGGGGGGACAAGGAAGGGAGCGGTTGGGCGAGCAGCACCGGCGCTATCCCTGGCGAGCCATCACCACTTCGCCCGCTTCTTCAGCTGCTCCAGCTGCTGGGCCAGCTCGGCCACGGCGGCTTCGGGCTTCTCGTCGCCGGTCAGCACCGCATGCACCGACTTCGAGAAGGCTTGCGACACCCGGTTGTAGCTGGCGCCGGTGGCGGAGGAGGGGCGGGCGATGCTGTCGGCGAAGGCGGCCTGGGTGTCCTTCAGGAAGGGCAGCTTGGCCAGCACCTCGGGGTCGTCGTACAGCGCCGCCACCGTCGGGTTGTAGGCGCCCTGGATCGCCCGGCGCTTCTGGTCGGCGGCGCCGGTCATGTAGCGGATCAGGCTGACCGCCGCCTCCTTGTTCTCGGAATATTTCGACACGCCGAGATAGGCCGGACCCAGGCAGCCGCTCGACTTCTCCCCCGCCGCGCCGACCGGCAGCGCCGCCACCCCGACCTTGCCGACCAGGGCGCCGCCCGCGGCCTGCGAGGTGCCCCAGACATAGGGCCAGTTGCGCAGGAACACGGCCTTGCCGCTCTCGAACACGGCGCGGGAGCTTTCCTCGTCATAGCCCAGCACGCCCTGCGGGCTGATGGTGTCGATCCAGCCATGGGCCAGGGCCAGCGCCGCGGCCGCCTTGGGGTTGTCGATGGTGACCGCGCCCTTGTCGTCGATCACGGTGCCGCCGCCGGCGCTGGCCACCCATTCGATGGCGTCGCAGGTCAGCCCCTCATAGGATTTGCCCTGCCAGACGAAGCCCCACATGTCGGCATCGCCGGCCTTGCGCTCGCCATCCTGCACCGCCTTGGCCGTCTCGGTCAGCTCGGCCCAGGTCTTGGGCGCCGTCTTGCCATACTTCTCCAGCAGGTCCTTGCGGTAGAACATCAGCCCGGTGTCCATGTACCAGGGCAGTGCCAGCAGGTGGCCGTCGATGGTCGCGGCGTCGATCGTGGTCGGGAAATGCGCGGCCACCTCCTCCTTCGGCACCAGGGTGCCGAGGTCGAGCAGGTGGTTCTTCAGCATGCCCATCCAGATCACGTCGATCACCAGCACGTCGACATCGGTCGACTGCGCCGCCAGCATCTGCTGGTACAGCGGCACCGCGTCGTCCCAGGACGCCGGCATCTTGTTGATCGAGACGGCGTTGCCGGACTGCTTCGCCCAGGCTTCGGCGGCGCTGCTGCACAGATCGTAGTCGGTGGCGCCGCAGAACAGCTTCACCGTCGCGGCCTGGGCGCCGGTCGCGGCGAAGCCGGCCAGCATGGCGGCCAGGGATAGGGTTGCAATCTTCACGGGTCCCTCCGTTCAAGCCCCTGTTTGCGTTCTCTTCCGTCGGTCCGGGCGGGTTGGTCCCGCCGCGTCAGCTGGAGGCCGCGGCCTCGTGTCGAACCATCGCCAGCAGCCCGTCCTCGTCCGGCAGCGTGCTGCCGCCATGGCCGGTGGTGGCCAGCGTGCCGCAGGCCACGGCCAGGGCGACGCTGTCGCGGAAGTCGCAGCCGCGCAGCCGGCCGTAGAGGAATCCGGCGTTGAAGCTGTCGCCGGCGCCTGTCGTGTCGACCACCGCGACCGCGGGCGCCGCCACGCTGCAGCGCCGGCCGCGGCTGAGGCCGATTGCCCCGGCGGCGCCGCGCTTGACCAGCACGGTCGGCAC
The DNA here is from genome assembly GCF_031453975.1 of Inquilinus ginsengisoli. Lineage (NCBI taxonomy): Bacteria > Pseudomonadati > Pseudomonadota > Alphaproteobacteria > Rhodospirillales > Rhodospirillaceae > Inquilinus > Inquilinus ginsengisoli. Next base: position 148,517 of record NZ_JAVDPW010000012.1, read on the forward strand.
CATCGTCGCCAGCCGCTCCAACGCCGCCTCGGCCGTGGCCTCGCCGGTGAAGCCGATGGCCTCGGATTCATTGGGCAGGAAGACGTCGACCTCGCGGAACAGCTCAGCCACGCCAGGCGTGTCGATGCGGTGCGCCACATGCTGGCAGTCGAGGCAGACCAGGATCCCCCGCTGCCGCGCCGCCCGGGCCAGGGCCAGCAGCTCCGGCTCCAGCCGGAAGCTCTGCAGCAGCAGCGCGCGCGGCGCCACGGCGTCCAGCACCTCCGGCGCCGGCGGCAGGTCGTCGCGCACGGCGTAGCTGACGAAGCCGCGGTCATGGGCGAAGGAGAAGGACGCGCTGACCCGCTCCAGCGGGTGGTCGAGGCGCCGGAACAGCCGGTCGTCCAGCCCCTCCGCCTGCGCCGCCTCCAGCGCCAGGCGGCTGAACAGGTCGGTGCCGAAATCGGCCGCCCACACCGTCCTCAGCCCCAGCCGGTGCAGCGCCATGGCGGTGGTGAAGCTGGCGCCGGGCAGCATGCCGAAGCCGCGGGCGAACAGGTCGGCGCCCAGCCGCGGCACCTCCGGCAGCCCGGTGAAGATCAGGTCCCAGTAGTATTCGCCGACCACGACGACGTCGCAGCCCTCGGCATGGGGGCCGCCGGTCATTGCCAGTTGCCGACGTAAGGCGCGTGGGCGGTCAGGTATTCGTCGACCAGCGCCTCGGCCCGGGAATAGGACAGCACCAGCGGGTGCGCCACCAGGGCCTCCACCGCCAGGTCGCGGTCGCGGTCGCGGATCGCCTGCACCGCCAGCCGCTCATAGCGCTTGATGGCGTGCACCAGCTGGGCCTGCGCCTCCGGCATCGGGCCGATCGGCAGCGGCCGCACCCCGTCGCGGTCGACCACGCAGCTGACCTCGACCACATCCTCGTCGCGCAGCCCCTCGATCGCGCCCCGGTTCGGCACGTTCAGCCCGCTGTACAGCGGCTTGCCGGTCTCCAGCGCATCGACCAGGTCCAGCGCGACCCCGGCATAGCCCTCGCCCTCGTCGCCCTTGGGCACGGCGGCATCGGCCGCCAAAGCGCGGTCGGCCTCCTCCATGCTCGGCGCCCCGTCCTGGGCGTAGTGCATGTAGGTGGCGTTGCGGCGGTGGGCGTAGGCGTGGTAGGCGCGCAGCGCCAGGTCCGGGTTGCGGCGCCAGTCCAGGGCGGTCAGCTGGTCGATCAGCCCGTGGTTCAGGTCCAGGATCTCCTCGCCGCGGGTGCGCGAATCCGACCGGATCGCGTCGACCGCCTTCTCGGCATAGTAGAAGTAATAGAGGTACTCGTTGATCCACATCCCATGGCGGCGGACCACGCGCGGGCTGAACACCTTCTGGGCCGAGGCGGCCAGGAAGGCGTCGTCGGCCAAGAGGCGCGGCAGCACGTCCTCGCCGCCGATCTCGGCGCGGCGGGTGAAGGACAGGTGGTTCAGGCCGAACACCTCGGTGCGGACCGCCTTCTCCGGCACGCCGTACCAGCGCGCCACCGCCGACTGGGCGGCGTTGGCGCCGTCGCAGATGCCGATGCTGCGGTCGTGGCCGGCGTCGCGCAGGGCCTGGGTGACCAGGCCGGCCGGGTTGGTGAAGTTGAACAGCCAGGCATCGGGGCTGACCCGCTTCAGCAGGTCGGCATAGCCCAGGATGGTCGGGATGCTGCGCAGCGCCATGGCGAAGCCGCCCGGCCCTGTGGTCTCCTGCCCCAGCACGCCATGCGCCAGGGCGATGCGCTCGTCCTTGATGCGGCCTTCCTCCAGCCCCGGCCGGACCGTGGTCACGACATAGGCGGCGCCGTCCAGCGCCCGCTCGGGATCCAGGCTGGTGGTGATCTTCACCGGCGACTTCATCTGCCGGGCGATCAGCGTGCCCAGGCCGCCGAACAGCTCCAGCCGCGGCCCGTCGATGTCGAGCAGGCACAGCTCGGTCAGGTTGCTCCATTCCGCCCGGCGCAGCGCCGATTCGATGAACAGGGGGGCGCGGACTCCGCCGCCGCCGACCAGGGTCAGTTTCATGGGGCCTCCCGGGAACCGGCCCAAGTTATGACTGGTTATAACCAGTCATGTCAACGGTGGCCGGACGCCGGATTTGCGTGTATGCAGCAGTCATGGATTCGCCCTCGCCGCGCCGGAGATTCCGTGCCGCATGATGCCATGAACGACGATCCGATCACCGCCGGGGTGCGGCGCGACGACCCGCAGCCGCTGTACCGCCAGATCAAGCAGCGGATCCGCGAGCAGATCGACCGCGGCGAGCTCGGCACCGATGCCAAGCTGGCGTCGGAGCGCGAGCTGGAGAAGCAATACGGCGTCAGCCGCATCACCGTGCGCCAGGCGGTGCGCGAGCTGGTGGCGGAAGGCTGGCTGCACAGCCATCCCGGCCGCGGCTTCTTCGTGGCGCGGCGCGAGGAGGCCTATGAGCTGCACCTGCTGCGCAGCTTCACCGCCATCGCCGAGGCGCATGGACGGGTGCCGGCCAGCCGGCTGATCGACGGCCGGGTCTGCCCGGCGCCGGCGGAGATCGCGCGGCCGCTGTTCCTGCCGGTCGGCGCCGATGTGGTGATGCTGAAGCGGCTGCGCTGCCTCGACGGCCAGCCGATGGTGCTGACCCAGGACTGGTTCGCCGCCGGGTTGGTGCCGGGGATACTCGACCTCGACTGGTCGACCGGCAACCGCTCGCTCTACGCCGAGATCCGCGACCGCTACCGGCTGCGCCCGGACAGCGGCCGCACCACGCTGAGCGCCCGCCTGGCCAATGAGGAGGAGGCGCGGCTGCTGGAGCTGGCGCCGCCGGCGGCGGTGCTGACGGTCGAGCAGATCGCCTATGACCCGCAGGGAAGGCCGGTGAACATGACCTTCTCCAGCCACCACCCGCTGCGCTATCCCCTCAGCCTCGACCAGCGCGGCCAGAAGGATGCGGCGGGTGGCTGACGGCCTCGATCCCGGCCTCGCCGACCGGATCGAGGCGGCGCTCGGGGTGCGGCCGGCGGCGGCCGAGCCGCTGCCCGGCGGGTCGACCGTCGCGGTGCTGCGGGTCGATCTCGCCGATGGCGGCCGCATCGTCGCCAAGGCGGGGCAGGGGGCGCTGGCCCTCGAGGCCTGGATGCTGGGCGAGCTGGCACAGCACTCCGCCCTGCCGCTGCCGGCGGTGCTGCATGCGGCCGAGGACCTGCTGCTGCTCGAGCATGTCGACCACGAGCCCGGGCCGCCGCCCCATGCGGCGCAGCTGCACGCCGCCGAGCTGCTGGCGGCGCTGCACGCCGTGCCGTGGCCGACCTTCGGCTATGCCAGGGACACCTCGATCGGCAGGCTGCCCCAGCCGAACCCGCCCGGCGACCGCTGGGTGCCGTTCTTCCGCGACCACCGCCTGCTGCACATGGCCCGCGCCGGCCACGCCGAGGGCACGGTCGATGCCGAGCTGCTGCGCCGCCTGGAAATCCTGGCCGGCCGGCTGGAGGATCTGCTGTCCGAACCGCGCCATCCCGCTTTGCTGCATGGCGACATCTGGACCGGCAACCTGCTGCACCGCGACGGCCGAATCGCCGCTGTCATCGACCCCGCCATCTCCTGCGGCCATCCGGAGATGGAGCTGGCCTACCCGACCCTGTTCGGCACCTTCGACGAGGCCTTCTTCCGCCGCTATGACGAGGCCGCGCCGCTGGATCCCGGCTTCTGGGACGGCCGCCGGCCGATCTATTTGCTGTATCCCTTGCTGGTCCATGTCCGGTACTGGGACCCGGCCTATGCCGAGCCGATCCGCCGGATTCTCGACCGCTACGGCGCCTGATCGCGGCCGCTAACCCCCCGAAACGTCTTACGATTCATTGAGATTGTAACGGTGCATTTTCTTCTCCATAGTCGCGCCAATCCGGCGTGTGACGCGGAGCTTGAACAGAGAAACGCCCTCGGTCTAAACGGCGAAGCGAACAGATGAGGTCGACCATCCCCGGGTGGTCTGTTGACCGTCGCGGGATGGTCTGTGGAGGCAAATCGGCGCGAGCATGGAATATTTCCTGCAGCAGCTCATCAATGGGCTGACGCTGGGCGCGATCTACGGTCTGATCGCGATCGGCTATACGATGGTGTACGGCATCATCGGCATGATCAATTTCGCCCATGGCGAGATCTATATGATCGGCGCATTCATCGCGGTGATCGGCTTCGTCGTGCTGGGCGCCTTCGGCGTGCCCGGCGTGTCGGTGGCCCTGGCCCTGGCGATCGTGCTGATCATCTCGGTGGTGGTCACGGCGGCCTATGGCTGGACGATCGAGCGGCTGGCCTACCGGCCGCTGCGCGGCTCGACCCGGCTGGCGCCGCTGATCTCGGCGATCGGCATGTCGATCTTCCTTCAGAACTACGTCCAGCTGCTGCAGGGCGCGCGGCGCAAGCCGGTGCCGCCACAGATCCCGGGCGGGTTCCAGCTGACCTCCGGCGGCGGCTTCGACGTCAGCTTGTCCTATCTCCAGATCATCATCGTCGTCCTGACCCTGGTGCTGATGCTGGGCCTGACCTGGGTGATCAACCGCACCTCGCTCGGCCGGCAGCAGCGCGCCTGCGCCCAGGACCGCACCATGGCGGCGCTGATCGGGGTCGATGTCGGCCGCACCATCTCGACCACCTTCGTCATCGGCGCGGCGCTGGCCGCCGTGGCCGGCGTGATGGTGACGCTGTACTACGGCGTGATCGACTTCTACATCGGCTTCCTCGCCGGCATCAAAGCCTTCACCGCCGCGGTGCTGGGCGGCATCGGGTCGCTGCCGGGCGCGATGCTCGGCGGCATCCTGATCGGCCTGATCGAGGCCTTCTGGTCGGGCTACTTCTCGTCGGAATACAAGGATGTCGCCGCCTTCACCATCCTGGTGCTGGTGCTGATCTTCCGACCGTCCGGCCTGCTCGGCCGCCCCGACATCGAGAAGGTCTGACATCATGGCCACGCTTGTCCAGGCCGAGGCGGCCGCCCCCCGCGGCCTCGACCTCGTCGCCATGGCGAAGGAGGCGGGGGTCACCGCCCTGATCGCCCTGGTGCTGACCGCCCCCCTGATCGGCATCCGCACCGTGGAGCAGAGCGGGTCGCTCGGCTTCGAGACCGACTTCACCGCCGTGGCCATCGCCGTGGCGCTGGTCTTCGTCGGCCGCATCGGCATCATCCTGAACCGCGAAGGCATCGCCCGGCCGGTGCTGTGGCTCAGCCTGCTGTTCCTGGTGGTGTTCCCGCTGCCGGTGATCTACGAGCTGCTGCGCTCCGGCTTCACCCTGTTCGGAGTGCAGGTGCCGCTCGACCTGCCGCCGCTGCCGGTGCTGGACTTCCACTCCATCCCGCTGCTGGTGATCGGCACGCTCGGCTCGATGTGGCTGGCGCTGCAGGCGCTGCTGGTGCAGCGGCGCCACCGCTCCAGCCTGTCGCGGCAGGAACGCGACCGGGCGATGGACAAGATCGGGGCGAAGGTGCAGCGCGCCACCGTCTTCGTCGGCCCCATCCTGGTGCTGCTGGCGGTGGTCTTCCCGTTCACCGACCTTGCCACCCGCGCGACGCTCGGCGTCGCCACCATCGTGCTGATCTACATCATGCTGGGCTGGGGGCTGAACATCATCGTCGGCCTCGCCGGGCTGCTCGACCTCGGCTATGTCGCCTTCTACGCCGTCGGCGCCTATTCCTACGCCCTGCTGTCGACCACCTTCGGCCTCAGCTTCTGGATCTGCCTGCCGCTGGCCGGGGTGTTCGCCGCCTGCTTCGGCCTGATCCTCGGCTATCCCGTGCTGCGGCTGCGCGGCGACTATTTCGCGATCGTCACGCTGGGCTTCGGCGAGATCATCCGCATCATCCTGATCAACTGGGCGCCGGTGACCGGCGGGCCGAACGGGATCAACAACATCCCGCGGCCCAGCTTCTTCGGCTTCCCCTTCGACCGCAGCCCGCCGGAGGGCCAGACCGCCTTCCACCAGCTGTTCGGCCTCGAGTACAGCCCAACCCACCGGATCGTCTTCCTGTACCTGCTGATCCTGGCCCTGGCGCTCCTGGTCAACTTCATCAGCACCCGGCTGCGGCGCCTGCCGCTGGGCCGGGCGTGGGAGGCGATCCGCGAGGACGACATCGCCTGCCAGTCGCTCGGCATCAACCGCACCAACCTGAAGCTGGCGGCCTTCGCCACCTCGGCGATGTGCGGCGGCTTCGCCGGCAGCTTCTTCGCGACCTACCAGGGCTTCATCAGCCCGGAGAGCTTCTCCTTCATCGAATCCGCCATCATCCTGGCCATCGTCGTGCTCGGCGGCATGGGCAGCCAGCTCGGCATCGTCGTCGCCGCCTGCCTGATCATCGGCCTGCCCGAGGCGTTCCGCGGCCTCGACCTGTACCGCATGCTGGTGTTCGGCCTGTGCATGGTCGGCATCATGGTGTGGCGGCCGCGCGGCCTCCTGGCCCATCGCGACCCGACCATCCTGCTGAACCGCAAGAAGGGAGCCTCGTCATGACCCTTCTGACCATCGAGCGCATCTCGATGCGCTTCGGCGGCCTGGTCGCCATCGACAACGTGTCCTTCGACATCCGCGCCGGCGACATCACCGCGGTGATCGGGCCGAACGGCGCCGGCAAGACCACGCTGTTCAACTGCATCACCGGCTTCTACAAGCCGACCGCCGGGCGGATGACCCTGCGCGCCGAGGACGGCCGCGAGTTCCTGCTCGAGCAGATCCCCGGCTACCGCATCGCCAAGGAGGCGCGGGTCGCCCGCACCTTCCAGAACATCCGGCTGTTCGCCGGCATGAGCGTGCTGGAGAATCTGATGGTGGCCCAGCACAACCGGCTGATGAAGGCCTCGGCCTTCTCCTTCGCCGGGCTGTTCGGCCTGCCGGGCTTCCGCCGGGCGGAGCGCGAGGCGGTGGACAAGGCGAAGTTCTGGCTCGACAAGCTCGGCCTGACCGCCCAGGCCGACGATTCCGCCGGCAGCCTGCCCTATGGCGGCCAGCGCCGGCTGGAGATCGCGCGGGCAATGTGCATCGACCCGGTGATCCTGTGCCTGGACGAACCGGCCGCCGGCCTCAACCCGCGGGAATCGCAGGAGCTGAACGGCCTCCTGCGCGCCATCCGCGACGAGCACAACACCAGCGTGCTGCTGATCGAGCACGACATGAGCGTCGTCATGCAGATTTCCGACCACATCGTGGTGCTCGACCACGGCAAGAAGATCGCCGACGGCACGCCGGACCAGATCCGCAGCGACGAGACGGTGATCCGCGCCTATCTCGGCGAGCCGGAGGAGGAAGACCTGCCGCCGGAGATCGCCGCCGATGTGGCTGCCGTGACCGGGGCCGCCGCCACCGGGGAGGTGCGGCGATGATGCTGTCGCTGCAGGGCGTGCACACCTTCTACGGCGCCATCGAGGCGCTGCGCGGCGTCGACGTCGAGGTCAAGGAAGGCGAGATCGTCACCCTGATCGGCGCCAACGGCGCCGGCAAGTCGACCCTCCTGATGACGATCTGCGGCAATCCGCAGGCGCGGCAGGGGGCGGTGCTGTTCGACGGGCGGGAGATCACCCGGCTGCCGACCTTCGAGATCGTGCGCCGCGGCGTCGCCATCTCGCCGGAAGGGCGGCGGATCTTCCCGCGCATGACGGTGATGGAGAACCTCAGGATGGGCGGCCTCACCGCCGACCCGTCGACCTTCGACCGCGACCTGGAGCAGATCTTCACCCTGTTCCCGCGGCTGAAGGAGCGGCAGGCCCAGCGCGGCGGCACGCTGTCGGGCGGCGAGCAGCAGATGCTGGCGATCGGCCGGGCGCTGATGAGCCAGCCGCGGCTGCTGCTGCTGGACGAGCCGTCGCTCGGCCTGGCGCCGATGGTGGTGAAGCAGATCTTCGAAGCGATCCGCGCCATCAACCGGGAGAAGGGCATGACCGTCTTCCTGGTCGAGCAGAACGCCTTCCACGCGCTGCGGCTGGCGCATCGCGGCTACGTCATGGTCAACGGCCGGGTGACGATGAGCGGCACCGGCCGGGACCTGCTGGCCAACCCGGAAGTCCGGGCCGCCTATCTCGAAGGCGGGCATTGAGGAGATCGCCATGGAACAGATCCTCGGCAGCTCCATCGGCGACTTCATCTTCGTCAGCCTGATCCTCGGCGGCGGGGCCGGGTTCCTGACCGGCCAGGGCCAGGCCCAGGGCTGGGCAAAGGGGCGCAAGGTCATCCCCTTCGTGATCCTGATCGCCTGCGCCACCCGGTTCCTGCACTACGCCCTGTTCGGCGGAACGCTCTTGTCGCCGACCGGCTTCATCATCGATCTTGTGTGGATCGGGGTGTGCGCGACGGTCGCCTTCCGGATGACCCGGGCGGCGAAGATGGTCCGGCAGTATCCGTGGCTCTACGAGCGTGCCGGGCTGTTCGGCTGGCGCGACCGGCCGTCGGCCACACGGTAAGACGCCGGTCCCTCGGGGCCGGTGGAAAGCAAGGTCCGGCGGGAGCGTCCCGCCGGGCGAAGAACTGGGAGAGCGATCTGATGACGAGATTGAACCGAGTCCTCCTGGTCGGCGCGGCCCTGGCCGCTCTGGCGACGACTCCGGCCCTGGCCGATGTGAAGATCGGCCTCGGCGCGCCGCTGACCGGGCCGAACGCGTCCTTCGGCGAACAGATGAAGCGCGGCACCGATGCGGCGGTGAAGGCGCTGAACGACGCCGGCGGCGTCAACGGCCAGAAGATCACCGTGGTCTATGGCGACGATGCCTCCGACCCGCGCCAGGGCGTGGCCGCGGCGAACGAGCTGGTGGGCGAGGGCGTCGTGGCCGTGATCGGCCACTTCAACTCGTCGGTCTCGATCCCGGCCTCGGCGATCTATGCCGAGGAAGGCGTGGTCCAGATCACCCCGGCCTCGACCAACCCGCAGCTGACCGAACAGGGGCAGAAGACCACCTTCCGCACCTGCGGCCGCGACGACCAGCAGGGCGACGTCGCCGGCGCCTTCATCGCCGACAAGTACAAGGGCCGCAACGTCGCGATCCTCCAGGACCAGACCACCTACGGCAAGGGCCTGGCCGACGCCACCAAGGCGGCGATGAACAAGGCCGGCCTGACCGAGAAGCTGTACGAGGGCATCACCGTCGGCGAGCGCGACTTCTCGGCCGTGGTGTCGAAGATGAAGCAGGCGAACATCGATGTGATCTATTTCGGCGGCCTGCACAACGAGGCCGGCCTGATCCTGCGCCAGGCGCGCGAGCAGGGGATGAACGCCCAGTTCATCTCGGGTGACGGCATCGTCACCCAGGAGTTCTGGGGCATCACCGGTGACGCCGGCAAGGGCGTGCTGATGACCTTCGGCGCCGACCAGCGCACCTCCCCGGCGGCCAAGGACGTGGTCGCCAAGTTCAAGGCCGACAACTACGAGCCCGAGGGCTACACCCTGTACAGCTACGCCGCGGTCCAGGCCTGGGCCGAGGCCGCGACCAAGGCGAAGAGCTTCGAGGGGCCGAAGGTCGCCCAGGCCCTGCATGACGGCACCGCGTACAAGACCGTGCTGGGCGAGCTGGCCTTCGACGCCAAGGGCGACCGCGTCAAGACCGACTACGTCTTCTACATCTGGAACAGCGGCAAATACGCCGAAGCCACCCCGGGCGAACTGGCCAAGATCGGCGCGAAGTAAGACTTAAGTCGAGTTTTCTGCCCTTCTGCGGCCCGGCGGAGCGATCCGCCGGGCCGTTTCTATGTCATATGATTGATCGGCGCGCCGTTCCGTGCTGTAACGGATTTGAGATATCGCAGTGCAGCAAAGAGGCCAGCCGATGCAGCCGCCCGCCTCTCCGATCGCCATCGAGCCCCGTGGGCTCGACCGGGAGTCACTGAAGCGCGACATTCTGGAGTGGCTGGTCTACGCCGTGGGCCGCGAGATCCACCGCGCCACCCGCCACGACTGGTTCGCCGCCACCGCCCTGGCCGTACGCGACCGCCTGGTCGACCGCTGGATGGAATCGCAGCACCAGGAAGAGGCGACCGACGGCAAGCGGGTCTACTACCTCAGCCTGGAATTCCTGATCGGCCGGCTGATGGCCAATGCGCTGACCAATCTCGGCCTGTACGAGACCTGCCGCGACGCGCTGTCGGATTTCGGCGTCGACCTCGGCGCGGTGCTGGAGGTCGAGCCTGACGCAGCCCTGGGCAATGGCGGTCTCGGCCGCCTCGCCGCCTGCTTCCTCGACAGCATGGCAACGCTGGGCATCGCCGGTACCGGCTACGGCATCCGCTACGAATACGGGCTGTTCGAGCAGCAGTTCGACCGCGGCTGGCAGGTCGAATACCCCGAGGACTGGCTGAAGTTCGGCAACCCCTGGGAGTTCGAGCGGCCGGAGATCGCCTACCCTATCGATTTCTACGGCAAGGTCGAACCCGGCGAGCCGGGGCCCGACGGCAAGCCGACGGCGCGCTGGCAGGGCAGCCAGCGGGTGCTGGCCGTGGCCTACGACACGCCGGTGGTCGGCTGGGGCGGCGCCACGGTCAACACGCTGCGGCTGTGGTCGGCCAAGCCGGTGCGCGAGTTCGACCTCGTCAAGTTCAACTCCGGCGACTACATGAAATCGGTCGAGGACAAGATCCTGTCGGAGATCCTGTCGCGCGTGCTGTACCCCAACGACAACACCCCGGCGGGGCAGGAGCTGCGGCTCAAGCAGGAATACTTCTTCACCTCGGCCTCGCTGCAGGACGTGCTGCGCCGCCATCGCATGCACCATGACGGCTATGACGACCTGCCCGAAAAGGCGGCGATGCAGCTGAACGACACCCATCCGGCGATCGCGGTGCCGGAGCTGATGCGCCTGCTGATCGACCGGCACCGGCTGGACTGGGACCGGGCGTGGAAGATCACCACCGGCTGCATCAGCTACACCAACCACACGCTGATGCCCGAGGCGCTGGAGACCTGGCCGGTCGCGCTGCTGGAACGCGTGCTGCCGCGGCACCTGCAGATCATCTACGAGATCAATGACCGCTTCCTGAAATCCTCGCGCGTGATCGCCAAGGACCCGAGCCGGCTGGGCAGCCTGTCGCTGATCCAGGAGGGCTGGGACCGGCGGGTGCGGATGGGGCCGCTGGCCTTCCTCGGCAGCCATCGGGTCAACGGCGTCTCGGCGCTGCACACCCAGCTGATGCGCGAGACGGTGTTCCGCGACCTCAACGAGGAATTCCCCGGCCGCATCACCAACAAGACCAACGGCATCACCCCGCGGCGCTGGCTGGTGCAGGCCAACCCGAACCTGGCCCAGCTGATCCACAACATGATCGGCACCGGCTGGGAGGACGACCTCGAGCGGCTGTCGGCGCTGCGCGGCAAGACCGAGGACACCGCCTTCCGCGAGGCGTTCTGGGCGGTGAAGCGCCGCAACAAGGCGCTGCTGGCCCACCACATCGCCGAGATCGCCGATGTCCGGGTGTCGGGCGACGCGCTGTTCGACGTCCAGGTCAAGCGCATCCACGAGTACAAGCGCCAGCTGCTGAACATCCTGCACGCGGTGGCGCTGTGGCAGGAGATGGGCGACGACCCCGACGCCACCTGGACGCCGCGGGTCAAGATCTTCGCCGGCAAGGCCGCCCCGGGCTACGCCATGGCCAAGCTGATCATCAAGCTGGCCAACGACGTCAGCCGGGTGGTCAACAACGACCGCACCATCCGCGACCAGCTGAAGATGGTGTTCCTGCCGAACTACAACGTCACCCTGGCCGAACGCATCATCCCCGCCGCCGATTTGTCGGAGCAGATCTCGACCGCCGGGATGGAGGCGTCGGGCACCGGCAACATGAAGTTTGCGCTGAACGGCGCGGTCACCATCGGCACGCTGGACGGAGCCAATGTCGAGATCGCCGAACGCGTCGGTGCCGACAACATCCTGATCTTCGGCATGACCGCGGCCGAGGTGGCGGCGAAGCGGACCCAGGGCTACGACCCCTCGGCGGTGATCGCGGCCGATCCCCGCCTGGCCCGCGCCGTGGCGGCGATCGAGGACGGCACCTTCTCCCCGGACGATCCCGGCCGGTTCCGGCCGATCACTGACGCGCTGCGGCACAGCGACTGGTTCCTGGTGGCGGCCGACTTCGCCGCCTATTGGGAGGCCCAGGCCCGCGCCGCCACCATCTACCGCGACCGCGCCGGCTGGACCCGCATGGCCATCCTCAACACCGCCCAGGTCGGCTGGTTCTCCTCCGACCGCACCGTGCGCGACTATGCCGAGGAGATCTGGGGCGTCTGGCCGCCACTGGCCCGCGCCGCGGAGTAGGCGACGCGTTACTGATGGGACTTTTTCAGAATTCCCAACCTCGTCATTGCGAGCGTAGCGAAGCAATCCATCGGGCAGCTTGTGCAGGCCGATGGATTGCTTCGTCGGCTTCGCCTCCTCGCAATGACGGCTGGGGATATCGCCCTTGCGTGGTGGGCGTCGGGCGCTGAGACTGCGGCCGTCCCCGAATCCGGCCATGGATCCGTCCGCATGCGCGCTGCCCGACCACTGCTCCGCCTCGCCGTCGCCGCCCTCCTGCTGGCCGGTTTCCTGCCGGCGACCGCCCGGGCGCAGGCCGGGGCGCCGGCGCAGGGCCCGGGCCTGGCTGCGCATGGCGATCCGAAATACCCGGCGGATTTCACCCATTTCGCCTATGCCAACCCCGATGCGCCCAAGGGTGGGGAGCTGCGCCAGGCGGTGGTCGGCAGCTTCGACACGCTGAACGCCTTCATCATCGGCGGCCAGACCGACCAGGTCCGGCTGATCGTGCCGCCCTACAACTTCGCCAGTCTGATGACGCGCGGCTGGGACGAGCCCTTCACCCTCTACCCCTATGTCGCGGACCGGGTGGAGGTGTCGGACGACCGGCTCACGGTCATCTTCCACCTCAACCCCAAGGCGGTGTTCCATGACGGCACGCCGCTGACCGCCGACGACGTGATCTTCAGCTGGCAGACCCAGGGCACCAAGGGCCGGCCCAACACCCGCAGCCTCTACGAGGAGATGGCGGGGATCGACCGGGTCGACGACCGCACCGTGCGGTTCCGCTTCAAGCCGGGCATCGCGCGCGAGGACCCGCTGGTCGTCGCCCTGCAGCCGATCCTCAGCAAGGCCTGGTACACGGCGCATGCGTTCGACCAGCCCAGCCTCGACCCGCCGCTCGGCGCCGGCCCCTACACCATCGGCGCGGTCGATGCCGGGCGCAGCATCACCCTGAACCGGGTGAAGGACTGGTGGGGCGAAAACCTGCCGGCGATGAAGGGCCTCTACAATTTCGACCGGATGCGCTTCGACTTCTACCTCGACGCCGACACCGCGCTGGAGGCGTTCAAGGCCGGGGCTTACAACTGGCGGCGCGAGCTCAGCGCCGAGAAATGGACCGACGGCAACTACGACTTCCCGGCGGTCCAGGACGGACGGGTGACGCTGCTGACCCTGCCGCAATACCGGTCGGTCGGCATGATGGGCTTCGCCATGAACACCCGCCGGCCGATCTTCGCCGATCCGCGGGTGCGGCGGGCGCTGGTCCTGGCCTTCGATTTCGACTGGGTGAACAAGACCCTGCTGGGCGGCCAGTACAAGCGCGACGACAGCTTCTTCGCCAATTCGGCGCTGGCGGCCACCGACACCCCGAAGGGGGCGGAGCTGAAGCTGCTGGACCCGTTCCGCGCCCAGCTGCCGCCGCAGCTGTTCAGCGAGGCCTACACCCTTCCGGTCAGCGACGGCAGCGGCCGCAACCGGGAGAACCTGCGCGCCGCCCAGGCGCTGCTGGCCGAGGCCGGCTGGACCATCAAGGACAATGCGCTGGTCGATGCCGGCGGCGCGCCGTTCCGCTTCGAGATCCTGCTGCAGAACAAGAGCTACCAGCGCGTCGCCCTGGCCTATGCCGACCAGCTGCGCCGCCTCGGCATCCCGGCGTCGATCCGCCTGGTCGAGAGCGCGCAATACGCCAACCGGGTCGGAAGCTATGATTTCGACATGATCCTCAACACCTGGATCACCACCCTGTCCCCCGGCGTGGAGCAGTCGGGCTACTGGGGCAGCGGCTCGGCCGACGTGCCGGGCACGCGCAACTATCCCGGGGTGAAGAGCCCGGTGGTCGACGCCATGATCAAGGCGGTCACCAGCGCGGACAGCCAGGAGGACCTGCAGACCGCGGTGCATGCGCTGGACCGCGTGCTGCTGTGGGGCAACTACGTGGTGCCGCTCTACTATCTCGACCGCGACTACATCGCCTATTGGGGCGATCTCGGCCGCGTCACCACCGTCAACCCGACCTACGGCACCGTGCTCGAATCCTGGTGGTCGAACGCGAAGTAGGGGCTCGCGACCACCGTATGGCCCGTGCAATTAATGGCAATTGCTGGGAACCCAGTCCGCAACTATGGGTTTCCCAAGCGCCTGCAACCGGTGCTCGCCGATGCGGGATCGTCCGAAAAAGCCCAAGGAGCATTCCGTGAAGCGTATTTTCCTCGCCGCCGCCGTGGCCTCGCTGCTGGCATCGCCTGCTTTTGCCGCCTGCACCGATGACGCCCAGGCCCAGGCGCAGAAGGTCATGACCCTGAGCCAGGCCCTTCAGGGCAAGACGACGGCCTCGAAGGACGAGCAGTGCTCGGCGATGAAGGACGTCATGGCCGAGACCAAGAAGCTGACCGACATCTACAAGGGCTGTCAGGCCGATCTGAAGCTGACGGACGACCAGCTGAAGCAGCTCGACCAGCAGGTCTCGACCGGCGACCAGGCCTACACCGCCCAGTGCGGCGGCTGATCCCCGCGACCCGGTGATGAAAAGCCCCGGCCGTTCGGCCGGGGCTTTTTCATGTCAGATCTCGCGCGCCAGGGCCGCCTCCAGGACGGCGGTCCGCAGTGCGCTGGACAGGTTGCCGTCCGGGTCGCGCGCCGCGTCGATCGCCTCGACCAGCCGGTTGACCGGCAGGCCGCGCCGGGTGGCGAGGCGGCCGAGGGCATCCCAGAACCCCGGCTCCAGCGAGACGCTGGTGGCATGGCCGGCGATATTGACCGACCGCTTGCGGACGCCGCTCACCGTCGGCCGGACCGAGTCAGGCGTTGGGGCCGACCATGGTCTCGGGCCGCACCCACTCGTCGAACTGCTCGGCGGTCAGCAGGCCGAGCGAGATCGCCGCCTGCTTCAGCGTGGTGTTCTCGGCATGCGCCTTCTTCGCCACCTTGGCGGCGTTGTCGTAGCCGATATGTGGGTTCAACGCGGTCACCAGCATCAGCGATTCGTGCAGCAGCTGCTCGATCCGGTCGGTGCGGGCCTCGATGCCGACGACGCAATTGTCGGTGAAGCTGCGGCAGGCATCGGCCAGCAGGCGGATCGACTGCAGCAGGTTGTAGATGATCACCGGCTTGAACACGTTCAGCTCGAAATGGCCGGTGGCGCCGGCAAAGGTGACGGTGACGTTGTTGCCCATCACCTGGGCGCAGACCATGGTCATCGCCTCGGACTGAGTCGGGTTGACCTTGCCCGGCATGATCGACGAGCCGGGCTCGTTCTCCGGCAGGTGGATCTCGCCGATGCCGCAGCGCGGGCCGGAGCCGAGCAGGCGGATGTCGTTGGCGATCTTCATCAGCGACGTCGCCAGGGTGTTCATCACGCCGGAGGCCTCGACGCAGGCGTCATGCGCGGCCAGCGCCTCGAACTTGTTCGGCGCGGTCTTGAACGGGAAGCCGGTGATGCTGGCGGCGTGCGCGGCGAAGGCCTCGGCGAAGCCTTCCTTGGCGTTCAGCCCGGTGCCGACGGCGGTGCCGCCCTGGGCCAGGTCCAGCAGATGCGGCAGGCAGCCTTTGACCCGGGCGATGCCCAGCTCGATCTGGCGGGCATAGCCGGAGAATTCCTGGCCCAGGGTCAGGGGCGTCGCATCCTGCAGATGGGTGCGGCCGATCTTGACCAGGTCCTTGAACTCCGACGCCTTGGCGGCCAGGGCGCCGTGCAGGTGCTCCAGGCTCGGCAGCAGCTCATGGCCGATCTGCTCGACCGCGGCGATGTGCATCACCGTCGGGAAGCTGTCGTTCGAAGACTGGCCGCGGTTGACGTGGTCGTTCGGGTGCACCGGCTTCTTCGAGCCGATCTCGCCGCCCAGGATCTCGATGGCGCGGTTCGAGATCACCTCGTTGGCGTTCATGTTGGTCTGGGTGCCGGACCCGGTCTGCCACACCACCAGCGGGAAATGGTCGGCCAGGGTGCCGTCGATCACCTCTTCCGCCGCGGCGACGATGGCGTTGCCGATCGCCGGGTCCAGCTCGCCCAGCGCCATGTTGGCCTGGGCCGAGGCCTTCTTCTGGATGCCCAAGGCCCGCACCAGCGGGGCCGGCATGCGCTCGCCGCCGATCTTGAAATTCTGCAGGCTGCGCTGGGTCTGCGCGCCCCAGTAGCGGTCGGTCGGGACGTCGACGGCGCCCAGGCTGTCGGTTTCTTTGCGGAAGGCGGTTTCGGCGGCCATCGGACGGCTCCGGTTTTCATCAGGGTGTCGGTTGGCCGGTTTGCTAGCACGAAAGCGCATGGGACGGTAGCGCCCGGCGGCTGGCCGCCGCCGTCCTGCGGCGCTAGGCTCCGATGCGGGATCCGATGCAGCGGAGCGAGGCCCATGTCCGACCACCACGATCACGATCACGATCACGAGGGCAGCGAGCTGTCCGACACGGCGCTCCGCGTCCGGGCGCTGGAATCGGTGCTGGTCGAGAAGGGCTATGTCGACCCGGCGGCGCTGGACGTCCTGGTCGAGACCTACGAGACCCGGATCGGCCCGCGCAACGGCGCCCGGGTGGTGGCCAAGGCCTGGGCCGACCCGGCCTATCGCGAGCGGCTGCGCACCGACGCCACCGCCGCGGTCGCCGAGTTCGGCTTCAGCGGCCGCGGCGGCGAGCACATGATCGCGGTCGAGAACACGCCCGACACCCACAACCTGATCGTCTGCACCCTGTGCTCCTGTTATCCCTGGCCGGTGCTGGGACTGCCGCCGGTCTGGTACAAATCGGCGCCCTACCGCTCGCGCGCCGTGATCGACCCGCGCGGCGTGCTGGCCGATTTCGGCGTGACCCTGCCGGCCGAGACCCGGATCCGGGTGTGGGATTCGACCGCCGAGACCCGCTACCTCGTGATCCCGATGCGCCCCGCCGGCACCGAAGGCTGGGACGAGGCGGCGCTGGCCGACCTGGTCAGCCGCGACAGCATGATCGGCGCCGGGATCGCGCGCGAACCGGGGACCGTGTCGTGAACGGCGGCCAGGATCTCGGCGGCATGATGGGCTTCGGCCCGGTGGTGCCGGAGCCGGAGCATGTCCGCTTCCACGCCGATTGGGAAAAGCGCGTCCTGGCCATGAACCTCGCCGCCGGCGCGCTGCGGCGCTGGTCGATCGACGCCAGCCGGCATGCGCGAGAAACCCTGCATCCGGTCGAATACCTGTCCTCCAGCTACTACCAGATCTGGCTGAAGGGGCTGGAGAAGCTGCTGCTGGCGGACGGGCTGGTGTCGGCGGCGGAGCTGGCGGCCGGGCACGCCATCGACCCCGCCGTGGCGGTGCCGCCGGCGCTGCAGGCCGACCAGGTGGCGGGCGTGCTGGCGCGCGGCACCAACTACCAGCGGCCGGAGGCGGCGCCGGCCCGCTTCGCCCTGGGCCAGGCGGTCCGCACCCGCAACATCCACCCGACCGGCCACACCAGGCTGCCGCGCTACGCCCGCGGCAAGGTCGGGGTGGTCGACCGGGTGCATGGCGTGTTCGTGCTGCCCGACGCCCGGGCCCATGGCACGGATGAGGATCCGCAATGGCTCTACACCCTCCGCTTCACCGGGCCGGAGCTGTGGGGCGAGGGCGCCGACCCCACCCTCGAGGTCTCGATCGATGCCTGGGAGGGCTATCTTGAGCCGGCATGACGCGGTGATCAGTGTGCTGGACGGCACGGCGCCGCTGCCGCGCGACCGGGACGGCCCGGTCTTCGCCGAGCCCTGGCAGGCCCAGGCCTTCGCCATGGCGGTGGCTCTGCGCGACCGCGGCGTCTTCACCTGGGACGAATGGGCGGCGGCGCTGGGGGCGGAGATCGCCCGGGCCCAGGCGGCCGGCGACCCGGATGACGGCAGCCGCTACTACGACCACTGGCTGGCCGCGCTGGAGCAGCTGGTGGTGGCGAAGGGCGCCGCCGACAGCGAGACTCTGCGGCACCGCAAGGCGGCCTGGGACCGGGCGGCGCAGGCCACGCCGCATGGCGCGCCGATCCTGCTGGAAAACGACCCGCTCTCCGGCCGCACCTGAACCGACACCAGGGGAAGACCCATGACGATCACGCTGCACAACCCGGCCGGCGTCGCCGCGCCGTTCTCGCGCTACAGCCAGGGCGCCTCGGCCCCGGCCGGTGCGCGCTGGCTGCACATCTCTGGCCAGGTCGGCGCCACGCCCGACGGCACCGTGCCGGAGGACCCCGAGCGGCAGATGGAGCTGGCCTGGGACAACCTGCTGGCGGTGCTGACCGATGCCGGCATGGCGGTCACCGACCTGGTCAAGGTCGACGGCTTCATCATCCGGCCCGACCTGCTGCCGCTGTACCGCAGCGTGCGCGAACGCCGGCTGGCCGGGCACGCCACCGCCTCGACGCTGGTGATCGTCGCCGGCCTGGTGGTGCCCAGCCTGCTGGTCGAGATCCAGGCGGTGGCGGCGGCCTAACCGACCTAAGCCCTTGTTTTGTCATGCCACGGCTTGACCGTGGCATCCAGGGGCGGCCAGAGCAGCTCTTGGTGGCCCCTGGATTGCCCGGTCAAGCCGGGCAATGACAAAGAAGGGAAGGCCGGAGAACAGGGCGTCGGCCGAGCCCCGGCCTAACCGGCCTTCGCCGCCTTCAAAATCCGGTCGCGGTAGTCGGCGACGGTGCTGACCTTCAGCCCCTCGATCTTGCCGCCATCGTCCCAGCGCCGCAGCCGCACCGCGGCGTCGACCTGTGGATGCCGGGCGAATTCGGCGACCTCCGCGGGGCTCATCGGCCCGCCCTGCTTGCCCAGGGAATGGACCGAGGCGGCGGAGAGGACGTCGAGATAGCTCGGCTCGACGGCGCAGAGGTAGCGCTTGGCGGCGACGTGCAGCCGGGCGGGCTCGCTGATCTCCGGGCCGAAGCGGGCGGCCAGCCAGTCACCGCCGGCGCCGTCATGCTTGTGATAGCCATAGGCGTCGTCGGCCAGCTCCAGGAAATGGCCGATGTCGTGCAGCAGGGCGGCGACCACCAGCTCGTCCGGCGCGCCCTCGTGCTCGGCCAGGGCCGCGGCCTGCAGCCCATGCTCCTGCATGGTGACGCCCTCGCCATAGGTGTTGTGGCCATGGGCGGCGAACAGGCCTTCGATCTCGGCCAGCAGCGGGTGCAGGGTGTCGCTCATCGGGACGCCTCCAGGCTGAACAGGGTGCTGGTCAGCCCGTCCGTGTCGGTGTAGCAGCCCTGCAGCCAGCGGCGCCCGGCGGAGAAGCCGCGGCGGCCGTGCAGCACCCGGCGGTTCTCGACGATGAACAGGTCGCCAGGCGCCAGGCGGAAGCCGACGGTCAGGGCGGGGTCGTGCAGCAGCCGGCCGAAGCGGCGATAGGCGTCGTAGAAGGCCTCGACCTCGTCGGGGTCGAGGTCAAAGGGCGCGATCGAGCGGTTGTTGTAGCGCACCGCCTTCACGTCGCCGTCGGCGTCCAGCTCGATCAGCGGCGCCTTGGCGCGCAGGTCGACCTTGCCGGCTTCGACATAGCGGAACGGCACCGCCCGCCGGGTCAGCAGGTCGAAGGCGTCCGGCGCCTCGCGCCGCAGCCGGTCGGCGGCGGCGAAGCCGTCGACCACCACCGATTCGCCGCCCTCGGACGCCGCCTCCAGGCAATGCAGCAGCTGCATCTGCGGCACCGGATCGCGATAGGGGTTGTCGGTGTGGTTGCCCAGCGACAGGGCGGTGAAGGCCAGGTTCTGCGCCTTCTCCACCGCCACCACGTCGAACAGCCGGCCGTAATTGGTCTCGCGGACATGGCCGAAGATCTCGACCACCCTGCACACCATGCCCGGCTCGGTCGGCACGCCGCGCAGCAGGGCGAAGCCGTGGTCGTGGACCTGGCGCAGCCAGGCGGCGCGGGCGCCGTCATCGGCCAGCACCGCGGCGTAGTCGCCAGACGGCGGCGCCGCGGCCAGGCCCGCATCCCACAGCACCGGCTTGCGGCGGCGCCCGGCGCGCGAGGCCGGGTCCAGCGCATGGGCCCGCAGCCAGGCGGCGGTGAAGCGCGCCGGGGTGTCGAAGCCGGCGAGATGGGTCTCGACCGATCCGTCGGCGGCCAGCGCCGCGGCGCGGAGGACGATGCCCTCGGGCAGGTCGATGGCGTCGAACAGGCGCTGCCCGTCCGGCCGGTCGCGGCGGTCCGGCCGGTTGTCGGCCAGCCAGATCGCGGGATAGGGGCTCTCGCGCCCGTCCGACCAGCGGATGGTCAGGCGGCTGGGCGTGTGGTGCAGCGTCGCGATCCCGATGTCGTCGGTGGTGATCGGGTGGGCACTGGCAATGGGGCGGGCGGCGGCAGTGAGCATGGCGGCCTTGATCCAGAGCTGGGGGGGCTGGGGTGGCTGAGACCAAAATTGCGACTCTCCAATGCATAAGTCCAATTCGGGTTTCCCATGCTATCTATAGGCCATGCCGATGAACCTGATGCAGCTGCGCGCCTTCCATGCGGTGGCCACCCAGTCCAGCTTCACCCTGGCGGCGCGGACGCTGGGCCTGACCCAGCCGACCCTGTCGCAATCGGTGAAGGCGCTGGAGGAACGCTACGGCGTGCTGCTGTTCGAACGCAGCTCGCGCAAGGTGCAGCCGACCGAGATGGGCCGCCGGCTGTTCCAGCTCACCACCCGGCTGTTCGACACCGAGCAGGAGGCGGCGACGTTGCTGGAGGGGTCGGCCCAGCTGGCGCAGGGGCTGCTGCAGCTGGGCGCCGACAGCCCCTACTACGTCATGCCGCTGATCGCGGAATTCGACCGCCGCCATCCCCAGGTCGAGATCCGGCTGTCGATCGGCAATGCCGGCGCGGTGCTGGAGGATTTGTCCGAGGCCCGGCTGGACGTGGCGCTGCTGTCGAACCCGCCGGTCGATCCGCGCTTCCACATCGTGCCGCTGTACCGCGACCCGGTGCGGCTGATGCTGCCGGCTGGCGACGCCCTGGCCGCGCTGGATGCGGTGCCGGCCGCTGCGCTGGCGGGCCGACGGCTGGTGATGCGCGAGACCGGGTCGATGACCCGGCGCACGGTGGAGCGGGGGCTGGCCGAGGCGGAGGTCGCGCCCACCGCGGTGTTCGAGGTCACCGGCCGCGAGGCGGTGCAGGAGGCGGTGGGCCACGGCCTCGGCATCGGCTTCATCTCCGAGGGCGAAATCCGGCCCGACCCCAGGATCGCGATCCGGCCGCTGGGCGACCGGGGGTGGCAGACCGACGAATACGTGCTGTGCCACCGCGACCGCCGCCGCTTCCCGGCGATCCGCGCCTTTATCGAGCTGGCGGTGGCCGCCGCTGCCGATGTTCAGGTCATAGGGTGATCGCGCCCTGATTGACCGACCGGACCAGGAAGTCGGCGCTGATCTCGAAGCGGCTCGGCTCCGTCGGCCCGCCCCAGATCCAGCCATCCTCCATGAAGTACCCAGCCAGGGCGGAATAGTCGGCATAGAGCGGATTGCCGGGGTTGGCGGGGTCCATATAGGGCAGGACCTTGTGGTCGATCATCAGGTCGATGGTGCCACCCCAGGCCTGCGACGAGATCCGGTTGGTGCCGCGGATCAGCTTGGCGCAGATCATCCCGGCGGTGTCGAGCCGGCCGTACAGGTCGGGGTTGTCGGCCTTGATCTTGTCGAGGATGTCCTTGAGCGAGGCGACGGCCGGCTTCAGCCCCTGCACCTGGAACGGCCCGACATCGGCGTCCTCGACATTGCTCAGCAGCCGCTTGTTGGTCGGCGCCTGGCAGGTCTCGCTCAGGCTGGCGGCCGGCTGCCCGAACAGCGCCAGGTACAGCTTCTCCGGCACCGGGCTGCCGCCGACGAAGCCGCGGGCCGGCGGCGTGGCCGGCGCGGCGGGGGGCAGCAGCCGGTCGACATCGATGCCGGCGGCCGTGGCCATCTGCAGGATGTTGTCCTTGTAGCGGTCGAGCACCCCGACCTTGGCGTAGAAGGCCAGGTGGGCGAGGTTGTCCTTGGGGTCGTTGGCGGTCAGGGATCGGTCGATGATCTCGAAGGCGAAGCGCTGCTGTTCAAGACCGATGGCGCCGTCGACCCGCCGGCTTTCAATGCTCAGACCCCGAACCAAAGAAAAGCTCTGGGTCACCAGGACCACGGCGATGGCGCAAAGGGCACCGACGCAAGCGGCCAAGGCTTCGGGACGGCGGAGCGTCCGAAGCATTGCCGCGCCAAGGTCCCGCATTCCTTGCCTCCGGCCAATTCCCGCAAATATGCAGGAATGATGCCGGAGAATATCTATTTATGCAACTTTGGCCCCGGGACCAGCCGGTTGACATGCCCCATCTTGCGGCCGGGGCGCGGCGCGCCCTTGCCGTAGAGGTGCAGCCGCGCCCCCGGCTCGGCCAGGAACTCCGGCCAGCGCAGCACGTCGTCGCCGATCAGGTTCTGCATCACGGCATCGGAATGGCGCGCGGTCGACCCCAGCGGCAGGCCGCAGACGGCGCGGACCAGCTGCTCGAACTGGTCGCAGGCGCAGGCATCCTGGGTCCAGTGGCCGGAATTGTGCGGCCGCGGCGCCAGTTCGTTGACCAGCAGGCTGCCGTCGCGCGCCTCGAACAGCTCGACCGCCAGCAGCCCGACCATGTCGAGCGCGGTGACCAGGGTGCGGGCGATCCGCTCGGCCTCCTCGGCGCGCTCGGGCGACAGGTCCGGGGCCGGGGCGATCGTCTCGGACAGGATGTGGTCGCGGTGCCGGTTCTCGACAGCGGGGTAGCACACCACCGACCCGTCGACGCCGCGGGCCGCGATCACCGACAGCTCGCGGGCGAAGTCGACGAAGCCCTCCAGCACCGACGGGCGCCCGCCCAGCTGCTGCCAGGCCGCGGCCGCGTCCTTGGGATCGCGGATCACCGCCTGGCCCTTGCCGTCATAGCCCTCGCGCCGGGTCTTCAGCACCGCCGGGGTGCCGATCGCGGCGACGGCCGCCGCCAGCTCCTCGGCCGAGCCGACCGCCCGCCAGGGCGCGGTGCCGATGCCGTGGCGGTTGGCGAAGTCCTTCTCCGCCACCCGGTCCTGGCACACCGCCAGCCCGTCGGGGCCCGGCCGCACCGGCACCCGCGCCGCCAGGTGCCGCACGGTCTCGTAGGGGATGTTCTCGAATTCGTAGGTGACGACGTCGACCTGGGTGGCGAAGGCGTCCAGCGCCGCATGGTCGGTGTAGGCGGCCAGGGTCGACCGGTCGGTGACCTGGGCGCAGGGGCTGTCCAGGTCCGGGCACAGCACATGGGTGCGGTAGCCCAGGCGGGCGGCGGCCAGCGCGGTCATGCGGCCCAGCTGGCCGCCGCCGAGCATGCCGATGACGCTGCCGGGCGGAAGGGGAGGGATGGCGGTCATTCGTCCTTCGGGTGTTCGGCCACGGCGGCGGTCTGGCGGCGGCGCCAATCGTCCAGCGCATCGGCCACCGCGGGGTCGCCCAGCGCCAGGATGGCGGCGGCCAGCAGCGCGGCGTTGATCGCGCCGGCGCGGCCGATCGCCAGGGTGCCGACCGGGATGCCGCCGGGCATCTGCACGATCGACAGCAGGCTGTCCATGCCCTTCAGCGCCTTGCTCTCGACCGGCACGCCCAGGACAGGCAGCGGCGTCAGCGCCGCCGCCATGCCCGGCAGATGCGCGGCGCCGCCGGCCCCGGCGATCACCACCTTGACCCCGCGGTCGCGGGCGCTGCCGGCGAAATCATACAGCCGCTGCGGCGTGCGGTGGGCGGAGACGATGTGCGCCTCATGGGCGATGCCCAGCAGCGCCAGGGTCTCGGCGGCGTGGCGCATGGTCTCCCAGTCGGACTGGCTGCCCATGATGATCGCCACGGGGGCGACGGGTTCGGCCATGGGTCGGATGATCCTCGGTCTGGCGGGCGAAGGGGGCGGGTCAGGCGATGGCGGCAGTCAGGCGATGATATCGGGCAGGATCCGGCTCTCGATCATGGTGATCTGATCCTTGAGCAGCAATTTGCGCTTCTTCAGGCGCTGGATCTGCAGCTGGTTCATGGGCCCGTCCGCGGTCAGCCGGTCGATGATCTCGTCAAGATCGCGGTGCTCGATCCGCAATGCGGCGAGCTTTTCCTGCATCGACTCGATGTCGATCATTCCCTCCGTCGACCTTTCATGCGGATCCCGGTTCAGCGGCCGGGATCATAGCGCAGCCAGCCCCCGGACCGGAACGCGTTTGATGCGGGGGAGGCGCCCGGCCTTCGCAACGTTAGCTCAGAGAGCTTACCGTGCCCGGCGCATCCCGGTACAAGGGACGTCCGGAGTGTGGGGGAGTGGGAACAGGGTCATGGCAGGCGAGAAGCGCATCGGCATCCTGACCAGCGGCGGCGACTGCGCCGGGCTCAACGCGGTGATCCGCGCGGCGGTGTGCCGGGCCGACGGGCTGGGCTGGACCGTGATCGGCATCAAGGAGGGCACCTCGGGCCTCTTGTCCCGGCCGCTGCGCTACGAGGCGCTGACGCCGGACAAGATGACCACCGCGGTGATGCGCCAGGGCGGCACCATCCTCGGCACCACCAACAAGGGCGACCCCTTCGCCTTCCCGATGGCCGACGGCACGCTGAAGGACCGGTCGGTCGAGATCATCGGCGGCTATCACGAGCTCGGCCTCGACGCGCTGATCGGGGTCGGCGGCGACGGCAGCCATCAGATCCTGCGGCGCCTGGCGCAGCAGGGCGGCTTCAACTATGTCGGCATCCCCAAGACTATCGACAACGATGTCGGCCTGACCGAGGTCTCGGTCGGCTTCGACACCGCGGTGGCGGTGGCGACGGAGGCGCTGGACCGGCTGCAGCCCACCGCGGCCAGCCACGCCCGGGTGATGGTGCTGGAGGTGATGGGCCGCGACGCCGGCCACATCGCGCTGGCGGCCGGCATCGCCGGCGGCGCCGACGTGATCCTGATCCCGGAGATCCCGTTCTCGATCGACTCCGTCGCCGACAAGATCCGCGAGGTGCGCAAGACCGGCCGCAACTTCGCGCTGGTGGTGGTGTCCGAGGCGGTGAAGACGATCGACGGCACCAAGGTGCACAAGGATTATCACGGCGGCGAGAAGCGCTTCGGCGGCATCGGCGACTATGTCGCCTTCAAGATCGCCGACACCACGGGGGCGGAAACGCGGGTGACGGTGCTGGGCCATGTCCAGCGCGGCTCGATGCCCAGCTGGCGCGACCGGCTGATCGCCTCGGCCTTCGGCGCCCATGCGGTCGACCTGATCGCCGAGGGCAAGTTCGACCGCCTGGTCGCCTGGTCCGACCGCCGGGTGATCGACGTGCCGCTGCAGGACGCGATCGCCGAATACCAGGACATCAAGCACGACGACGCGCTGCTCAAGACCGCGAGGGCGCTGGGGATCTGCCTGGGGGATTGAGGTGAGGGCTGATAAAGGCGTTCTGTAGGTTGGGTTCGCGTCGCGAACCCAACCTCCGACCGTCGATACGGCTGCTGGGGCGTTGGCGGGGATCCGATCGATCCCAGTCGGTCTTCGAACGCCCCTACGGTTATTGAAGCGGTTCAACCTCGTCATTGGCGATCCGTTGCCGGGCCGCCGTGATCGTGTCCAGGATGCCCGCATCACACCTCATGGCCTTCCGGGCCGCAGAAACCTCGCTCTCGAGTTGAGCGGTGATCCTCTCGAGTTCGGCCAGATAGTAGGGGGTGGCATCGTCGCGGAGCCGCTGCTGATCGAGGGCGACCTTCACGGCCTGATGCGCGAAGATGCGGGCAAAGAGTATTCCCCACGCTTCCTTGATCTGATCAGGCATAGGGGATCCTGCAAAGAATTGAGGCTGTCGATATGGCAGCGCACCGCCTGCCCGATGCGAACCGTGCAGGCGCCGCCGATTTCGTAAGCATAATGTTCATTATGTTCATTGCGCTCATCTGTTTCATTTGTTCATGATATGTTCCATGAAAGAGCTGCCCGTCGATTTCGACCCCAGGCCGCTGTCTGGGGGATGGAGGCGAGGGCATGTCGGATCGCGCCGTTCCCGTTCGTCCTCCGGGGAGATCATGGATGGAGGCAGTCATGGACGAACGACCGGTGATCAAGACGCGGCGCAAGGGCAGGAGCCAGACGCAGAGCATGCTGATTCCGAGCGAGGCGATGGTCGCCGACGCTCTCCGGGCGGCCCGGCCCGGCCTGGTGTCTGATCCGGCGGAGCTGAGACGCGCACTCGCCAGGGCATACGGGGCGGATGCCTGCTGCCCGGTGACCGTGCAGCGGCACCTGGTGCGTATCAGCCAGGACGGCGGCGCTCCCTTCTGGCGCGTGGTGGATCCTGACCGGCCCTTCGCCCGACGCATGGCCGGCGGACCGGAGCGGATTCGCGAAAGACTGGCCGCCGAACGCTGACCCGGCCGAATTACGGGTGAGAGTGCGCAATTTTGGCGTGGCTCTGGCGAGCTGAGTACTCAGCGGGCTGGTCTAATATCCGCCGGTCGGCCCCGATGGGCCCGCGCGGGCTCCGCCGGATCCGTAAACATAATGTTCATTGCGCTCATCTGCTTCATTCGTTCATGATATGTTCCATGAAAGAGATGCCCGCCGATTTCGACCCCCAGGCCTATGGCCGCAACTGCGCGCTGCAACAGGCCGAGATGCTCACGCGGCTGGCCGAGATGGGCATGCAACTGGCCGAGTCGGCCGGTGCCCGCATCCTCGGCGGCCAAGCGCCGGAGGCCCAGCCTGCCGCCGCGGCCGCACCGGCCGAGGCCCTGGCGGGCCTGGCGGCCCCGGCCGGAGATCCGGGTCTCGCCTTCGTCCGCTATGCCCATCTGGTGCGCCACACCCTGGCCCAGCGCGCCCGCGCCGTGCGGGACATGTGCGCCCGCGACGGCGGCCGCGAGGCCCGCCGCACCCGCCACCGCGAACAGGTCGAGACCATGATCGACGGCCTGGTGTGGGGCGATGTCGAGGACCGCGACCGCGCCGCCGCCCTCGACATGCAGGTCAACCAGGCGTTTGCCGACCTGTATGGCGACCGCGAGGACCCGGTCGAGGACCGCCCGGTCGGCTCGGTCGTGACCGGGCTGGTCTGCGGCCTCGGCCTCGCCAGGAAATGGAGCCGCCGGGCGCGGCATCGTGTGAGCCGGCCGCGTCCGGGCCGGCCGGGCGGCAGCGCGGAGGAGATCGCGGCCGAGCGCGCCCGCCGCCGGGCCGCCGTCACCGCCAGGGTCGAACTGGCCATCGACGAACTCGCCGAGCCCGCCCTGGCCGCCGACATCCGGGCCGGGCTGGCGGTGCGGCTGCAGGAGCCCGATGTCGAGAGGCTGATCGACACCGAGAGCACCGCCACCGCCGTGGTCCGCCTCTGCCGCTCCCTCGGTTTCGACATCGAGGGCAACCTCGACATCCCGCTCGACCCCGCCGTGCCGCCCGACAGCAGCTGAGGGGCGAGTCGGCCGTCTGGGGCGGAGTTGCGGCCTGCGGGACCTTTTCAGAATATGCCGAGCCCGCTCCTTTCCTGTCCCCCCTCCCCTTGCGGGAGGGGGGTAGGGGGAGGGGTCTGCGCGCGTCCGCGCGCGAATGCGCAGAGGACAGGCTTCGGCGTCGGAGCCGGATTGCCGGAGTCCGGGCCGGTTCTGGGCATTGAAAACCCCCTCCCCCTACCCCCTCCCGCGAGGGGAGGGGGGACTCAATAAGGCTCGATCGCCTCCCTTTACCCCAGCACCCGCACTGCATCACCCACCCGGATCTCGCCCGGCGCCTCGACCGTGCACAGCACGCCGAGATGGGTGGCGTTGCGCCTGGCGATCGCCATCAGCACCGCCGGGTCCTGCGGCAGGCTGCCCTGGGCCAGGGTGGTGAAGGCGCAGCGCACGCAGGGGTCGGCGATGCGGATCCGCGCGTCGCCGATCGCCACCGCGCGGCCGATCCAGCCGGTCTCGGCGAAGCCCTCCGCCCCCGGCAGGTCGAGCACCAGGTTCGGCCGGAACCGGCGCACATCGATCGCGCTGTCCGGCAGGATGGCCTGCAGCGCCGCCAGCGAGGCGGTGGTCAGCAGGTGGATCGGGTGGCGCTCATAGCGCGGCTTCAGCGGCCCGGCCGTTGCGGTCTCGGCCGCGTCGGGTCGGTGCGGCCGCAGCAGCACGGGAAAGCCGAAATGGTCGGCCAGGGCGTCCCCGGCGGCGTCGGGCGGCAGGCTGCGCCCGTCCGGGAAGTCGAGGCGGAGGCCATCCTCGCCGAGCCGGGCCCGGATCTGCGGCGCCGGCCGCCAGCGGCGCTTCGATTCGGGACAGGCGGTCTCGCCGCTGTCGCGGTCCGCCAGGCCCCAGGCCCGGTCGCCGGCCAGGCCGGTGACGTCGACGGCGCAGGCCGCCAGCGCCTCGCCGCCGAGCGAGCTGACCGGATAGCGCCACAGCGCCGTGACCCGCCCTTCCATCACATCCCCGCTTCTGTCCTCGCTGCATCATGGAGGAAGAAAACGCAGGGGCAACCCGACGATCGATGAGGTGGTTGGGGTTCGCCTTGGCGCGTCCAACCCTGCCCAGGCTGCCTTCCACTGTCATTGCCCGGCTTGACCGGGCAATGACAGTGGAAATTGTGGCGTGCCAGACGGTTGCCACTCACTGGCTAACGGTCCAGCCGGTGCACGTCGTGGGTGACGACGCCGACCTCGGGCGACGGCCGGTCCAGCCGGCGCGGGTCGGCCAGGGTGCGGCGGATGTCGTCCAGGCCGCTCTGCCAATGCTCGCGCATCGCGTCGAGCCCGAACTCGTAGTCCTTGGAATGGCCCTCATAGGCCTTGGTCTGGTAGATCAGGTGGACGATGTTGTAGGCGCGATGGCAGGCCAGGTCGGCGATGGCCTTGATCTCCGGGTCCTGCTTCGCCTCCTCCGGCAGCTTCTCCATCACCCGCTGCAGCGCCTGGCGCATCTTCTGCATCTGCATCATGTAGGTGGTGATGGCGCGGGTGCGGCTGGAATACTGGATGTCCTTCTGCCGGCTCGACACCTCCATGAGGTCGTCGGGCAACCGGCCCTTGGCCGACCACAGGTCGACCTGGAAGGTCAGGGTGTCGCGCCGCGGCTCAGTCGACAGCACATAGGACAGGGGGGTGTTGGAGACCACGCCGCCGTCCCAATAGTGCTCGCCGTCGATCTCGATGGCGGGGAAGCCGGGCGGCAGGGCGCCCGACGCCATGAAGTGCTCCGGCCCCAGCCGCCGCTCGCTCGTGTCGAAATAGGTGAAGTTGCCGCTGCGGACATTGACCGCGCCGACGCTGACCCGCATCTCGCCGGAGTTCAGCCGGTCGAAATCGATCAGCCGCTCCAGCGTGTCGCGCAGTGGCGTGGTGTCGTAGAAGCTGGTGGCGGCGTCGCCGGCGAAGGGCGAGAGGTAGGGCGGCGGGAAGCGCGGCTTGAAGAAGCCGGGCTGGCCCTGGAACAGCGCCCTCATCGCCGCGACGGTGTTGTGGGCCGACCGCAGGTCGAAGGCGAAGGGCAGGTTTTCGGCCAGGCCCCCGGTGGCCGGCCATTCCACCGGCACGGCGCAGATCGTCTCCCAGAACTCGCGCAGGCGGTCCACCCGCTCGGATTCGGGCGACCCGGCGATGACCGCGGTGTTCAGTGCGCCGATCGAGATGCCGGCCAGCCAGGTCGGGCGGATGCCGGCCTCGTGCAGCCCCTCATAGACCCCGGCCTGGTAGGCGCCCAGGGCACCGCCGCCCTGCAGCACCAGCGCCACCACGTCATAGGCCGGCAGGCCGACCTGTCCCGGTGCGCTCCGGGCCTGCTTCTGCTTCACGCCTCGCATCCAGACAGTCTCCTCGGGGTCGGAGGGGCTCGATCCCCCGGGCCCCATCCTAAAGAATCGGCCGTGTCAGGCCAGGTAGTCGTGCACCACGGTGCCGAGGCCGAGGGTCAAATCGGCGACCAGGTGCTTGGCCGACAGCACCTCCAGCACCGGCAGCTCGGCGATCGGCGCCAGCGCGTGCGGGTACAGGTCCAGCGCCGCCGGGCCGGTCCAGGCGCCCTTCACGGTGATGTCCTCGAGATAATATTTCACCAGCTCGCAGATCCGCGCGGTGCCGTCGACATGCGGGATGATCTTGAGCAGGAAGTTCGGCGCCCCCAGCCCCTTGGTCTCCGCCGCGAGGTCCAGGGTGCGGTGCTTGTAGCCCATGGTGCCGGTGGCGATGCGGATCGACCCGTAGTTCAGGGTGCCGACCAGCGTGTCGGTCTCCACCGCCAGGGTCGGCTGCGCCAGCTTCTTGGGGAAGCCCCACAGCTCGCGCCCGCCGGCGATCGGGGGGTGGTCGTTCAGGAACATCTGGTGGGTGTAGCCGCCGAGCTGGCCCTCGAACCGCACCGGGATGACCTGACCGCTCTCGGTGTAGTCGCCGAAGCCGGTCGAATCCGGCATGCGGATGAACTCGTAGTTCACCACCGGCTCGACGATCTCCAGCGGCTCCGGCACCACCCGGCGCAGCGCCTCGGGGTCGGTGCGGTAGCGGATGATGAAGTACTGGCGGTCGACGAAGCGGTACGGCCCGGGCGGGAAGGCCGGGCTGGTCAGCGGCATGGCGAAGGCGGTCTTCCGCACGGTCTCACGATCCATCCTGGTCGGTCCTCGGTTCGTTGTGCGCCGCACAAAATGAGCCGGGCGGACCGGTGCGGGAAGCCGGAAAGCGTGGCGTTAAGGAAATTTCACGCGGCAGGTCATGGTCAACGGCCCCGG
Source organism: Inquilinus ginsengisoli (assembly GCF_031453975.1). Taxonomy (NCBI): domain Bacteria; kingdom Pseudomonadati; phylum Pseudomonadota; class Alphaproteobacteria; order Rhodospirillales; family Rhodospirillaceae; genus Inquilinus; species Inquilinus ginsengisoli. Next base: position 179,389 of record NZ_JAVDPW010000012.1, read on the forward strand.
CCTGCGACCACTGATCCCCCAGCGACCGAATGCCTCTCCCCGACATGAGGAATAGAAGCCTCGTTGACTTGCATACGCCATCGCGGCGTAACATATCGGAAATAGGAGGGGCCTGAACCACCGTCCAGCTTTTAACAGAGGAGCGAGATATGGCTGTTGCAGAGCGTATGGAAGCGCTTCGGACAAAGCATGCCGCCCTGGATCGTAACCTGGAAGACGCGATCCATCGACCGCTACCCGACGAGATCGAGGTTCTGCGGCTGAAGAAGGAAAAGCTGAGACTGAAGGATGAGATGGCGCGGTTGCACCACGCCTGACGAAGAGATCCCGGGGATCTCCGGATTTTCAAAGGCGGCGCTGGGGGGCGCCGCCTTTGTCATTTCAGGGCCCCGAGTCGGCCCCCGGGGCAGATCCCGTTCCGGCGGACCCGGCGGAACGGTGACTCTGCCCGCCAGATCAGGCTAGTCTTCGCGGCCGTCCTCGGACTCGTCGTCGCCGTAGGACACGGTCGGCGTCGGGACCGCGCCCGGCGGCAGGTGGGCGCGAGCCTTGGTCAGGGCGGCATCCAGCTCCAGATAGGTGCACAGTCCCACCATCACCGGGCTGCGCGGCTTCAGGTTCGGCGAATTCCAATGCGACTTGTCGCGGATCGCCTGGATGGTCGGCTTGGTGGTGCCGATCAGCTTGCAGATCTGGGCATCCGACAGCTCGGGATGCTCCTTCAGCAGATAGGCGATGGCGTCCGGCTTGTCGCCGCGCTTGGTCACCGGGGTGTAGCGCGGGCCCTTGGAGCGGGCGACCGGCATCGGGATGTCGGCGATGGCCATGCGCAGCCGGGCGTTCGGGTCGGCCTGGCAGCGCTCGATCTCGGCCTGGGTCAGCTGGCCGCTGGTCAGCGGGTCCAGCCCGACCATGCCGATCGCGACCTCGCCGTCGGCGATGGCCCGGATCTCCAGCTCGTGCAGGCCGCAGAAGGCGGCGATCTGGTCGAAGCTCAGCGACGTGTTCTCAACGAGCCAGACGGCGGTCGCCTTCGGCATCAGGGGTTGTTTGTTCATCGCCCGTGTTCTCCTCTGCGCAAAGCGATCCCGCCGCGACCGGCCGAGGCGGCCGACCTGTCCTCTCGCACTCGGACGTAAGGGAGGGGAGCGGGGTCGGCGCGGCGCCGCCCACTGTGCTCGACCTAGGGATGATGCGCCGCCGAGTCAAGCAAGGAGTACGATCTTGCCGACATGCGTGCTGCTTTCCATCAGCACATGGGCCTCCGCGGCCCGGGCCAGCGGGAAGGTGGCGTGCACCAGCGGGCGGATCCGCCCGGCCTCGATCAGCGGCCAGACCTCGGCCTGCAGGGCCGCCGCGATGGCGCCCTTCTCGGCGACGCTGCGCGGCCGCAGGGTCGATCCGGTCAGGGTCAGGCGCTTGACCATCACCTTCTGCAGGTCGATCTCGACCTTCCCGCCCTTCTGGAAGGCGATGCTGACCTGCCGGCCGTCGACCGCCAGCACGTCGATGTTGCGGGCGATGTAGTCGCCGCCGACCATGTCCAGGATCAGGTCGACGCCGCGGCCGCCGGTGGCCTGCTTGATCTCGGCGACGAAGTCCTGGGTGCGATAGTCGATGGCGACATCGGCGCCGAGGTCAAGGCAGGCCTGGCACTTCTCGGCGCTGCCGGCGGTGACGAAGACGATGGCGCCCCAGGCCTTGGCCAGCTGGATCGCGGTGGTGCCGATGCCGCTCGACCCGCCATGCACCAGGAAGCGCTCGCCGGTCTGCAGCCGGCCGCGCTCGAACACGTTGGTCCAGACGGTGAAGAAGGTCTCGGGCAGCGCCGCCGCCTCGGTCATCGTCAGGCCCTTGGGCACCGGCAGGCATTGCGGCGCCGGGGCGACGCAGTATTCGGCATAGCCGCCGCCCGCGACCAGGGCGCAGACCGCGTCGCCGACCGACCAGCCGGCCACGCCGGACCCGATCGCGGCGAAGGTGCCGGCGACCTCCAGCCCGGGCAGCGGGCTGGCGCCCGGCGGCGGGTTGTAATGGCCGCGGCGCTGCAGCACGTCGGGCCGGTTCACCCCGGCGGCGGCGACCTTGATCAGGATCTCGCCGGCGCCCGGCAGCGGCAGCGGCATCGTCACCGGCTTCAGCACCTCCGGCGCGCCGGGGGTCTCGATCGCGATCGCGGTCATGGTCTGGGGCAGGGCGCTGGTCATCGGCTTGGCTTCCGGCTGCGGGAGGTTGGTGCGGATCATGGCCAGGACGGGCCATGACCGCGCGAGTCATGACCGAAATGTCACGCGGTCGTAATCCGGTCGTCGTATCGCGCGGCCTAAGGTCGCCCGTCGACTCTGGTGCGAAGGCCGGGGCGCGACTGCGCTCCAGGCTTGCCGATCCTCGCGCCGCCCGCGAGGATTGTCCATCCGCTGCCTGAGAGCGTGGCCGAAGGAGATGGCGATGGACCCGGAAGATCTCGAACCCCGCAACCGCAAGGCGCCGCTGAAGCCGCTCGACGCGCTGTCGGTCGCCGATCTCGAAGCCTATGTTGCCGAGCTGGAGGCCGAGATCGCCCGCGCCCGCGGCGTGATCGCCGGCAAGCAGAGCCACAAATCGGTGGCGGACTCGCTGTTCAAGCGCTGAACCGCCCCACCCCCCATGACACCCCCGCAAGCGTAAGGAACGGACCCATGTTGAAGGGCAAGGTTGCGATCGTCACCGGATCGACCAGCGGCATCGGCCTGGGCATCGCCAAGGTGCTGTCGGGCCAGGGCGCGGACATCGTGCTGAACGGTTTCGGCGACGCCGGCGAGATCGAGGCGATCCGCGCCGGGATCGAGCGCGAGCATGGCGTGCGCGCGGTCTATGACGGCGCCGACATGTCGAAGGGCGACGCGGTGCGCGGCCTGGTCGCCGCGACGGTCAAGAAGCTCGGCCGGGTCGACATCCTGGTGAACAACGCCGGCATCCAGTTCACCGCCCCGGTCGAGGAGTTCCCGGCCGAGAAGTGGGACGCGATCCTGGCGATCAACCTGTCGGCGGCGTTCCACGGCATCGCCGCGGCGATCCCTGAGATGAAGCGGCAGGGCTGGGGCCGGATCATCAACATCGCCTCGGCGCACGGCCTGGTGGCCTCGACCCACAAGGCGGCCTATGTCGCGGCCAAGCACGGGCTGGTCGGGCTGACCAAGGTGGTGGGGCTGGAGAATGCCGGCAACGGCATCACCTGCAACGCGGTCTGCCCCGGCTGGGTGCTGACGCCGCTGGTCGAGAAGCAGATCGCCGCGATCGCCGCGGACAAGAAGATCAGCCAGGACGACGCGACCAAGCAGCTGCTGGGCGAGAAGCAGCCCTCGATGACCTTCGTGACGCCGGAGCAGCTGGGCGCCACCGTCGCCTTCCTGTGCTCGCCGGCGGCCGACCAGATCACCGGCACCGCCATCTCGGTCGATGGCGGCTGGACCGCCCAGTAAGGCAAGCAACAGCTTGCAGCGTAGGTTGGGTTCGCTTCGCGAGCCCAACCTACGTCCGGGGAGCGACCGCTCCCTCTTGAACCTGGAATTCATCCTCCCCAAATCGATGGTCGTGGCGGCGCCCGGACGGGGTCGCCACGATCGCAAACCGCGGCGCGACCATTCCGGTGCGCCGCTCGGTATCGCTCAACGGAGGATATCCATGCGTACTCTCGACCTTTCCCCGCTTTTCCGGTCCACCATCGGCATCGACCGCATGTCGCGGCTGCTCGATTCCGCGCTGCAGTCCGACACCGCGGCGCCGTCCTATCCCCCCTACAACATCGAGAAGCTCGGCGACGACGCCTACCGCATCAGCATGGCGGTGGCCGGCTTCGGTGAGGACGACATCGAGGTGGTGACCTCGGAGAACACGCTTACCGTGCGCGCCAAGACGGCCTCCGAGGAGGAGGAGAAGGCCCGCAGCTTCCTGCATCGCGGGATTGCCGGCCGCGCCTTCGAGCGCCGCTTCCAGCTCGCCGACTACATCAAGGTGACCGGCGCGACCCTGGTGAACGGGCTGCTCAACATCGATCTGGTCCGTGAGGTGCCGGAGGCGCAGAAGCCCCGCACCGTGAAGATCGCCGTCGGCCCGGCCGCGGCGCCGAAGCAGCTCGCCGCCTGATCCCTTCGCGGACGGGGGCCGTCACTGACAGCCCCCGTTCCGGAGACGCGCTAGAAGAAAGAGGGCCGCTTTTTTGCGGCCCTCGTTTTTTTGAAGCCTCGCCTGCTCAACTCGAGCATTGCCGCGACGATAGGTTTGCTGCGGACGTGACGTCAAGTCCCCGTTTGGGTCAGAAAAACCCTTTGTTTTGAATGATTTTCACCTGTTCACGGGCGACGTGGCCGCGCGGTGCGTCGCAAGCACGCCAAATGATTCTAAAAATGTAATATTCCCGGACGCTTGCCATTCCCGGCTCAGACCGGGCCACAACGGGAACGTTACCCCCGACTATATCCCGATCGCTGCAAAGTCACGCGAATTTCATCGAGAATCGCGGGATCGTCGATCGTGGCGGGCGTCGTGTAGGGCACCGAATCGGCGATTCGAACCATCGTGGCCCGCAGGATCTTGCCCGACCGCGTCTTCGGCAGGCGGTCGACGATCATCGCGGTCTTGAACACGGCGATCGGGCCGATCTGGTCGCGCACCCGCTGCACCGCCTCGGCCGCGATCGTCTCGTGCGGCCGGGTCACCCCCGCCTTCAGCACCAGGAAGCCCAGCGGCACCTGGCCCTTCACCTCGTCCGCCGCCCCGATCACCGCGCATTCCGCGACATCGGGGTGGCCGGCCAGCACCTCCTCGATCTGCCCGGTCGACAGGCGGTGGCCGGCGACGTTGATGACGTCGTCGACCCGGCTCATGACGAAGACATAGCCGTCCTCGTCGATCATCCCGGCGTCGCCGGTGGTGTAGAAGCCGGGATAGGCCTCGAGATAGGCGCTGCGGAACCGGGCCTCGGCCTGCCACAGCGTCGGCGCGGCGCCGGGCGGCATCGGCAGGCGGCAGACCAGCACGCCGATCTCCCCGGGCGGCATCTCCGCCCCGTCCGGCCCCAGCACCCGCACGTCCCAGCCCGGCATCGGCCTGGTCGGCGACCCCGGCTTGACCGGCATCGCCTCCAGCCCCAGCGGGTCGGCGCAGATCGCCCAGCCGGTCTCGGTCTGCCACCAATGGTCGATCACCGGCCGATGCAGCAGCCCTTCGGCCCAGGCCAGGGTGTCGGGGTCGCAGCGCTCGCCGGCCAGGAACAGGGCGCGGAAGCGCGACAGGTCGTGCTGCGCCAGGTGCCGGCCCTCGAAATCCTCGCGCTTGATGGCGCGGAAGGCGGTGGGGGCGGTGAACAGCACGCTGACGCCGTGCTGCGCGACCACCCGCCAGAAGGCGCCGGCATCGGGGGTGCCGACCGGCTTGCCCTCGTACAGCACGGTGGTGCAGCCGGCCAGCAGCGGGGCGTAGACGATGTAGGAATGGCCGACCGCCCAGCCGATGTCGGAGGCGGCCCAGTACACCTCGCCGGGCTTGACGCCGTAGACCGCGCCCATGGTCCAGGCCAGGGCCACGGCATGGCCGCCATTGTCGCGCACGATGCCCTTGGGCTGGCCGGTGGTGCCGGAGGTGTAGAGGATGTAGAGCGGGTCGGTCGCCGCCACCGGCACGCAGGCCGCCGGGGCGGCCGCTTTCTCGACCTCCGTCCAGTCATGGTCGCGGCCCAGCTGCATCGCTGCGGCGCATTGCGGCCGCTGCAGGATCACCGTCGCCGGAACCTTGTGCCGGGCCAGGTCCAGCGCGGCGTCGAGCAGCGGCTTGTAGGCGATAACGCGCGCGACCTCGATGCCGCAGGAGGCGGAGACGACCAGCTTCGGCGTGCAGTCGTCGATCCGCGACGCCAGCTCCGGCGCCGCGAAGCCGCCGAACACCACGGAATGCACCGCGCCCAGCCGGGCGCAGGCCAGCATGGCGACCACCGCCTCGGGCACCATCGGCATGTAGATCACGACCCGGTCGCCGGGGCCGACGCCCAGGGCGCGCATGGCGCCGGCGAAGCGGGCGACGCGGTCGGTCAGCGCGGCATAGGTGAAGCGCTGCACGGTGCCGGTGACCGGGCTGTCATAGATCAGCGCCACCCGGTCGCCATGGCCGGCGGCGACGTGGCGGTCCAGCGCGTTGTGGCAGGTGTTCAGCCGGCCGCCGGCGAACCAGCGATAGAGGGGCGCGTTGCTGTCGTCCAGCACCCGGTCCCAGGGCCGGTCCCAGTCGATCGCGGCGGCGGCGTCGCCCCAGAATCCCTCGGGGTCGGCGAGCGCGCGGCGACAGGCCTCGGCATAGGCTCCCATGGACGTTCCTCCCGGACACGCGATTTTCCGAACCCTAGCGCCGTGCGGCCACTGGGGCGAGTGGGGAAGATGACCCCCCAAGAGGCCGGTGTCGCGATCCGGCCAGCGTCAGCCGCGGCGGGCGGACCGCGATCCAGCCATTTCGTCTCAAACTGCGCGGTGCCACAGTGTCTCCAACGAACGGGGGGCCGTCGATGCCGCATGCCTATGACACCGATCTCGACCGCAACGCGGCGAACCATGTGGCGCTGACGCCGCTGTCCTTCCTCGGCCGCGCCGCGCTGGCGCATCCGGACCGGCCGGCCGTGGTCTATGGCGAGGTGACGCGAAGCTGGCGCGAGACCGCGGAACGCTGCCGCCGCCTGGGCTCCGCCCTGTCGCGCCGCGGCATCGGCAAGAACGACACCGTGGCGGTGATGGCGCCGAACATCCCGGAGGCGTTCGAGGCCACCTTCGGCGTGCCGATGACCGGCGGCGTGCTGTGCGCCCTCAACATCCGGCTCGACGCCGCGGCGATCGCCTTCCAGCTGCAGCATTCCGAGACCAGGATCCTGCTGGCCGACCGCGAATACGCCGCGGTGGTCCGCGCGGCCGTGGCCCAGATGGCGGCGCCACCCCTGGTGGTCGACATCGTCGACCCGGCCTGCGGCGGCGACCCGGTGGGCGGCCTGACCTATGACGACCTGCTGGCCGAAGGCGACCCGGCCTATGACGGGGTGCGCCCGGACGACGAGTGGGACGCGATCGCGCTGAACTACACCTCGGGCACCACTGGTGACCCCAAGGGCGTGGTGACCCATCATCGCGGAGCCTATCTCAACGCCCTCGGCAACGTGGTCACCTGGGCGATGCCGCACCACCCGGCCTATCTCTGGACCCTGCCGATGTTCCATTGCAACGGCTGGTGCTTCCCCTGGACCATCACGGCGCTGGCCGGCACCCATGTCTGCCTGCGCCGGGTCGCCGCCCGCGACATCTACGCTGCCATCGCCGACCACGGCGTCACCCATCTCTGCGGCGCGCCGATCGTCATGGGCATGCTGCTGAACGCGGCGCCCGAGGACCGGCGGGAGTTTCCCCAGTCGATCCAGATGATGACCGCGGCCTCGCCGCCGCCGGCCGCGGTGCTGGAGGGCATGGCCCGGCTGGGCGTCCAGGTCACCCATGTCTATGGCCTGACCGAGGTCTACGGCCCGGCCGTGGTGTGCGACTGGAAGACGGAATGGGACGCGCTGCCGGCGGGGGAGCAGGCGCGGCTGAAGTCGCGCCAGGGCCTGCCCTATGTGGTGCAGGAAGGGCTGATGGTGGCCGATCCCGACACGCTGGCCCCGGTGCCGGCCGACGGCGAGACCATGGGCGAGGTGTTCATGCGTGGCAACATCACCATGAAGGGCTATCTCAAGAACCCTGCCGCGACCGCGAAGGCCTTCGCCGGCGGCTGGTTCCACACCGGCGACCTCGGGGTGATGCATGCCGACGGCTATGTCGAGCTGAAGGACCGGTCGAAGGACATCATCATCTCCGGCGGCGAGAACATCTCGACCATCGAGGTCGAGGGCGTGCTGTACCGCCACCCCGCGGTGCTTGAGGCGGCGGTGGTGGCGCGGCCGGATGCGACCTGGGGCGAGACCCCCTGCGCCTTCGTCACGCTGCGGCCGGGGGCGAGCGCGACGCAGGCGGAGATCATCGCCTTTTGCCGGCAGCACCTGGCGCATTTCAAATGCCCGAAGACGGTGGTGTTCGGCGACCTGCCCAAGACCTCGACCGGCAAGATCCAGAAATTCGTGCTGCGCGACCAGGCCCGGGCGCTCTGATCACGCCTCCGCCGCGGCCATGACGCTGCGGCGGAGGCCCTCGGCGTAGGAGGTCTTGGCGATCGGGCCAAGCAGGGCCTGCAGGGCGGAATCGTCCATCACCACCGGGTCGGTCCACAGATAGTGCATCTCGACCAGCTCGCGCAGCAGCGGGCTGAACAGGCCGCCCAGGCGCAGGCCCAGCTTGCCGACCACCATCAGCTTCGGCTTGCGGCCGGCGGCGGCGAAGGCCAGGCCGGCCGCCTCGCGCGCCGTGATGGTGCCCGGTCCCGCCAGGTGCCACACCCGGCCCCAGGCCTCGTCCCGCGACACCAGCGCCGCGACCACCGGGCCGGCGTCGGGCACGTAGAGGAATTCGTGCGGCCGGTCGATCGGGCCGAGCATCTGCGCCCGGCCGCCCTTCGCCGCGGCGTCGATCGCGCTGCGCAGCACGCTGCGCTCGACCCCTGGGCCGTAGAAATCGGGCAGGCGCAGCACCGCGCCGCGGATCCGGCCGGCGGCATCGGCCTCCAGCACCAGATCCTCCTGCGCCTTGCGCATCCGGCCCTTGAAGGTGTGCGGCCGGCGCGGATGGTCCTCGCGCACCGGCATGGTCTGCGCCCTGCCATAGGGATAGACCGTGCCGATCAGCAGCAGCTTCGCCACGCCCTCGGCCACGGCGCCGTCCAGCACCTGGCGCATCAGGACAGGATGCTGCTGGAACTGGTGATACTCGACCCCGACCAGATGGATGATGGTGTCCATGCCCCGCGCCGCGGCACGGACCGACTCCGGGTCGTCCGGCGTCCAGGTCACGATCTCGGCCAGCGGGTCGGCGCCGAAATCCCGCTCCAGCGACGCCCGCGACCGCCCGACCACACGGTAGGGTCGGCCCTCCGCCCGCAGCGCCGCGGCGATGCTGCGGCCGATGGCGCCGGCGGCGCCGAACAACGCGATCCCAGCCATGCCTGTATCTCCATGAACAATGATCTGTTAGTGAACCATGTTCACTGAACGATGTTCATAATCGCGTTGACCCCGGGCTGTCAATCGGCAACCATCGCGGCATGGGAACGATGGAACGACGGGCACGGGACAAGGCGGCGCTGCGCGAGCGCATCCTCGACGCGGCGCGGGCGATCGCGCTGAACGACGGGTTCGCGGGGCTGACCATGCGCAAGCTGGCAGCGGCGATCGAATACGCCCCGGGCACGATCTACCTGCATTTCGACGGCCGCGACGCGATCGCGCGCGAGCTGTGCCTGGAAGGCTACCGGGCCTTGCTGGCGGCGTTGGAGCCGGCGGCCGGCATCGCCGATCCGCGGCAGCGGCTGGCCGCCCTGGCGCGGGCCTTTGTTGGCTTCGGGCTGCAGCAGCGGGAGATGTACCGGCTGATCCTGATGGAGGATCCGAAGCTGCTCGACGCGCTGTACCGCGACCGCCCGATCGACGACCCGGATGGCCCCGGCACCCGCGCCTTCCTGCTGCTGGTGCAGGTTTTCGCCGATCTCGGCGCGGCGGCGCCCGACCGCCGGGCCGAGGTGCTGCTGGCGACGCTGCACGGCATCGTCAGCCTGAAGCTGACCTGCGAGCGCTTCCTGCGCACCCCGGCCGAAGACCTGGTCACGGCAGCGCTGGAGCGGGAGCTGGCGACGGCTTAGCGACGGGTCATCGCGACCGCTGCGGCAGGCCGACCGGGGCCGGTTCGGCCGCCTCCACCGCGGCCAGGTCGGTGCCGCGGGTCTCACGCGACAGCAGCACGCAGATGATGCCCGGCACCGCCATCAGCCCGGCATAGATCGCCACCGCCTGCGGCGTGCCGGTCCAGCCCAGCAGCAGCGTGCCGATCAGCGGTGCCACCGAGCCGCCGACCACCGACGCGACCTGGTAGCTGACCGACATCGCGGTGTAGCGCACCCGGGTCGGGAACAGCTCGGTGAAGAAGGCCGACATGCTGCCGACGATGATGCCGTGGCAGGTCAGGGTCAGCAGGGTGACGTGCAGCACCGTCTCCGGCGCGGCCCCCGGCGGCAGGGTGAACAGCAGCACGCTGGCGCCGATGCCGCCGGCCAGGCCCAGCAGCATCACCGGCCGCCGGCCGATGACGTCCGAGGCATAGGCCGCGGCCATGATCACCACGACCTCGAGGATCGAGCCCCAGAACAGCGCATCGACGCCGACGCCGCGGGCCAGGCCGATGAACTTGACCACCAGCACCAGGAAGAAGGTGGTGAACAGGTAGAACAGCGTGTTCTCCGCCGCCTTCACCAGGAACACCTGGCCCATCGGCCGCCAGAAGCCGCGGAAGGTTTCCGCCAGCGGCGCCGGCGGCACCTCGCGGCGCTTGGCCGCCAGTTCGGCGAAGACCGGCGATTCCTCGATCCGGCTGCGCATCCACAGGCCCAGCGCGACCAGCACGATCGAGAACAGGAAGGGCAGGCGCCAGGCCCAGTCGACGAAGGCGGCCTCGCCCAGCCGGGCGGTGATCAGGGCCACGGTCGCGGCGGCCAGCACATTGGCGGCGGGCCCGCCGATCATCGGGAAGCTGGTCCAGAAGCCGCGCCGCTTCCCCGGCATGGATTCGGCCACGATCAACAGCGCGCCGGTGGCCTCGCCGCCGACGGCGATGCCCTGCAGGATGCGCAAGGCGACCAGCAGCACCGGGGCCAGGCCGCCGACCGAGGCGTAGGTCGGCAGCAGGCCCATGCAGAAGGTGGCGGCGCCCATCAGCAGCAGGCTGACCACCAGCGCGTTCTTGCGGCCGATGCGGTCGCCCAGCGCGCCGAACACCAGGCCGCCCAGCGGCCGGGCGACGAAGCCGATGGCGAAGGTGCTCAGGCTCAGCACCACCCCGACCAGGGGATCCTCGGTCGGGAAGAACGCCTTGTCGAACACCAGCACGGCGCAGGTGGCGAAGATGAAGAAATCGTACCACTCGATGATGGTGCCGACGGCGCTGGCGAACAGCAGGCGCACCCGCTCCGCGATCCTGCCCTGACCCATGATCCTGCCTCCCTTCGCCCTGCGGCATGGGCTGCGCTTGCCAGCCGCGCCGGGCCGAGTATTGTCCGACAATTCTGGCGGATAGGCCCTTCCGCATCGGCCGGGCCGATGCGATGGTTCCGGGTGGTCCTCCGCCAGCCGCTCCGGCATGCCGGAACGGGTCGGTGTTGAAGAAGACCGAATTTCGTTTCATATGAAACGAATGTCAAGGCGCGGCTGGGGAGGCCGGGAGATGCGTGAACGGGGCGGGCAGGCGGCGGCGGAGTTCGATCTCGAGGCGTTCCTGCCCTATGAGCTGTCGGTGGTCAGCAACCGGGTCAGCCGCACCTTCGCCCGGCGCTACGCCGACGCCTTCGGCCTCAGCATCCCGGAATGGCGGGTGATGGCGATGGTGGGGCGCCACGCGCCGCTGTCGTCGAACCAGATCTGCGAGCGCACGGCGATGGACAAGGCCAAGGTCAGCCGCGCGGTCAGCCGGCTGATCGAGGCGGGGCATCTCGCCCGCGGCACCAACCCGCAGGACCAGCGGCTGATCCAGCTGACCTTCACCGCCGCCGGGCGCCGGGTCTATGACGCGATCGTGCCCCTGGCGCAGGAGATCGAGGCCGAGCTGATGGCCGCCTTCGAGCCGGGCGAGCGCGAGACGCTGCGCCGGCTGCTGCGCACCCTCGACGCCCGCGTCTCCCATCTCGGCACCCCCGCCGCCGCGGATGGGGAGGATTAGGGTCGAGACTGGATCAGGCTTGGGGGGCTTTCGACCCTTTCCGGCCGAACATCTAAGATCCGGATTCGACCTTTTCGGGAGTCGGCGTTTCCGTCGCGTCGCCCCACTCCGCGGGATCGAGACTGGGTTGGGGGCCCTCCCCAGCACCTTCCCACCCAAACACATACTCGTACGGCTGATCACAGTCCGGGGCTCGGAACTCGTGTTTCAATTTCCAGCCGAGCCGAATGTATTCACGAGCCATCGAAGCCGAATGTGCCTTACCCATTCGTGACATCACGAACTCCGAAGAAGGTCGGTCCTATTCAAGATAGTCCGGGTGGTGAATGGCAGCAAACCGCCCAAAGACGCCGATTTCAGCTGTAGGATTTTGACCTGAAAACCCGCCCAGTCAGTGCGGCACGGCCTCGCTGGGTTCCAGCTTCCGCGGCGCGCCGGACTTCGCGGCGATCGGGATCAGCCAGATGGTGACGAAGGTCAGCACCGCCATCGCCACCACGCCCAGGAAGGTCCAGTGCAGCGCCTTGTCGAAGACGTCGCGGACGGAGGGGTCGGAGGCGAGCTGGGCCAGGCCCTCCGGCTGGTTCAGCACGTCATGCACGCCGGCCGCCAGCGCGCCGCTGCCGAAATGGGCGATGCCGATGTTCAGGATGGCGCCCAGCGCGGTGGCGCCGATGGTGCTGCCCAGGTTGCGGGCGAAGATGATCGACGCCGTGGCGCTGCCGCGCATCGACCATTCGACGCTGTCCTGCACCACGGCGATGGTGGTCAGGCTGATCAGCCCCATGCCGAAGCCCATGATGAAGGCGCCGACGCCGGCCACCACCGGGTGGGTCTGCGGCGTCAGGAACAGCAGGAAGGTGGCGCCGACCGGAAACAGCAGGCTGCCGACCCGCAGGGTGCGGCGGACCCCGAAGGCGCGGTACAGCCGCTGGGACAGCATCACCGCCAGGGGCCAGCCGAACACCAGCATGCTCAAGGTGAAGCCGGCGGTGATCGGCGACCGGCCCAGCACGCCCTGGACATAGACCGGCAGGATGGTGGTCAGGCCGATCAGCGCCATGCCGGCCAAGAGGGTGGCGATGTTGCTGGTGGCGACCAGCCGGCGGCCCCACAGCTCGAGCGAGATGATCGGCTCCGGCGCCCGCCGCTCCTGCCACAGGAACAGCCAGCCGGCGACCAGGAACAGCAGCGCCAGCCCGCCGAGGACCCAGCCATTGCCGTCGGTCTCGGTCAGGATCACCAGCAGCGACACGATGGCGACCGAGAACAGCCCGGCGCCGGTGTAGTCGATGCGGACCTGGCGCGGCTGGATCGATTCCCGCAGGAACAGCACGAAGCCCAGGATGGTCAGCACGCCGAAGGGCAGGTTGAGCCAGAAGATCCAGGCCCAGGACAGGTGGTCGACGATGATGCCGCCGGCCAGCGGCCCGATCACGGCGGAGGTGGCCCAGACGCTGGCCATCATGCCCTGGGCGCGGCCGCGCTCCTCCAGCTTGTACAGGTCGCCGATGACGGTCATGGTCACCGGGGTGATGGCGCCGGCGCCCAGGCCCTGCAGCAGCCGGAACAGGATCAGCGACCCCATCGACCAGGCGAAGCCGCACAGCACCGACCCGACCAGGAACAGCGCGGTGCCGCCGACCAGCACGGGCTTGCGGCCGAACACATCCGACATCTTGCCGTAGATGACGGTGGTGGTGGATTGGGCCAGCAGGAAGGCCGAGAACACCCAGCTGTAATAGGTGAAGCCGCCGAGCTCGCCGACGATGCGGGGCATGGCGGTGGCGACGATGGTGGCCTCGATCGCGACCATGAAGGTGGCCAGCATGATCGAGGCGATGATCAGCGGACGCCGGGTGACCTTGGCGGCGTTGGACATGGCGTTCCTTTCGCGGGCGGGGTCCGGGCCCTCGCCCATTTCCGGATCGGGCCAGCCGCGACCGCGATGCACCCTTCGCGGATCCCTGGCTGTCGTGAAGTGCAGACGAACGCAGCCCGTGCCGGAGATCAGGCACAGGCGGGCAGGTTGCCAACAGCGTCGGGGAAAGTGTCGCATCGCGACGCGCCGCGGACCAAATGCCTTTCCGGCACGTCGCCCCTGACCGGAAATCATGAAGCCGGCCCTGGCCGACTCGGGGCCGGCGCGCCATGGATCAACGATCTAGGGGTGCAGGGTCAGGCCCTTCAGCACCTTGTCGACATCCTTGCGGTCCTCATGCATCGCGAAGCCGACCAGGTCCAGCGCCTCGGCCGTCACGGCCTGGACCGCGGCGCGGTTGGCCTCGTCATGGCCGGTGGCGAACAGGGCCTCGGTGTAGATCGCGATCCGCAAGTTGCGGGCCATCGCGCGGGCATGCGCCGCCTTCAGCGCCTCGGCCGATCCGGCGAAGACCAGCACCGGCTGGCGGAACATCGGCAGGTACAGGTTGCCCGACCCGTCCCGGTAGGGTTCGCCGACCAGCTCCGGCCGGGTCGCGCCAAGCCCGCTGACGGTGAAGGCGGTGACGTTCAGCTTCTGCCAGACCGGCAGGTCCTCGCGCAGGGCGACGGCGATCTTGGTGTCAAAGCGCATGCATCCTCCTTGGAACGTGGCGATGCTAGGGACCGGCCGGTCCCTCCGGCTTGTACGATCGTGCTGTGGCGGCGGCCGCCGCGGCGCCGTATCATCCGATCATGGACACAGGCGAGTGGATCACGGTCGGGATGGACCGCCGCTTCGGCGTCGAGCGCCTGCGCGCGCATTTCACCGCGCACAGCTATGAGCGCCATGCCCATGAGACCTATGCCGTCGGCCTGACCGAGGCGGGGTCGCAGAGCTTCCATTGCCGCGGCGCCGTGCACCGCACCCGGCCGGGGTCGATCATCACCTTCAACCCGACCGAACTCCATGACGGCCACGCCACCGGCGCCGAGGGCTTCCTGTACCGCATGCTCTATATCGAGCCGCAGACGGTGGTGTCGGTGCTGGATGATGCCGGCATCCGCTTGCCCTGGGACATGGCGCTGCCGGCGACGCTGTCCGAGGATCCGGCCCTGGCCCGGCTGATCGCCGATGCCGCGCGGGCCTTCGCCGAGCCGGGGGCGACCCTGGCGCGGTCGGAGACGCTGGCGGCGATGGTGGTCGGGCTGGCCCGGCGCCAGGCCGGAGCGCCCGCGCCGCGCACCGGCCACCCCGGCGATGCCGCCCTGGCCCGGGCGCGCGACCATCTGCATGCCCATCTCGGCGACGACATCACGGCGGAAGACCTCGCTGACGTGGCGGGCTTAAGCCGGTTCCACCTTTCGCGGTCCTTCGCCCGGCGCTATGGCGCGGCGCCGGCCACCTATCTCCGCTGGATCCGGCTGGAACGGGCCAAGCGGCTGCTGGCGGCGGGGGAGCCGGCGGCCCAGGTGGCCGCCGCCACCGGCTTCACCGACCAGGCGCATCTCACCCGGCGCTTCAAGGGCGCCTATGGCGTGACGCCGGCGAGGTTCCAGCGGGCCGCTCGGGCGGCTTAGGCAGCCACCCCCAGCCTCGCCACCACCTCGTCGGCGATCGACAGGCTCGAGGTCAGGCCCGGGCTCTCGATGCCGAACAGGTTGACCAGCCCGGCCACGCCATGCCCCTCCGGCCCCTGGATCACGAAATCCGCCGCGGTGGCGCCGGGCGGGGTGATCTTCGGGCGGATGCCGGAATAGTCCGGCAGCAGCGCCCCGTCCGGCAGCGCCGGCCAGTAGCGGCGGATCGCGGCGTAGAAGCTGTCGGCCCGCGCCGGGTCGACGCGATAGTCCAGGCTGTCGACCCATTCGACATCGGGGCCGAAGCGCACCCGCCCGCCGAGGTCGATGGTGGCATGGGTGCCCAAGCCGCCGGGCACCGGCACCGGATAGATCAGGTGGCGGAAGGGCGGCCGGCCGGACAGGGCGAAGTAGTTGCCCTTGGCCAGGTAGGGCTGCGGCACCGCCGCCTCCGGCACCCCGGCGATGCGGCGGGCGACGGCGGGGGCGGACAGACCGGCGGCGTTGACCACCCGCCGGGCCAGCAGCTCCATGCCGCCCTCCTCGGTGGCGATCTCCAGATGCAGCCCTTCGGGCGTGGCCACCGCCGATTCCAGCCGGCTGAGATAGGCGATCATCGCGCCTTGCGCCTCGGCATCGCCCAGCAGCGCCAGCATGAAGCCGTGGCTGTCGACGATGCCGGTGGAGGGCGAGAACAGCGCCGCGGTGCAGGCGATCTCCGGCTCCAGCGCATGCGCCTCGTCGGCGGTCAGCGGCCGCAGCGCATCGTCCGCGCCAGTCAGGCCGTTGGCCTGCGCCCCGGCCGCGATCCGGGCGAGGGTCGCCGCCTCGGCCGCGTCGGTCGCGACGATCAGCTTGCCGCAGCGCTGGGCGGTGACGCCGTGATCGGCGCAGAAGCGGTACAGCGCCCGCCGCCCGGCGACGCAGTGCCGGGCCTTCAGGCTGCCGGCGGGATAGTAGATGCCGGCGTGGATGACCTCGCTGTTGCGGGCCGAGGTCTCGGTGCCGAAGGCGTCGGCCGCCTCCAGGATGATCACCTCCTGCCCGGCCAGGGCCAGCGCCCGGGCGACGGCCAGGCCGACCACCCCGGCGCCGACCACCACTGCGTCGACGGTGTCGGTCATGCCGCCCCGCGCAGTTGGGTGATCGCCCGGGCCACGCCGCGCAGCTCGGCCAAGCCCTTCAGCCGGCCGATCAGGGAATAGCCGGGGTTGGTCTTCTTGCCGACGTCGTCGGCCAGCAGATGGCCGTGGTCCGGCCGCATCGGGATCTCCCAGTCGCTGCGTCCCGCCGCCCTGCGCGCCTTCTCCTCGGCCAGCAGCGCGTCGATCACCGCCACCATGTCGGCGCCGCCCTCCAGGTGCTCGTCCTCGAAGAAGGATCCGTCATCCTCGATGGTGACGTTGCGCAGATGGGCGAAATGGATGTGCGACGCGAACTCCCGCGCCATCGCCGCCAGGTCGTTGCCGCGGCGCGAGCCGTAGGAGCCGACGCACAGCGTCAGCCCGTTCGCCGGGCTGGGGGCCATGGCCAGCACGGCGCGGGCGTCGGAGGCGGTGGAGACGATGCGCGGCAGGCCGAACAGGGGGAAGGGCGGATCGTCGGGGTGGACGGCCAGCCGGGCGCCAACCTCTTCCGCCACCGGCACCACGGCCGACAGGAAGGCCTTGTAGTTCGACCGGAAGTCGTCCGCCGAGATCCCGGCATAGAGGGCCAGCCGGCGCTCGAACCCGGCCCGGTCGTTGACCGCGCCGGCCACGCCGGGCAGGCCGGCGATGATGGTCTTCTCCAGCTCGGCGCGCTCGCTCTCGCTCATCGCCGCGGCACGGTCGCGGGCGCGGGCCAGCACCTCGGGCCGGTGGTCGGCCTCGGCGCCGGGGCGCTTGAGGATGAAGGCGTCATAGGCGGCCATGTCGACCGCGTCGAAGCGCAGGGCGTAGCCGGTGGTGGGCAGGCGCCACAGCAGGTTGGTGCGGGTCCAGTCGACCACCGGCATGAAGTTGTAGCAGACGGTGGTGACCCCGGCCGCGGCGACATTGCGCAGCGATTGGGCGAAGCGGGCGATGGCTTCGGCCGCGCCGGCGCCGCCGGTCTTGATCACATCGGGGATCGGGATGCTCTCGACCACCGACCATGCCAGCCCGGCGCCCTCGATCACCGCCTTGCGCTCGGCGATCTCCTCGGCCGGCCAGGCGCTGCCGTCCTGGCGGTGGTGCAGGGCGGTGACGATGCCGCTCGCGCCCGCCTGCTTGACATGGTCCAGCGTCACCGGGTCGTTCGGGCCGAACCAGCGCCAGGTCTCCTTCATCGTCTCCGGTCCCTCATCGCGTGTTGATCTTGTTGCGGCCGCAAGCCGACCCGCCTTCTTACCGGGATCAAAGCGCCTTGCGAAAGGTCAGGTTTATCCGCTGCCGGCCGACCCGCGCATGGCTGCCCTCGGCCAGCGGTGCGACGCCGTGGAAGGCCAGCCGGGCCGGGCCACCCCAGACCGCGACGTCGCCATGCTCGACCCGCACCTTGCGCGTCGGGTCGCTGCGCTGCAGCCCGCCGAACAGGAAGGTCGCGGGCAGGCCCAGCGAGACCGAGACGATCGGCGCGCCGGTGTCGCGCTCGTCGCGGTCCTGGTGCAGCGACAGCCGGGTGCCGGGCTCGTAGCGGTTGATCAGGCAGGCGTCGGGGGCGAAGCCGGGAAAGCCGGCGCGGGCGGCCGCACCTGCCGCCAGGGCGAGGAAGGCGGCGGGCAGCGGCGGCCAGGGCTCGCCGGTGGTCGGGTCATGGGTGTCGTAGCGATAGCCGCTGCGGTCGCTGACCCAGCCGACCACGCCGCAATTGGTCATCGCCACCGACATCAGATAGCCGCCGGGGGTGACCAGGTGCCGGAACGGCGCGGCGGCGGCGACGGCGTCCACCGCCGCCAGCAGGGTCTCGGCCACGTCGCCGGCGAAGCCGCGCAGCAGCACCGCGCCCTCCGCCAGAGTCTCCTCGCGCGGCCCGGGGCTGGGCAGGTTGTCGAACAGGTCGGCCATCACGGTTCGGCCCTCATCACAGAATGACGAGGGAGACTCTACCGGAACCCGCGGCCGGCGGCATTCCATCCCTTGCGGTCGAATCCGGCGCAAGAACCGGAGTGCCCGCGGCGCCGCACGGCGCGATGATCCTGGGACCGCCATCGAAGCCCGGGGACTGCGTGATGCTCACCCTCTACGACTACCTGCCCTCGCAGAACGCCTACAAGGTCCGGCTGCTGCTGGCCCAGCTGCAGCTTCCCTACCGGACCGAGATCGTCAGCATCTTCGAAGGCGAGGGCCAGCGGCCGGAGTACCTGGCGGTCAACCCGACCGGCGCGGTGCCGGCGATCCGGCTCGACGACGGCCGCGTCATCGCCGAGTCCAACGCCATCCTGTTCTTCCTGGCAGAGGGCACGCCGTACCTGCCGGAGGACCGCTTCACCCAGGCCAAGGTGCTGCAATGGCTGTCCTTCGAGGGCGACTATGTCCAGTCGACGGTGGCGACGCTGCGTCACTGGACCATGACCGGCAAGCTGGCCCGCCGCCCGGCGGCGCTGGTCGAGGCCAAGCGCGAGGGATCACTTCGGACCCTGGCGATCCTCGACCGCGAGCTGTCCGGCCGCGCCTGGCTGGCGGGGCTGGGCTACAGCATCGCCGACATCGCGGTGTTCGCCTATGTCCACCGGGCGGAGGAGGCAGCCCTGCCGCTGGCCGACTATCCCCATGTGATGCGGTGGATCGACCGGGTGCGGTCGCAGCCGCGCTTCCTGGCCGAGACCTTTCCCTATTCGATCGACCCGCATTCCGGCGGTGAGTTGCCGTAAGTCCTCAGAGCCCGTTTGGAAATGCGCTGGTGTGAGTCGGCTGGCGGTGGCTTCGAGAACCGGCGCGCAGCGGACGTTAAAGTCCGTGAGCACCGGAAGCGCAGAAGCCGCCGTCAGACGGCCGCACCAGTAGCGTTTCCGAACGGGCTCTCACTCGGTCGAGCGGAACCAGCGCTCTCCGGCATCCTCGGCCCGGCGCCGCTCCAGCTCCTCGCTGTAGCGGCGCAGCGAATAGGCCTCGCTGAGATAGCCGATGATCCGCCGCTCCTGCGCGTCGCTGACCACCGGCAGGCTTTCGGTCTCGGCCGCGTGGAACAGCTCCAGCGCGGTGCGGATGCTCTGGCCCGGTAGCAGCATATAGGCGGCGGCGTGGCGCAGCGTGCCGATCTCGATGGTGTCGGCGTCGGTGTCGTGGTCGGAGTTGTGGACGTCCGAGACCAGCGCCAGCCCGGCGGCGCGGCCGTCGCCATCGGTCAGGAACACGCGCTGGGTCGACCCGACCGGGAACTGCCTGCGGAAATCGGCGATCGTCGTGGTCTCCGGCACGCTGCGCGCGTCGCGCCGCATCAGCCGGGCCACGGTCAGGTCACGGATCCAGCCGACATCCTGGGCGCCGCGGATGGCCTCGCCGCGCAGGTGGAAGCGCCAGGTGGCGAAGGAATAGCCGAACAGGTGCCGCACCACGGCAGCGGCGACCACCACCCCGACCATCACGCCGACCGCGACCGAGAAGTCGTCGGTCAGCTCCAGCGCCAGGAAGGTCATGGTCAGCGGCCCGCCGATCACCGCCGCGGCCATCGACGCCATGCCGACCAGGGAATAGGCGAGGTGCTCGACCGGATGGCCGGGCAGGGCCAACGCCGTCAGCTGGGCCATGATGCCGCCGAACAGGGCGCCGGTCAGCAGCGAGGTGAAGAACAGGCCGCCGCGGAACCCGGCGCCCAGCGAGATCGCCGCCGCCGCGGTCTTGGCGATCAGCAGCAGGGCCAGCGCGGCGAGGGGCGGCGCCATGGTCAGGTCGGCATGCAGCGCCCCGTGGCCGGAGCTCAGCACCTCCGGGAAGCGCAGGGCCATCAGCCCGACGATCAGCCCGCCCACGGCGGGCCGCAGCAGCTGCGGCAGGGCCAGCTTGCGCATCGCCGCCTCGGTCCAGGTCACGCCCTGCATCATCAGGATGCCCAGCCCGGCGCAGGCCAGGCCGATCACGACGAAGATCGCGTAGTCGGGCGCGTGCAGGCCGGCGTCCCAGGTCACCTCGAGGAACGGGCCCTCGTTCAGCAGCAGGCGCTCGACCACCGTCGCGGTCAGCGCCGCCGCCACCACCGGCGCCAGCGTCGCCGCGGTGTAGGCGCCCATGATCAGCTCGAAGGCATAGAAGGTGCCGGCCAGCGGCGCGTCGAAGGCGGCGGCGATCGCGGCCGCGGTGCCGCAGCCGACCAGGATGCGCAGGTCGGCGCGGCGCAGCCGGAAGATCTGGCCGATGCGCGAGGCGATGCCGCCGCCGAGCTGGGTGTAGCCCGCCTCCATCCCGACCGAGGCGCCGACGCCGCTGGACATCAGGGTGGCGCCGGCGACGACGAAGCCGTCGCGCAGCGACATCCGGCCGCCATACAGGGCATTGGCCTCGATCGGGTCGACCGGCGGCCGCGGCCGCCAGCGGCCGATCAGCCACATCACCGCGCCGAAGCCCAGGCCCCCCAGCACCGGCACCAGCACGGTCAGCAGCGGGCTGGTGTCGATGCTGGCGCTCAGGCGCTGGCCGCTCGGCAGGTCGAACAGCAGCTCATGGAGAAGCTGCAGCCCCTCGCGCAGGGCCACGACGCCGAGGCCGACGACCACGCCGATCGCCGCGGCCAGCAGCGGCAGGGCGATCTCGTTGGCGCGCACGGCGCTGCGCAGCCGCGTCCACAGGTGCAGACGCAGCCAGCGGCCGCGCCGGGGCGGCGAGGGGGTCGCGTCTTCGGCGTCTGGCGGGGCCATGGTCGTCGCCGTCTCGGGAGTTCCCGTCCTTGTGGCCGACCCCGGCGGCCGGCGCAAGGGATCGGGGCTCGACGAATGGTCGCAACTCCGCTTTAACGGCGCGGGGCATCCACGGAGATGTTGCGTCATGGTTGCGATCGGCTGCTTCCTGCCTTTCCTGCTCGCCATTGCCGGGGCCGTGCTCGGCCATCTGCTCGGCAGCGGCACCATCGGCCTGTGGGGCATGGGCATCGGCTTCGCCGCCGGCCTCGCGATGGCGGCGGTGATCGGTGTCGTGGCGATGCGGGCGAAGAGCGAATAGGCGATCGCGCGACGAGCCGAAGCCCGGCGGGAACCGATATTTCCCAAGCCCTGTTGAGAAAAGACCAAGAACAACGGCGAGGAGCGCCGCCATGGGCATCGGTACCATTCTGCTGATCATCCTGATTCTCATGCTGATCGGCGCTTTCCCCTCCTGGCCGTACAGCAGCGGCTGGGGCTACGGCCCCAGCGGCCTGCTCGGCGTGGTGGTGGTCGTCCTGCTGATCCTCGTTCTGATGGGACGAATCTAAGCCGGGACCCGCGGCTGCCTCAGGTGCCGCGCGGCTTGGCCCGCGCGGTGGCCGGGGCGGCCAGCGGGTCGTCGGGCCAGGGGTGGCGCGGATAGCGGCCCCGCATGTCCTTGCGCACCTCGGCATAGCTGCCGGCCCAGAAGCCGGCGAGGTCGCGGGTCACCTGCAGCGGCCGGCCGGCCGGCGACAGCAGGTGGATCGCGATCGGCACCCGGCCGCCGCCGACCCGCGGCGTCTGGGCTTGGCCGAACATCTCCTGCAGCTTCACCGCCAGCACCGGCTGGGCCGGGTCGGTATAGTCCAGCGCAGCGCGGCGACCACTGGGGATTGGCACCGTCGCCGGCGCCAGGGCGTCCAGCGCCCGCTGCCGCTCCCAGCCCAGACCCGTCGCCAGGATCTGGGCCAGGTCCAGCCGGTCGAGGTCGCTGCGGCGCCGCATCCCGGTGAGGTGCGGCCCCAGCCATTCCGCCAGCGTCTCCGCCAGCACCGCATCCGACCAGTCGGGCCAGACCTCGCCCTCCAGCACCCTGGCAAAGCCGACCCGCTGGCGCAGGGCGACGGCGCCGTCGCGCCAGGGCAGGGCGTCGACGCCCAACCGCCGCACCCCCTCCATCAGCGCCGCGGCCACCGCCTCCGGCGCCGGCTTCGGCAGGGCGGCATCGGCCAGCACCAGGGCGCCGAGCCGGCGCTGGCGGCGGGCGGCCACCGCCTGCTCCGTCGCATCCCAGGTGACGCTCTCGACCCAGGCGATGCGGTCGCCCAGCACCGCCTCCAAGGCCGCGGTGTCCAGCGGCGCGGCGGCCAGGATGCGGGCCTCGCGCCCGGCATCGTCGGTCTCGGCGACGGCGAGAGTGTCGGCGCCGGCCAGCGGGTCGGTCTCGCGCACCGAGGCGCCGCGGCCATTGGCCAGCAGGAAGCTGCCGCGCACGCCCGGTCGGCGCCGCGCCACCCGGTCGGGATAGGCCAGGGCCAGCAGGGCGCCGGCATCCTCCGGCCCGCCGCCGGGGCCGAGGTCGAAGCGCCTGGCGATGTCGCGCGCGGCCTCGCGCAGCCTGGAGATCGCAGGATCGTCGCGGCCGCCACGGCGCAGCGCCTCGACCGAGGCGCGCAGGTCGGTCTCGGCCACCGGCTTACGGCCCTCCAGGATCGCCGCGAGGTCCGCCGCCACGCCGCCGATCCGTTCGGCCTTGGCGCGCAGCACCATGTGGGCCAGCCGCGGATGCAGCGGCAGCCGGGCCATCGCCTTACCGTGCGGTGTCGGCCGCCCGGCGGCATCGAGGGCGCCGAGATCGGCCAGCAGCTCCCGCGCCTGGGCCAGGGCGGCGGCGGGGGGCGGGTCCAGCCAGGCCAGGTCGCCGCCGCCCCACAAGGCGAGCTCCAACGCCAGCGGCGCCAGGTCCGCCACCAGGATCTCCGGCGGTGCGAACGGCGCCATGGCGCCCTCGCCGGCCTTGGCCCACAGCCGCCAGCACACCCCCGGCTCGGTGCGCCCGGCGCGGCCGCGGCGCTGGTCGGCGGCGGCGCGGGCGATGGTCACCGTCTCCAGCCGGCTCATGCCGGTGCGCGGGTCGAAGCGCGGCGCCCGGGCCAGGCCGCTGTCGATCACCACCCGCACGCCCTCGATGGTCAGGCTGGTCTCGGCGATGTTGGTGGCCAGCACGACCTTGCGCATCCCCGCGGGCGCCGGGCGGATGGCCTGGTCCTGCGCCGCGCCGGTCAGGTCGCCGTAGAGCGGCGCCACGATCACGCCGTCGCCCAGCCCCGACAGCTTGGCTTGGACCCGGCGGATCTCGCGGGCGCCGGGCAGGAACATCAGCAGGCTGCCGCTCTCCTCGGCCAGGGCGTCGCGCGCGGCCCGCGCCACCGCGTCCTCGATCGCCTCGCCGGCGTGGGGCGGGCGGTGCAGGGTCTCCACCGGGAAGGCGCGGCCCTCCGAGGTCACCACCGGGGCGTCGCCCAGCAGCCGCGCCACCGGGCCGCCATCCAGCGTCGCCGACATCACCAGCAGGCGCAGGTCGTCGCGCAGCGCGCCCCGGGTCTCCAGCGCCAAGGCGAGGCCGAGATCGGCGTTCAGGCTGCGCTCGTGGAACTCGTCGAAGATCAAGGCGCCGATGCCTTCGAGCGCCTGGTCGTCCTGCAGCATCCGGGTCAGGATGCCCTCGGTCACCACCTCGATCCGGGTGGTCGGCCCGACCTTGCGGTCCATGCGGATGCGGTAGCCGACGGTGTCGCCGACCCGTTCGCCCAGCAGCGACGCCATGTGGCCGGCGGCGGCGCGCGCCGCGATCCGCCGCGGCTCCAGCATCACGATCTTGCCGTCACCCAGCCAGGATTCGCCCAGCAGCGCCAGCGGTACCCGGGTGGTCTTGCCGGCGCCGGGCGGCGCCTGCAGCACGGCGCAGCCGCGCGCTGCCAGCGCCTCGCGCAGCGCCGGCAGGGCCGTGTCGATCGGCAGGGGGGGCAGCGGACGGGTCATCAAAGCACAAGGCCTCGGCAAGAAGCGGACCGCATCCACCAACGATGCCGCCGCCATGTCAACCCGGGGCTCGCGGGCCTATGCGGGGCCGGGGAGGCTGGGCTATTCCGGGGCGAAGACATGCATTGCTCAAAGGGCGAATTGGTTCTGCGCCCGCTCGACTCCATATTCATCGTTGTCGTGAACAATTTTCCCACCCGATGCAGCGACTGCTGACGTCCTTCGTCACCCATCTCATCTTCGCCCGTCGCGTGCGGGAGGAGGAGAGCGAGACCACCGACCATCCCGATCTGGCGGCGTTGCTGCTGCTGTGGCACCGGCTGTGCGGCGCGGCGCCGCTGCCGTCGGAGCAGGAGCTGGTGCCGGCCAGCTTCAGCCCGTGGATCGCCAACCTCGCCATCGTCGACATCGAGCCGCGGCCGTTGCGCGCGCGGTATCGCGTGGTCGGCAGCCGCCTCAGCCACCTCGCCGGGCGCGACCTCGCGGGACGCTATGTCGACGAGCTCTATGCCGATGAGATCCGGGCCGAGGCGATGGCCGCCTATCGCCAGGTGGTCGCCGAGCGGGCGCCGCATTACAGCCATCGCCGCTTCCGCTTCCCGTTCCGGGGCTTCGGCTACCACCGGCTGATGCTGCCCTTCGCCGGGTCGCAAGGCATGGTCGACCGCGTCCTGGTGGCGATCTATCCCGACACGCCGTTCGAGACCGCCGCCGACTGGCAGCGCTATGTCGATCCCGAGGATCTGAACCGCTGGCTGGGCTACGGCCCGCCGCGGCCTAACCGTCGCGGCCCCGGGCGTCAGTAGGCGTAGGGCGCCAGGGTGACCAGCGAATAGATGTCGGTGCCCATCTCGACCGCGTTCAGCACCTGGGCCTTGCGGCGGTTGCCGCCCCAATTGCCGCGCACCACGATCGGCCGGCCTGGCGCCAGGCGGCTGCCGTCCGGGTCCATCGCCGCGGCGAAGTCGGGCGAGAAGCGGATCACCGTGTCGTCCTTCAGGATCACGCCATCGGTCCGGCCCTTGTTGTCGGACAGCACGACGTCGATCAGCCCGCTCTTCTCGACCAGCACAGGGCCCGCCGGGACCACCACGGTGGCCGGGGCTGTCACAACGCGCTGCACCGGGGCCATCGGCTGCACCCCCACCGGGGCCGGCGCCACCGTCACCACGCGCGGGGTGGAATAGGTGATGGGGGCTTGGGCCTGCACCGCCCGGGCTGCCGGCGGAGGGGCCACCGGCTGCGGTTCGACGTAGGTAGCCGCGGGCGGCGCGGCCCCGATGATCCGAGGGGCGGGGGCGATGGCCACCGGGGCGCTCTCGACCGTCACGCTGCGTTGCGCCACCGCGCTCGGCTCGGTCGGATAGGCCCAGGGGGTGGTGTCGGTGCAGGCGCCCAGACCGATGGCGGCGACGGTCAGCGCCAGCGTGGTCACGCGGGAAACGCTCTGGATCATCTCGAACGGCCCTCACTGCTCTCGGTCGCCGGTCGGTTTCGCTGCCGGCTTTTCATATGGATATATGACTTCAATTCTCATAAACGACTGTGAAACATTCTAACATCGAAAACCGATGGCCCGCGATCCCGGGGATAGGCCATGCGCGCGAAGCGGCTTGCACCCCCGTATGGTGACGGGTAGAGGACGCGATCCCCGTTTGTCCGTCATACCTTCTTGTCCGTGGAGTCCCCGATATGTCCGACAGCGTCGAGAGCGTCCGCGCCCCGCACGACGATGCCGACAACCCGCTGAAGACGCCGCGGCTGGACAAACTGCGCGCGCTGCGGGCCCAGGGGATCGAGCCCTACCCCTACCATTACGAGAAGACCGCCGACGCCGCCGGTTTGCAGGCGCGCCACACCGATCTCCCGGCCGAGGCCGAGAAGCCGGAGGAGGTGGTCCGCATCGCCGGCCGCATCCGCGCCTACCGCAACAGCGGCATGTTCATCGACCTGCACGACGTCACCGGCAAGATCCAGGTGTTCTGCCACAAGGACTATGCCGACTCGGCGACCCAGGCGATGGTCGGGCTGCTCGACATCGGCGACCTGATCGGGGTCGAGGGCTTCATCCGCCGCACCAAGCGCGGCGAGCTGACGATCAACGCCCAGCACGTCACGCTGCTGGCCAAGACGCTGCTGCCGTTGCCCGAGAAGTATCACGGCCTGACCGATGTCGAGGCGCGCTACCGCCAGCGCTATCTCGACCTGATCATGAGCGAGGAGAGCCGCGAGACCTTCCGCGCCCGCAGCCGGATCGTCGCAGACATCCGCCGCCTGATGCAGGACCGCGGCTTCCTCGAGGTCGAGACCCCGATGCTGCACCCGATCCTGGGCGGCGCCTCGGCCAAGCCGTTCGTGACGCATCACAACACGCTCGACATGGAGCTGTACCTGCGCATCGCGCCGGAATTGTACCTGAAGCGGCTGATCGTCGGCGGCGTGTCGGAACGGGTGTTCGAGATCAACCGCAACTTCCGCAACGAGGGCATCTCGACCCGGCACAATCCGGAATTCACCATGCTCGAGCTGTACCAGGCCTATGCCGACTACACCGACATGATGGCGCTGGCCGAGGACATCTTCGCCGCCGCGGCCAAGGCCGCGACCGGCGGCACCACGGTCACCTATGGCGAGCACCAGATCGAGTTCGGCGGCCAGTACCGCCGCGCCCCGATGACCGAGCTGGTGAAGGAGGCGACCGGGGTCGACTTCCTCGCGATCGAGGGCGCCGAGGCCGCGCGGGAAGCCGCTCGCGGCCTGCAATTGAAGGTCAGCGGCCGCGAGAACTGGGGCCAGGTGGTCGAGCTGGTGTTCGGCGAGACGGTCGAGCACACGCTGATCCAGCCGACGCATGTCACCGACATGCCGAAGGAGATCTCGCCGCTGGCCAAGGCGCACCGCACCGACCCGCGCCTGACCGAACGGTTCGAGACCTATGCCAATGGCTGGGAGCTGGGCAACGCCTTCTCCGAGCTGACCGACCCGCAGGACCAGTATGAGCGGTTCGCGGCCCAGGTCGCGGCCCGCGACGCCGGCGACGACGAGGCCCAGATGATGGACCGCGACTATGTCACCGCGCTGGAATACGGCCTGCCGCCGACCGGCGGCATGGGCATCGGCATCGACCGGCTGGTGATGCTGGTGACCAACTCCGCCTCGATCCGCGACGTCATCCTGTTCCCGACACTGCGGGCAAGGAAGTAGGGCGCCGGACTCACAATCCCGATTTCGTCATCAACTCAGTTGATGTTGCTGTCTGAGCTTGGCGTTGGCGATGATGATGAGCTTGCGCATGACGGCAGTGAGGGCGACGAGCTTCTTTTTGCCGTTGGCGACGAGTTTGAGGAAGAAGGGCCTGAGTGTGGGGTGGTGGTTTCTGGCGGCCATTGCGGCCATGAAGAGGGCGCGTTTGATCTCGGGCCTGCCGCCTTTGGTGCGTCGGTAGGCGTTGACGTTTCCGCTTTGCCGAGG